>JAJDNJ010000065.1 GCA_022340705.1 Betaproteobacteria bacterium
GCGATCCGTCGCATCGGCTATGAGCGCTGGTTGCGCAATCTCGCGGTCGGGCTGGGCAACGCGCCGCGCAGCGCCGAGGTGCTCACCGCCTTGCGCGCGCGCGCGGATCACCCTTCGGCGCTGGTGCGCGAGCATGTGCGCTGGGCGCTCGCACGTCACGCCTCCTGAGTATCATGCGGCATCGACATCGGTGGGCGGCGTGCGGCGGTCACCGCGCCCATGGCCGGGAGAGATCGTGAAGCAGCGGATCCATGACGAAGGCGCGAACCCGATCATGATCTGGACGGACCAGATCGAGCCCTCTGCGCTGCAGCAGCTCAGGAATCTCGCAGCGCTGCCGTTCATCGATCCGCACGGAGTGGCGGCGATGCCGGACGTGCACTACGGCGTCGGCGCCACGGTCGGCAGCGTGATCGCGACGCGCGGCGCGATCATTCCCGCCGCAGTCGGCGTCGACATCGGCTGCGGCATGATGGCGGTGCGCCTTGCCGGTGCACGCGCCGAGCATCTGCCGGAGAGCCTGACGCAGATCCGCTCAGAGATCGAGCACACCGTGCCGACCGGATTCGAGAAGCACGCAGCTGCGCAGCAGAACGAAAAGGCGGCCAGCGTTCTTTACTCCGGCTTTCGCTGGATGGAGGAGAGGCACTCGAAGGCGTTCGCGCGGCGCAAGGACTCTGCGGAGGCGATCCTCTCGTCGCAGTTCGGCTCGCTCGGCGGCGGAAACCATTTCATCGAGCTGTGCGTCGACGAGGCGGGCGAGTTGTGGGTCATGCTGCATTCAGGCAGCCGTGGGATCGGTAACGCGATCGGGCAATACTTCATCGAGCTCGCGCGCGAGGACATGCGTCGGCATCAGGTGAATCTCCCGGACCGCGACCTCGCCTACCTGACCGAAGGCACCGAGCACTTCGAGGACTACGTGCGCGCCGTCGGCTGGGCGCAGGGCTACGCGCGCGAGAACCGCAACGAAATGATGCGGCGCATCCTGATCGTGCTGCATCGCCACCTGCCGCCGTTCCGCGAGCGCGCAGAAGCGATCAACTGCCACCACAATTACGTCGAGCAGGAAACGCATTTCGGGCGCGAGGTCTGGCTCACGCGCAAGGGCGCGATTCGCGCGGGCACGGGCGAGCTCGGCATCATTCCTGGCAGCATGGGGCAGCGCAGCTATATCGTGCGTGGGCTCGGTAACGCGGAGAGCTATTACTCCTGCTCGCATGGCGCGGGCCGCAGGATGGGCCGAAAGGAGGCGCGCCGCCAGTTCACCGTGGCCGACCTTGCGGCGCAGACCGATGGGGTCGAGTGCCGCAAGGACGACGCCGTGCTGGACGAGATTCCGGGCGCCTACAAAGATATCGACGAGGTGATGGAGCGGCAGCGCGACCTGGTCGAGGTCGTCCACACGCTCAAGCAGGTGCTCTGCGTTAAGGGCGCCTGAAAACGCCACGCGCGGGGCCGATTAGTCTGCGCGGCACTTGTACGGAAGGTATTCGGCGGAGACGTCCGTACGGTTCTGCCCCTGGACCGTCATCTGGCCGGGTACCGGCGCGTAGCCGCAGATCCAGGCGACGGGGACGATCGGCGCATCGGCGACGACCGCCGGGCGCAGGCTGAGAACCTTGCCCTTGAGCTGCCCGTGTGCTCGGTTGCCGAAGCTGATGTGGATCGCACCCTGCTCGATCGCGACCGCGCTGACCAGGGTGCTGACGATCTTGTCTTCGGTCGGCAGACCGGCCGCCGCGTTGTTTGCCGGAAACTTCTGCTTCGCTTTCCATTCGGCGGCGATCGGACCCTTGGCGATGTCGGCCAGGGGCAGCGCCTCGAGCACCTGCTCGCGCACGATCTTGTGCTGGTAGCTCGGAATCGCCATCAGCAGGAGGATGGCCACGACGCCGAGTACCGCGAGCAGCTCGAGCAGGGTGAAGCCCTGCGCAGCGGCGCTGTGCCGTGCGCGATTGCGTCCCTGCGCCCGCTGCGGAGGAATCCATTTCAGCGTTGCGAGCGTCGCTGCCGTCCAGGCGAGATAGGCGGCGGTGAACAGCCATTCCGGCGCGCGATAGTAAAGCGCCGCGTAGACCCAGCGGCCGACGAAGGATTCGGGGCGCAGGCCGCCGCGCAGCAGATCCTCCCAGACGGTGAGCGGGCACGCGATCCCGAGCGCCGCTTCGAGCGCGACGAAGGCGATCGCGCACAGGTGCAGGTAACGGAACCAAGGGTTGCGCACCCAGCCCCAGCGCAGCAGCGCGCCGATCCAGGTGAGCAGCAGGCCGCCGACGATGAACGCGGCGATCAGGAAATGCGCGACCAGAAGCGCGTCGGCGGCCACGCCGCGCGTGCCTAGTCCTGTTCGCGCGGCCGCGCCGGATCCGCGATCCACTCGCTCCAGGAACCGGGGTACAGGCGCGATCCGCTGAGTCCGGCGACCTCCATCGCGAGCAGGTTGTGGCAGGCCGCGACGCCCGAGCCGCAGCTGTGCACGACGGCGCCCGGTGCGAGGCCGTCGAGCAGCGCGTCGAACTCGCTGCGCAGCGTCGCGGCGTCCTTGAAGCGCCCGTCGGGCGCGAGGTTGAGGCCGCAGAAACGGTTGCGCGAGCCGGGAATGCGCCCGGCCACCGGATCGATCGGCTCCTTCTCACCGCGATAACGCTCGGCGCTGCGTGCGTCGATGATCATCATGTCGGCGTGGCCGAGATGCGCGACGATGCGCGCGGCATCGACCTCGGCATCCGCGCGCGGCTTGCCCGGATAGCGCGTCGGCGCGACGCGCGGCACGCTCGCGGTAACCGGTCGTCCTTCCTTGCGCCAGGCGGTGAAGCCGCCGTCGAGCACCGCAACGGCTTCGTGCCCGACCCAGCGCAGCATCCACCACAGCCGAGCGGCGGCCGTGCCGCCGGAGGCGTCGTAGGCGACGACCTGGTCGGTGGGCCGCAGGCCCTGGCGCCCGAGCCAGGCGGCGAACGCCTCGGGAGAGGGCAGCGGATGCCGGCCGTTGGCGCCGTTGGGCGGCGCGGCGAGATCGCGATCCATGTGCGCGTGCACGGCGCCCGGGATGTGCCCTTCGGCGTACTGCGCTGCGCCGAGCCCGGGCTGGGTCAGCTCGTGGCGGCAGTCGAACAGGCGCCACGTCGCTTCCTGAAGATGTTCCGCGAGAACCCGCGTCGGCACGAGTGTGGTGTAGGACATGGCCTCTCCTTGCCGCGCCGCGCTTCCGGGGTGGGGCGCGCAGATGACCGGCCGAGGACGAATGCGGGCATTCTACTGCGCGCGCGCGCGGCGGGTTTGACCGTCCCGCGAGCGTTCGGCTATGGTCTTGCGCATGACCAAGGCGAGCCGCAGCGGCGCGGCGGCAGGAAAGCCCGTAGAGGGGCTGTCGTTCGAAAAGGCGCTCGCAGAGCTCGAACGAATCGTCGCGCAGATGGAGAGCGGCGAGCTCAGCCTCGAGCAGGGGCTCGCCGCGCACAAGCGCGGCCTCGAACTGGTGCGCACCTGCCAGGCGCGGCTCGCGGCGGCCGAGCAGCAGGTGAAGGTGCTCGAAGGCGAGGTGCTCAAGCCGCTTGCCGCGCTCGCGCCCGAAGACAGTGACGACACCTGAGCCGGGCTTCCAGGCCTGGATGGGCGGAATTCAGGCGCGTATGGAGGCGGTGCTCGCGCGCCTGCTGCCCGCGGCCACGCTCGCACCCGAGCAGCTGCACGCGGCGATGCGCTATGCGACGCTCGAGGGCGGCAAGCGCGTGCGGCCGCTGCTGGCCTTCGCGAGCGGCGAGCTGACCGGCGCCGATCCGGCGCGCGTCGAGATCGCCGCCGCGGCGGTCGAGATGATCCATGCCTATTCGCTGGTGCACGACGACATGCCGTGCATGGACGACGACGTCCTGCGGCGTGGCAAGCCCACGGTGCATGTCGAGTACGACGAGGCCACCGCGCTGCTGGTGGGCGACGCGCTGCAGGCGCTTGCCTTCGAGCTGCTCGCGGCGCACCGTCTGGCGGACGACCCGGCCGCGCAGCTCGAGATGCTGCAGCTGCTGGCGAGGGCCTGCGGCTCGCGCGGCATGGCGGGCGGGCAGGCGATCGATCTCGATTCGACCGGCAAGACGCTCGGTGCCGCCGAGCTGGAATTCATGCACATCCACAAGACCGGCGCGCTGATTCGGGCGGCGGTGCGCATCGGCGCGGCCTGCGGCGCGCCGCTCGGCGCAGGCGCACGCGAAGCCCTCGATCACTATGCCAAATGCATCGGGCTCGCCTTCCAGGTGGTGGACGACGTGCTCGATGCGGATGCGAGTACCGCAACGCTCGGCAAGACCGCGGGCAAGGACGCCGAGCAGGGCAAAGCGACCTACGTTTCCGTGCTCGGCGCCGCGCGCGCGCGGGAATTCGCCGAGGAACTGCGGGTCGAAGCACACAAGGCGCTCGGCGCGCTGTCCACGGCGTCGAGCGTGGGCGCGCAAACCCGCCGCCTTGCGGAGCTCGCCGATTTCATCGTGCTGAGAAAATTCTGATGACCGCCTTCACGCACGCCTCCGGCGAGCGGCCGGACGGGGGGCGCGCCTCGGCGGACTACAATCCGGCCATGTACGAGCTGCTCAACGCGATCAACGACCCGGCCGAGCTGCGCACGCTCGATCGCCGAGAGCTCAAGCAGCTGGCCGACGAGTTGCGCGCCTTCGTGCTCGAATCCGTGGCGCAGACCGGCGGTCATCTTTCGTCGAACCTCGGCACCGTCGAGCTGACGATTGCGCTGCACACCGTGTTCGATACGCCGGAGGACCGCATCGTCTGGGACGTCGGCCACCAGACCTACCCGCACAAGATTCTCACCGGGCGGCGCGAGAGGATGAAAACGCTGCGCCAGCTGGGCGGGATCTCCGGCTTCCCGAGGCGCAGCGAGTCGGTCTACGACACCTTCGGCACGGCCCATTCCTCGACCTCGATCTCCGCGGCGCTCGGCATGGCGGTCGCCGCGCGCATGCGCGGAGAGCAGCGCAAATGCATCGCGGTGATCGGCGACGGCGCGATGTCGGCGGGCATGGCCTTCGAGGCGATGAACAACGCAGGCGCCTCCGAGGCCGACCTGCTCGTCGTTCTGAACGACAACGAGATGTCGATCTCGCAGCCGGTGGGCGCGCTGACCAACTACCTCGCGCGGCTGCTGTCGGGCCGGATCTACTCGAGCGCACGGCGCGCGAGCGAGCACATTCTCAAGCGCGTGCCCGGCTTCTGGGAGCTCGCGCGGCGCGCCGAGGAGCACGTCAAAGGCATGGTCACGCCCTCGACGTTGTTCGAGGAATTCGGCTTCAACTACATCGGGCCGATCGACGGGCACGACCTCGACGCGCTCATTCCGACCCTCGCCAACATCAAGAAGCTGAGCGGCCCGCAGTTCCTGCACGTGGTCACGCGCAAGGGGCAGGGCTACAAGCTCGCCGAAGACGACCCGATTGCCTATCACGGCCCGGGAAAGTTCGACCCGGCCGAAGGCATCAAGAAGAGCGGCGGCGGGCGTCCGACCTACAGCCAGGTCTTCGGCGACTGGCTGTGCGAGATGGCGGGCGTCGAGCCGCGTCTGGTGGCGATCACCCCTGCGATGCGCGAGGGCTCGGGCATGGTGCGCTACTCGGAAGAATTCCCGGAGCGCTATTTCGACGTCGGCATCGCCGAGCAGCACGCGGTCACCTTCGCAGCCGGCCTCGCCTGCGAGGGATTGCGACCGGTGGTGGCGATCTACTCGACGTTTCTGCAGCGCGGCTACGACCAGCTGATACACGACGTCGCGATTCAGAATCTGCCGGTGCTGTTCGCGCTCGATCGCGGCGGGCTGGTCGGCGGCGACGGGGCGACGCACAACGGCGCCTTCGATTTCGCCTTTCTGCGCACGGTACCGAACATGACGGTGATGGCGCCAGCGGACGAGGCCGAGTGCCGGCGCATGCTCAGCACCGGGCTGCGCCTGGACGGGCCCTCGGCGGTGCGCTATCCGCGCGGCGCGGGACCGGGCGCGGCGCCGGGCGCGGTCGAGGAAACGCTCGAGCACGGGCGCGGCGAGCTGCGCCGCGAGGGCCGACGCGTGGCGATCCTCGCCTTCGGTGCGATGCTCGCGCCGGCACTCGCGGCGGGCGAAGCGCTCGACGCCACGGTGGCCAACATGCGCTTCGTCAAACCGCTCGACGCGGCGCTCGTCGAACGCCTGGCGAACAAGCACGAACTGATCGTGACGGTCGAGGAGCATGCGGTGATGGGCGGTGCCGGCAGCGCGGTGTGCGAGGCGCTTGCCGCGCGCGGCTTGGAGCACCGGGTGCTGCTGCTCGGGCTGCCCGACCGGTTCATCGATCACGGCGACGCGGCCAAGCTGCTCGCGTCGGTGGGGCTCGACGCGCGCGGGATCGAGCGGGCGGTGCGCGCCGCGCTCGAAGCGCCCGCCGCGGCGCTGCACGAGCAGCCCTGAGCCGGGCAGCGGGCAGGCCCGCTGCTATACTGGGGTTTCCCGTCAAACCCGCGATCTGAGCGGGGACAAGCATGAAATCCCGCGACCTCTACAACATCCCGGACGTCCAGGCCTCGCACGACTCGCGGCGCCTGGCGATCGACAAGGTCGGCGTCAAGTCGATCCGCCACCCGATGCGCATCCAAGAGCGTTCGGGCGGCGTGCAGCACACGGTGGCGAGCTTCAACATGTACGTGCACCTGCCGCACCAGTTCAAGGGCACGCACATGTCGCGCTTCGTCGAGATTCTGAGCGCGCACGAGCGCGAGATCACGGTCGAGTCCTTCCAGGTCATGCTGCGCGAAATGGTCGAGCGGCTCGAGGCCCAGGACGGCCACATCGAGATGAGCTTTCCCTACTTCGTCGACAAGGCCGCGCCGGTGTCGGGCGTGCGCAGCCTGATGGACTACGAGGTGACGTTCATCGGCGAACGCCGTCAGAACGAGGAGCGCTTCACGATGCGGGTGCTGGTGCCGGTGACCAGCCTTTGCCCCTGCTCGAAGAAGATCTCGGAGCGCGGCGCGCACAACCAGCGCTCGCACGTCACGATCACGGCGCGCCTGAACGGCTTCGTCTGGATCGAGGAGATCATCGATCTGGTCGAAAAGCAGGCGTCGAGCGAGCTCTACGGGCTGCTCAAGCGTCCGGACGAGAAGTTCGTGACCGAGCGCGCTTACGACAACCCGAAGTTCGTCGAGGACATGGTGCGCGACGTTGCGGCGGTGCTCAACCTGGACGAGCGCATCGAGGCCTACGTCGTCGAGGCGGAGAATTTCGAGTCGATCCACAACCACAGTGCCTACGCGCTGATCGAAAAGGACGGGACGGCGCAGCGCTGAAGGCTCCGCGATGGCGCATGGATGGCGCACTCGAATCTCCGCGGGCGCGCGCACGGCGGGCGCCGCGGCCGGCGCACTGCTGATGACGACGCTGTACGCGGGATCGGATGACGCGGCCGAGCGCGCGCGCATGGTCGAGGAAATCGACGCGATGTACGCCGAGACGCGCGCGGAGACCGGCCTTGCGGCGATGTCGCCCGCGGTGCGCGCGGCGATGGGCAAAGTCGAGCGCCATCGCCTCGTGCCCGCCTCGCAGGCCTCGCTCGCCTACCGCAATCATCCGCTGCCAATCGGCAGCGGGCAGACGATTTCGCAGCCCTACATCGTCGCCCTGTCGACCGATCTGCTCGACCCGCAGCCGAAGGACGTGGTGCTCGACGTCGGCACCGGCTCGGGCTACCAGGCCGCGGTGCTCGCCGAGATCGTGCACCAGGTCTACTCGATCGAGATCATCGACGCGCTCGCAAACGACGCGCGGCGCGCGCTCGGCGCGCTTGGCTACCGCAACATCACGGTGCGCACCGGCGATGGCTACCTCGGCTGGCCGGAGCATGCGCCCTTCGACGGCATCGTGGTGGCGGCGGCCGCGCCACGCATCCCGCAGGCGCTCGTCGATCAGCTGCGCCCCGGCGGCAAGATGGTGATCCCGGTCGGTGCCGATTACGGCGTGCAGTACCTCGTGCTGGTCACCAAGCGCGCCGACGGCGGCATCGACGAGCGGCGCGTGCTGCCGGTGCGTTTCGTACCCCTGGTCCCGGGGAGCGCTCAGTAACGCCGGATCAGGGTCATCGTCGCGCCGTCGCGCTGCATCTCGACGCGATTCAGGAAAGTCATGCCGAGCAGCGCGACTTCCAGTCCGCTTTCGACGACGACCGCCTCGACGTTGTGCAGCTCGATGTTGCCGACCCTCACCGTATCGAGCGGGACCTGCCAGGCGCGCGCCGGTCCGTTGGCGGTGTCGATCAAGCCGGCGCGCCCCTTGCGGTAGTCGATGCCGAGGCGGTTCGCGTCGGCGCCGGGCAGCGCGACCACGGTCGCGCCGGTGTCGAGGATGAAGCGCACATGCCCGCCGTTCACCGTCCCGTCGACGAAGAAATGCCCGCGCGGATCCGCCGCGAGCACGACCTTCTCGCGGTCGCTCGACGACGATGCGCCCGAGCGGTAGTGCTGCCCGAGCGGCAGACGCCGCTGGGCGCCGTCGATCTCGACCACGGCGTGCTGCTCGTCGACCGAGACGACGCGGATGCCCTTCCAGCTACGGCCGATCTTGACGAGCTTCGGGTTGCCGCCGTCGATCGCGAGTACCGCGGCCTTCCCGGGCACCACGCCGATCAGGCTGACGTCGGCGCGCGCCGGCGCGAGCGCCGTCAATCCGATGAGCAGCGCGGCGCCGATCAGGGCCGAGCGCAGCGGCTGCTGCCAATGTCGCCGAGAACCGCAATTACCCAATTTAAAATGCGCGCGTGGCAAAGGAGGCATCAATGAAGCCGGTCGCGATCTTCCGGCATGTGCGCAGCGAAGGACCGGGCTATTTTGCCACCGTGCTCACGCGCCGCTCAATCCCGCATCGTCTGGTTGCGGTCGACGCCGACGAGCCGGTGCCGCGCTCGGCGCGCGCGTTCTCCGGCCTCGTGTTGATGGGCGGCCCGATGAGCGCGAACGATGCGCTGCCCTGGATTGCGCCTGTGCTCGCGCTGATTCAGGACGCGGTGCGCCACGACCTGCCGGTGCTCGGCCATTGCCTCGGCGCGCAGCTGATGGCGAAGGCGCTCGGCGCCGAAGTGCGCCCGGCGCGCGTCAAGGAGCTCGGCTGGGGCGAAGTGTCGGTCTCCGACAACGCGCTGGCGCGCGAGTGGTTCGGCGCGCGGCCCGGATTTACCGCGTTTCACTGGCACGGCGAAACCTTCTCGCTGCCGCCGGGCGCGACGCGGATTCTCGAAAACGCCTACTGCGAGAACCAGGCCTTCGTGCTCGGCAAGCACGTTGGCCTGCAGTGCCACGTCGAGATGACGCCCGAACTGGTGCGCAGCTGGTGCCACGCCGGGCGCGCCGAGATCGAAGCCGCGCGCGCGAGCCCCGCGGTGCAGTCGGCCGAAGAGATGCAGGACCTGCTCGAGATGCGCGTGACGCAGCTCAACGCGGTAGCCGAAAGGGTGTACGCGCGCTGGCTCGAAGGGCTGGTCGGCGACTGAGCTGCGGCGGCCGGGCCCCCGCTCAGTCGCGGAAGTTCACGAACTGCAACGGCAGGTCGGTCACCGACTTGCGCACGAGCTGCATCGTCGCCTGCAGATCGTCCTTCTTCGCACCGGACACGCGCACCGTATCGCCCTGGATCGAGGCCTGCACCTTGAGCTTCGCATCCTTGACCAGCTTGACGATCGCCTTACCCTTGTCCTGTGGCACTCCGACCCGGACGGTCACCGGACGCTTGGCCTTGTCGCCCGAGATTTTCTCAATGGCGCCGAGCTCGAGGCAGCGCACGTCGACGTTGCGCTTGGTCAGGCGGCCGCGCAACACGTCGAGCACCTGTCCGAGCTTGAACTCGTCGTCGGCGAATGCCGTGAGCTGCAGCTCGTTCTGCTCGATGCGCGCGTCCGAGCCCTTGAAGTCGAAGCGGTTGGTGATTTCCTTGTTGGCCTGCTCGGTGGCGTTGCGGATCTCCTGCTTGTCCACCTGGGAAACGATGTCGAAGGAAGGCATGGGGTGATGCGGCGCGGTCCGGGTCCGAGTCGGGACCCCATCATAGCGCAGCGGGGCGCGCCTCCTCTTCGGCGAGCGCCTGCGCGCTCAGCATGATCACCTCGATCTCCTGCGTGATCTCCTCCTGGCGCGCGGCATGCATGCGGCGCGCGAGTCCGGCGGTGGTGTCGTCCAGGCGGCGCAGCGCGCTGTCCATATGCTCGAGCCGGCGCCGGTTCTCGGCGATCAGCGAGAGCGAAAACGCGCTCTGCAGCGAGAGCAGCAGCGCCTGTTCGGCGAGCGCGGTGAAGAACTGCTCGGGCGGGAGCGTGAGACGCGGCGGAAAGTCCCGTGCGCCGGGCGGGGTTTCGGGTGCGGGCAGCGGGGCGATGACATGGGCCACCGGTCGCGCCAGCTCGGGATCCTCGTACAGAACGGTGACACGCAGGGGCGCGAGCGGCGCGGCGCGCTGCTCGCGTTCGAGCGCCGCGGCGACCTGCTCGAGCACCGCTGGCAGCTCCTCGACGACGCTCGCGCCGGGCAGCAGCTGCGCGGCGCGCGCCTCGCCCAGCCGCTCGGCGAGACGCGTGCCCACGACCAGCAGTCGCTCGCCGCGCGCGCCGGCAGCCTCGGTCAGGGTGTCGTTGAACTCGCCGCAGAAGCCGCGCTCCGATCCGATGGCGATGCACACCGAGGCCTGCTGCGGCGCGGGTCCGGGCGGCGCGTAGAAGCGCATGACATCGCCCGCCGCGCGCTCGATGGTCGACATCGCGCGGCGCTGGTGCTCGAGCTGTCCGCCGAGCTTGCGCAGCTCGACGAGCGCGACGTTCCTCATGGCGGAGAGGATCGCACGCACCTCGGCATACGCATTCAGGCGCAGCTCGAGCTGGTGGCGCCGGCTCATGCCTCGCCCCGCGCCGGGCCCGTGCCCAGCCAGCCGGCGACCGCGCTGCTCCAGGCTTCGCGCGGCGCATCGAGCTCCGGCGCGCCGCGCGCGGCGCCCTGCGTCAGGGCGCGCAGCGCGGCGGTCAGCTTTTCCGCCTCGAGGCCGTCCAGGCTTCCGTCGTTGAAGGCGGTCATCCAGGCGAGCTGGCTCTCCGGCGCGAGCGGGCTGAGCGGCTCCTGCTTGAGCAGGTTGCGCAGCAGCCGCCCGCGCGCAAGGCGCGCGCGCAGGCCGGCCTCGAGGCGCGAGCCGAAGCGGGAGAAGGTCTCGAGTTCGAGAAACTGCAGGTACTCGAGCTTCATGCGCGCTGCTTCGTGCTTGATCGCCTCGGGCTGCGCCTTGCCGCCGATGCGCGAGACCGACCGGCGCACGTCGATCGCGGGCAGGATGCCGCTCGCGAACAGAGCGCGGTCGAAATAGATCTGGCCGTCGGTGATCGAGATCAGGTTGGTCGGAATGTAGGCCGCGATCTCGCCCTGTTCG
Source organism: Betaproteobacteria bacterium (assembly GCA_022340705.1). Classification (GTDB taxonomy): domain Bacteria; phylum Pseudomonadota; class Gammaproteobacteria; order Burkholderiales; family SG8-39; genus SG8-39. Next base: position 11,429 of record JAJDNJ010000065.1, read on the forward strand.
GTCTCGACGATCGGCAGCGCGGTCATGCTGCCGCCGCCCTGCGCGGCGGAGAGACAGGTCGAACGCTCGAGCAGGCGCGCGTGCAGGTAGAACACGTCGCCCGGATAGGCTTCGCGTCCGGGCGGGCGGCGCAGGAGCAGCGACAGCTCGCGATAGATGCGCGCATGCGTCGACAGATCGTCGTACACCACCAGTGCGTGGCGGCCCGCCTCCATCCAGGCTTCCGCGATCGCGCAACCGGCGTAGGGCGCTAGGTACTTCAGCCCCGGCGAGGCGGTGGCTTCGGCAACCACCAGGGTGGTGTACTCGAGCGCCCCGAGGCGGCGCAGAGTGTCGGTCACCGAGGCGATGGTCGAGCGTTTCTGGCCGATGAGCACGTACACGCAGCTCACACCGCGGCCCTTCTGCGCGAGCACCACGTCGAGCGCGAACGTCGTCTTGCCGGTACCGTTGTCGCCGATGAGGAGCTGGCGTTGCCCGCGCCCGATCGGGATCATGGTGTCGGCGACCTTGCTGCCCGTGATCAGCGGCTGCTTGACGAACTCGCGCGCCACGATCGGCGGCGAAGGCCCGTCTAGGCGGCGCTGTGCCGCACAGACCGGCGGCAGGGCGCCGTCGAGCGGCGCGCCGAGCGGGTCGACCATCCGCCCGAGCAGCGCGTCGCCGACGCCGAGCGCCAGACGCTCTCCGGTGAGCGTCGCCGCGGCGCCCGCGCGCAGGCCGCTCGCCTGCTCGAGAAGGATCGCGCCGATGCGCTCCCGGTCGAGGTGAAATACGAGCGCCGTGCTGCCGTCCTCGGTGCGCAGAAGCTCTTCCATCGCCGCCGATGGCAGCCCCTCGATCCAGACGACGCCGTCGCCCACCGAGAGCACGCGTCCGCGCTCGGCGACGCGTAGCGCGAAGCGATAGCCGTGCACGCGCGTCGCGCTGCGCTCGAGCACGCTGACCGGTTCATCCGGCATCGCGCGGCCCGGCGGAAAAGAAGCGCAGTTCGTCGCGCAGGTCGGCCTGCAGCAGCCACGGCCCGAGGGCCACGCTCAGCCCAGACAGCAGCGCAGCGTCGACTGCGAACTCGGCATGGCAGTCGACGCCGAGCACCTCCGACAAGGCTTGCTCGACGCGCGCGCGTGCCGCATCGTCGAGCGGGCGGGCGCTGTGCACCGCGACGCGCCCTTCGGCCGCGCGCGCCGCCTCGGCAAGCACCGTGCGGCGCTCGGTGCCCAGCCCGGCGAGGTCGGCGGCGAACAGCTCGACCAGGCGCGCATCGAGCTCGGGCCCCGAGAGCCGCTCGAGCAGCCGGGCGACGAACGTTCCGGCCTGCTCGAGCGCACGGCTCTCGTTCGCGCGCTGCTGCTCGAGCGCCTGCTTGGCCTGCAACGCGGCGAGCCGCGCGCGCTCCTGCTCGGCGGCGCGCGCCGCATCGGCAAGACCCTTCTCACGCTGCGCCGCGAGCTCGGCGGCGAGCGCGCTACGCGCCTGCGCGCGCTCGCTCTCCCACTCGGCAAGACGCGTTTCGACCTCGCTGCGCGCCGCCGCAGCCTGCTCGCGCGCGGCCTTGGCTTCGGACAGCGTGTGCTCGACGGCGCTGCGCCGGCGGTCGATCGCGGCCAGCACCGGACGGTACAGGAAGCGATGCAGGATCCACACCAGGACCGCGAAATTGATCAGCTCGAGAATGAAGCTGGTGAGGTCGAGTTGCATGGCATCACTTGAGAATGTATTCGAGCAGCGGGTTGCGGAACAGCACGATCAGTACGATGACCAGCACGTAAATCGCGAGCGACTCGATCATCGCGAGCCCGATGAACAGCGTGCGTGTGATCGAGTTCTCGAGCTCGGGCTGGCGTGCGAGTGAGTCCAGCGCCTGCGAGATCGCGCGCCCCATAGCGATCGCCGGCCCGATCACGCCGATTGCGATCGCGAGCAGCGCCACGGCGCTGGATACGATGACGAGCCACCCTGTCTCGGTCATGTTTGCGACTCCTTTCTTTCCTTGGTGATTTCCTGCGACTGGATGCCGCCCGCGATGTAGACCAGCGCGAGCATGCCGAAGATGTAGGCCTGGACCAGCGCCTCGATCACGTGCAGCAGCAGGATCGGCACCGGGACCAGGAATCCGGCGAGCAGCAGCACCAGCAGCGCTGCCATCTCGAGACTCGCCATGTTGCCGAACAGGCGTACCGCGAGCGCCACCGTGCGCGACAGCTCACTCATGACGTGGAACGGAAACAGGATCGGGTTGGGCGAAAAGTAGTGGCGCAGGTAGGCGCGCAGCCCGTCGGCGCGGATTCCGTACCAGTGCACCGAGAGGAACACGAGCAGAGCGAGCGCCGCGGTCAACGACAGGTCGCGAGTCGGCGAATGCAGTCCCGGCACGATGCCGAGCAGGTTGGCGGCGAGCAGGAAGAGCCAGAGCGTGCCGACGAAGGGCAGCAGCATGCGCGGGGTTTGCGGATACACCGCCGCGATCGCGCGCTCCATCGCAAGCACGACGCCCTCGAGCACGGTCTGCAGCGGGCCGGGGTCGTCGCGCAGCCGGCGCGTCGCCAAGGCGCTGAACGCGCCCAGGACGAGCATGATCGCCCAGGTGGTGACCACGGTGACGCTGATGCCGAGCGGACCGAGGTGGAACAGGGTGCCGGTGTCGTTCATCCGCGCCGCTCCCGGACGAACAGATAGACGTTGAGCGCGCCGAGCGCCACGCCGAGCACGATGAGGCTCACGGTGAAGCGGATCGAGTATCCCGTGAACAGGCTGTCGATCCAGCGCCCGAGATAGGCGCCCGCCACCACCGGGATGACGAACAGAATTGCAAGGCTGCCCAGATACACGGTCTGCGCGATCAGGCGCGAACGTTCGCGCTCGGCACGCTGCATCCGCCCGGACTCGCGCGCGACCGCCTGCTGCAGCTTGTCGTCCTTGTCCGGCACCGGGTCAGTCCTCGTGCTCACCGAGACGCCAGAGACGGCGCATCATTTCGTGCTCCAGCCGGTTGACGCTCGTCTTCAGGCTGGCCAGCGCGCGCTCCTCGGCGAGCAGCGTCTCCCCGACCGCGGCGGCGACGCTGCGGTAGTCGTCACCGAGCACGTAGCGGCGCGTGCACACGAACAGCTCGCCGTCGACGAAATAGGCCACCGCCCCCGGCAGCGCGACGTAATGCCAACGGTCCTGCGCGGTGCGAAAGCGCGCCAGACCGAAATCCAGCACCGTCATCATCCGCTCGTGGCGCGCGAGCAGCCCAAACGACCCGGAGGCGTCGCGCGCGATGAAGCGCTCGACGTCGTCGCGACGGTCGTATTGCGTTGCCGACTGAAGGTGCAGCGGAAAGACGTTCATTTCGTCTCCATCGCGCCGCGCATGTAGCAGGCTTCCTCGTCCACCGCGTCGTAGCGCCCCGCGAGGAAGGCGTCGCAGTCGGTGAGCGTCTGCTCGAGGGGCACTGACACGCCTTGCAGTCCGGTGTGCTCGGCGACCACGTGGAAGGGCTGGCTGAGGTAGCGCTGCAGGCGGCGCGCGCGCAGCACGACGCGGCGATCGTCCTCGGAGAGCGCCTCCATGCCGAGCATCGCGATGATGTCCTGCAGTTCCTGGTAGCGCGCGAGATGCTCGCGCACGGTGCGCGCGACCTCGTAGTGACGGTCGCCGACGATGCGCCGGTCGAGCAGGTGGCTTTGCGAGGCGAGGGGGTCGACCGCCGGATAGATGCCGCGTCCCGCCTGTTCGCGCGACAGGATCACCAGGCTGTCGAGGTGCGCGAGGATCGCGCTTACCGCCGGGTCGGTCATGTCGTCGGCGGGCACGTACACCGCCTGCACCGAAGTGATGGTGCCGGTACGTGTCGAGGCGATGCGCTCCTCGAGCTCGGCCACCTCGGTGAGCAGCGTCGGCTGATAGCCGACCGTCGCCGGCATGCGTCCGAGCAGGCCGGAGATTTCGCTCCCCGCTTGCACGAATCGGAAGGCGTTGTCCATGAGCACCAATACCTCGCGCCCGAGCGTGTCGCGCAGGTATTCGGCGTAGGCGAGGGCAGTCGCCCCGGCGCGGAAGCGCACGCCCGGTGACTCGTCCATCTGGCCGAAGACCAGTACGGTGCTCGGCAGTACACCGGCGCCTTCCATCTCGCGCCACAGCTCGTGCGCCTCGCGGATCCGCTCGCCGATCCCGGCGAACACCGACACGCCCTGGTGCAAGGCGGTGACCGCGTGCATGAACTCCATGATGAGCACTGTCTTGCCCACACCCGCCCCGCCGAAGAGCCCGGTCTTTCCGCCGCGCACGAACGGGCAGAGCAGGTCAACGACCTTGATTCCGGTCTCGAGGATCGCTTCGGGGCCGCGCACCTCGGAGATCGGCGCCGGCGGCTCCGACACCGCACGGTAGCGCTCGGCCGCGAGCGGCGGGCCGCCGTCTAGCGGCGCGCCGAACACGTCGAGCACCCGCCCGAGGCAGGATTCGCTGACCGGGACGCGCAGCGGGCCGCCGGTGCCGTAGACCGGACTTCCGCGCCGCAGCCCGGCGGTCGCGTGCAGCGCGACGGCGCGCAGCCGCGTGGCGTCAAGATGATGGTGCACTTCGAGCATGCATGCGCCGCCGTCGAGCGGCACCCGCAAAGCCTCATGCAGCGCGGGCAGCGTTTCCGGGCAGACGACATCGACCACCGGCCCCGAGACGCGCTCGACGCTGCCGATGGGCCGCGTTCCCGGTTGGTCCTGTGCTACGCGATCCACGTAGCCCAGACTAGGGCCCGGGGGGTGGCGTAATGTTGATCTGCCGCAAAGGCGCGGCAGCGCTGCGATCGGCTCAGCGCCGGTTGAGCCGCTTCAGGTCCTCGATCCAGCGTTTCGTCGTGTAGAGCAGCCAGTCGAGGTCTTGCGGACTGTCGTAGCCCGTGTAGATCGACAGGCTGAGCGCACGGTGACGCAGCAACAGCAGCGTGGTCGTCGACAGCAGATAGCGCGGCTTCGGTTTTTCCCAGGTGAACAGATGCTGCGACTCGATCGGTGCGAGACGCGCGCCCATCATGAACGAGAGCAGCGCCTCGTCGCGGCGCATCTCGGCGAGCAGCACGGGCTTGTTTTCAGGGGTCGTCTCGAGGAACTTGCGGTAGTCCGCAACCTCGGGCGGTTTGCCGAGATTGTGCGTCACATCGGACACATAGCGCTCGAAGTCGCTCGGCGAAACGTAGTAACGCTCATGGGCGCGCGGCGTCACCGCAATCAGGTAGCGACGCATCTCGGGCGTGTCGCCCACCGTAAACCGGCGGAAGTCGGCGTCCGTGATGCCGAACAGCAGGATCCGGTTCGACGCCGAGGTGAGCGTCTCGGCGAGCTCGAGCACGCGCGGCGACCCGGTTCCGGCCGCGTCGGCAAAGCCGGGCGGGGTGTCGAGCACGATGCGGATGTCGCCCAGCTGCACGGCAACCGGCGCGGCGAGCGTCGGAGTGGCGGCGAAGAGCAGCGCGGCAAGCGCGGCACGCAGGCCGGTGAGTAGCGGCATGGACTCCATTCTATCCTCTCGCCGCCCGCGGTCCCACGCCGCCGGATCACGTATCATCCAGAGCTTTCGGAGATCGGAACGGTGGCAACGATACTCGACGCGCTGCCCAAGGGCGAGAAGGTCGGCATCGCGTTCTCGGGCGGCCTCGACACGAGCGCGGCGGTGCATTGGATGCGCGCGAACGGCGCGATTCCCTACGCCTACACCGCGCACCTCGGCCAGCCCGACGAATCGGATGTCGACGCGATCCCGCAGAAGGCGCTTGCCTACGGCGCGCAGAAGGCGCGACTCGTCGATTGCCGGGCGCAGCTCGTCGCCGAGGGCATCGCAGCGCTCCAGTGCGGCGCGTTCCACATCGCGACCGGCGGCGCAACCTACTTCAACACCACGCCGCTCGGCCGCGCGGTCACGGGGACGATGCTCGTGGTGGCGATGCACGAGGACGACGTCGACATCTGGTCGGACGGCAGCACCTACAAGGGCAACGACATCGAGCGCTTCTATCGCTACGGGCTGCTCGCCAACCCGGCGCTCAGGATCTACAAGCCTTGGCTCGACCGGCGCTTCATCGACGAGCTGGGCGGGCGCAAGGAGATGTCCGCGTATCTGATGAAGGCGGGCTTCGACTACAAGATGAGCGCCGAGAAAGCGTATTCGACCGACTCGAATCTGCTCGGCGCGACGCACGAAGCGAAGGACCTCGAGTACCTCGACAAGGGGCTGGCGATCGTCGAGCCGATCATGGGGGTCGCGTTCTGGCGCGAGCGCGCGAAGATCAGGCCCGAGGCGGTCAGCGTGGGGTTCGAGGAGGGCGTGCCGGTGACGCTCAACGGCCAGCGCTACGCCGACGCGGTCGCTTTGATGCTCGAGGCCAATGCGATCGGCGGACGGCACGGCCTCGGCATGAGCGATCAGATCGAGAATCGCATCATCGAGGCGAAAAGCCGCGGCATCTACGAGGCGCCGGGCATGGCGCTGCTGCATATCGCCTACGAACGGCTGCTCACCGGTATCCACAACGAGGACACGCTCGAGCAGTACCGCGTGAATGGACTGCGCCTCGGGCGGCTGCTCTACCAGGGCCGCTGGTTCGACCCGCAGGCGATGATGCTGCGCGAAACCGCGCAGCGCTGGGTGGCGAAGGCCGTGACCGGCGAGGTGAGCCTCGAGCTGCGCCGCGGCAACGACTGGTCGATCCTCGACACGAAGAGCCCCAACCTGACCTACAAGCCCGAGCGGCTGACGATGGAAAAAGGCGAGGCGTTCTTCACGCCGGCCGATCGCGTCGGCCAGCTGACGATGCGCAATCTGGACATCGCGGACACGCGCGAGAAGCTGCGCGTCTACGGCGAGGCCGGCTTGCTGGGCGGCGGCGCGAAGGGCGACATCCCCTTGCTCGCGCACGCCCAGCCGAAGAAGCCCCCCAAGCGGAAGCGCTCCAAGTAAGCGCGTTCAGCCCTCGACTTTGCCGAGGAGCAGGTACTCGAGCAAGGCTTTCTGGGCGTGCAGGCGGTTCTCGGCTTCCTCCCAGACCACGCTCTGCGGCCCGTCGATGACCTCGGCGGCGACTTCCTCGCCGCGGTGCGCGGGCAGGCAGTGCATGAAAATCGCGTCCGGCTTGGCCGCGCGCATCATCTTCGCATCGACCTGCCAGTCGCGGAACGCCGCGCGCCGCGCGTCGTCCTCGGCTTCGAAGCCCATGCTGGTCCACACGTCGGTGGTCACCAGGTCGGCGCTGCGCACGGCTTCCTGCGGGTCGCTGAACTGGGTGTAATGCGCCGTGCCGCGCAGACCGGCGCGCGCCGGGTCGACCTCGTAACCCGGCGGAGTCGATACGTGCATGTTGAAGTCGAGCACTTCTGCTGCCTGCAGCCAGGTGTTGCAAACGTTGTTCGAATCGCCCACCCAGGCCACGGTGCGCCCGCGCAGCTCGCCGCGCTGCTCGATGAAGGTGTAGACGTCGGCCAGGATCTGGCAGGGATGATATTCGTTGGTCAGGCCGTTGATCACCGGGACGCGCGAATGCGCCGCGAAGCGCTCGATGACCGCCTGCTCGAAGGTACGGATCATCACCACGTCGCACATGCGCGAGATGACCTGTGCCGAGTCCTCGACGGGCTCGCCGCGGCCGAGCTGCGAGTCGCGCGTGCTGAGAAAGATCGCGGTGCCGCCGAGCTGGTGCATCCCCGCCTCGAACGAAAGCCGCGTGCGCGTCGACTGCTTCTCGAAGATCATTGCCAGCGTGCGGTCGGCGAGCGGCCAGTAGCGCTCGTAGCGCTTGAAGCGCTCCTTGATCCAGCGCGTGCGCTCGAACAGCTGCGCGTAGTCCTCGCGCGCAAAATCCTTGAACTGCAGGTAGTGGCGAACTTGCACGCCCGGCTCTCTAGCGCGCGGCGGCGCTCGCCGCCACGCCGGCCTGGGCGAGGAAATCGCGGATGATCGGCACCAGCCGCTCGACCACCATGGCGCCTTCGGCCTCGCTCATGATCAGCGGGGGCAGCAGGCGCACGACCCGGTCGTTGGTGACGTTGACGATGAGACCATCGGCAAGCGCGCGCGCGACGATCTCGCCGCAGGGCCGATCGAGCTCGATGCCGATCATCAGACCCATGCCGCGGATTTCGCGCACTCCCGGCAGTCCCTCGAGCCCGGCGACGAGTCCATCGCGGATCGCACGCCCGACGCGCTCGGCGTTGCCGAGCAGGTCATCGCGCTGCATCGTCTCGACGGTCGCGATCAGCGCGGCCATCGCGAGCGGGTTGCCGCCGAAGGTCGAACCATGGTGCCCGGGCTTGAACAGGCCCTTGGCGCGCCCGCCGGTGACGCAGGCGCCGACCGGCACGCCGCCGGCGAGCCCCTTGGCGAGCGGCACGACATCCGGCAGGAAGCCTGCATGCTGGTAGACGAACCACTTGCCGGTGCGCCCGAGACCGCATTGCACCTCGTCGGAGATGAACAGCCACTCCTTTTCCTGGCACAGCGCGTGCAGCGCGCGCAGGTACTCGAGCTGCGACACGTTGATGCCGCCTTCGCCCTGGATCGGCTCGACCATCACCGCGACCACGCTCGCGTCGCGCTCGGCGATCGCGCGCACCGTGTCGATGTCGTTCAGCGGCACGCGCACGAAGCCCGGCACGAGCGGCTCGAACCCCGCCTGCACCTTGCGGCTGCCGGTCGCCGACAGGGTGGCGATGGTGCGGCCGTGGAACGCGTTGTCCATCACCACGATATGCGGTGCTTCGACGCCGCGCCGGTGGCCGTAGAGGCGCGCGAGCTTGATTGCGGCCTCGTTTGCCTCGCAGCCCGAATTGCAGAAGAACACCTCGTCGAGGCCGGTGACCTCCGCAAGCAGGTCTGCCGCGCGCTCCTGCAACGGGATGCGGAACAGGTTCGAGGTATGGATGACCCGCGCGGCCTGCTCGGCGATCGCGCGCGTGAGTACCGGATGCGCGTGGCCGAGCGTGCTGACCGCAATGCCGGCGAGGGCATCGAGGTAGCGTTTGCCCGATTCGTCCCACAACCAGACGCCTTCGCCGCGCAGGAACGCGATCGGCTGGCGCGCGTAAGTGTTCATCACATGGGACACGTGGGTCGCCTGAGACATGGTGCGCACCTCCCAGAAACGAAAAACGGCGGCCCAAGCCGCCGTTCGTTAGATGCTAGCACAGGCATGCACGCGTCGCGCCGGATTCGCCCGAGGGCCGCCACGCGCGACGCCCGATGGTGCCAGAGCGCGTCGCTATAATCGCGCCATGTTTCCGCCTGCGGTTGCCACGCCGCGCGCGCACGCGGCGCGCGCCGCGTCGTGCTCGTTGTGCTTACTGCGCCATGGCCTTGATGGTCAGTGCGAGACGGCTCTTGTGGCGGTTGGCCGCGTTGCGATGCAGGACGCCCTTGGCAGCGACGCGGTCGATCGTGCTGCTGCAGCGCACGAGCACTGCTTCGGCCGCGGCCCTGTCACCGGCGAGGATCGCCTTCTCGACGTTCTTGATCGCCGTGCGCGCAGCGGTGCGCAGGCTCATGTTGTGCGCGCGGCGCGCGTCGGCCTGACGGGCGCGCTTGCGTGCGGATGCGGAATTGGCCATGAGTTCTGTTCAGCCTTGAAAAAGGGGCGCATTCTAGCGGCCAAGCGCCTGCTGCGCAAGGGAAATTCCGGTCTGCGACGAGGCGCGACCGTCGCGCCGCGCGCCCCGCTGCGATGAACCTGCTGCGCGCGCTCGGCACCGTCAGCAGCATGACGCTGGTGAGCCGGGTGCTCGGCTTTGTGCGCGACCTGCTGATCGCGCGCCTGTTCGGCGCGGGGCTGGCGACCGACGCCTTCTTCGTCGCCTTCCGGATCCCCAACCTGTTGCGCCGCCTGTTCGCGGAAGGCGCGTTTTCTCAGGCCTTCGTGCCGGTGCTGGGCGAGTACAAGCAGCGCCAGTCGCCCGAGGAGACGCGCGCGCTGCTCGACAGCGTCGCGACGCTGCTCTTTCTCGCGCTGGTGCTGGCGGCCGCGCTCGGCGTGCTGGGCGCGCCGCTGATCATCTATGTGTCGGCGCCCGGCTTTGCCGACGATCCGGATAAGTTCGCGCTCACGGTGCAGCTGCTGCGCATCACCTTTCCCTACATCCTGTTCATTTCGCTGGTCGCGCTCGCGGCGGGGATCCTCAACACCTGGAGCCGGTTTGCGGTGCCGGCGTTGACGCCGGCGCTGCTCAACGTTTCGTTCATCGTCGCCGCGCTGTTCTTCGCCGGGCATTTCGACCCGCCGGTGCTGGCGCTCGCCTGGGCGGTGTTCGCCGGCGGCCTGCTGCAGCTTGCCTTCCAGCTGCCGTTTCTCGCGCGCCTCGGCGTGCTGCCGCGCTGGCGCCTCAAGCTGCGCCATCCCGGCGTGACGCGCATCCTCAAGCTGATGGCGCCCGCCGTGTTCGGGGTGTCGGTGAGCCAGATCTCGCTTCTCATCAACACGATCTTCGCCTCGTTTCTCGTCTCGGGCAGCGTGTCCTGGCTGTACTACGCCGATCGCCTGATGGAGTTCCCCGCGGGCATGCTCGGTGTGGCGCTCGGCACGATCCTGCTGCCGAGCCTGTCGAAGGCGCACGCGCAGACCGACGCCGAAACCACCGCGCGCCTGCTCGACTGGGGACTGCGCGTCAGCCTGCTGCTCGCGATCCCGGCCGCCGCGGCGCTCGCGGTGATCGCACTGCCGCTGATCGCCACGCTGTTTCACTACGGGCGATTCGGGCCGGAGGACGCCTGGATGACCCGCCAGGCGCTGATCGCCTACAGCATCGGCCTGGTCGGCATGATCCTGGTGAAGATCCTCGCGCCCGGGTTCTACGCGCGCCAGAACGTCGCCACCCCGGTGCGCATTGCAGTGCTCACCCTCGTCGCGACGCAGGCGATGAATCTCGCGTTCATCGTTCCCCTCAAGCACGCCGGCCTGGCGCTCGCGGTAGGCCTCGGCGCCTGCCTGAACGCCGCGCTGCTCTTCCGCAGCCTGCGCCGGCAGGCGATCTACCGGCCGCAGCCGGGTTGGGCGGCGTTCGGCGCCCGCGTGGTGCTGAGCGTCTGCCTGATGGGGCTCGCATTGCATTTCGCCATGGGGGAGGCCGAGTGGTGGCTCTCGGCGACAGGTCGGCAGAAAGTCCCTGCTCTTGCCGGGCTGGTCCTGCTCGGCGCCGCGGTGTACGGTGGCAGTCTGCTCGCGATGGGAGTTCGGATGAAGGATTTCGCGCGCCAGGGCCTCGACTGATGGCGGCGCCGGGGACGAGACCGGCACTGCGGACACCGCAGGGCGCGACGGTTTCTCAGGACGCGCTCGAGCCGTTCCGCGCGCTCATGGCGCAGGCCGATGCGCGCATCGAGCTCGCGCGCGCCTGCCTGATGATCGCGCGCGACGCCTACCCCGCGCTCGACCCGGCGCACTACCTCGGCGAGATCGAGCGCTACGCGTTGCGCCTGCGCGCGCATTTGCCCCAAGGTGGCGACGTCGGGGCAAAGGTGATCGCGCTGAACGAGTTCTTCTTCGGCGAGCTTGGCTTCGAAGGCAACGTCGAGCGTTACTACGACCCGCGCAACAGCTACCTGAACGAAGTGATCGACCGGCGCACCGGCATCCCGATCAGCCTGGCGATCCTGTACATGGAGCTCGGCCGGCGCATCGGCCTGCCCCTCGAGGGGGTCTCGTTCCCGGGTCACTTCCTCGTGCGCCTGAAGCTGCGCGGCGGCATCCTGGTGCTCGATCCCTTCGCTGGGGGCACGCCGCAGTCCGCGGACGACCTGCGCGCGCGCCTCGCGCGCGTGGTCCCGCCGGGCGCGGCCGGTGACCTGCCGGTTGATGCACTGCCGCTCGACCAGTTTCTCGAGCCCGCGACCCATCGCCAGATCCTGGCGCGTTTGCTGCGCAACCTGAAGGCGATCTACCGCGACGCCGACGACACGTTGCGCCTGCTTCAGGTGCTCGATCGAATTCTGATCGTCACACCCGACGCGAGCGCGGATCTGCGCGACCGGGGTCTCGCCTACCAGCGCCTCGAGTGCTGGCAGCCCGCGCTCGCCGACCTGGCGGCCTATCTCGAGCGCGAGCCCGATGCACCCGACGCCGAGGACATGCGCGTGGCGCTGAGCGCACTGCGCGCGCAGTGCGCGCGCATGAACTGAGCCGCGGCACAGCCCGCGCGGCCGAGGCGCGCCCGCGCCGCGGTGCAGCAAACTCACTATAATTCAGCATTTTGAGCCTGCACCATGGTGGTCACGCACGGCACAGCGCAACCAGGCCGCGGGCCGGGCGCGTGGACGATCGGAAACTTCGACGGCGTGCACCTCGGTCATCAGGCGATGCTCTCGCGCGTGATCACGGTGGCGCGGCGCAAGGGCCTCGCCGCAGGCGCGCTCACTTTCGAGCCCCTGCCGCGCGAGCATTTTGCCGCGCTGCGCGGCGCGCCGGCGCCCCCGCGCATCTCGCGCCTGCGCGAGAAGCTGGAACTGTTCGCCGCCGCGGGCCTCGACCGAGCTCATATCGCGCGCTTCGACGCGCGCTTCGCGGCGCTCGCGCCGGAAGCGTTCGTCGAGAACGTGCTGCGCCGCCGATTGGAGACCGCCTGGCTGCTGGTGGGGCGCGATTTCCGCTACGGCGCCGGGCGCAAGGGCGATTTCGCGGCGCTCGAACGCGCGGCCGCCGATTCGGGCTTCGAGCTCGAGGCGATGCCCGAGGTGAGCGACGCGCAGGGGCGCATCTCGAGCTCGCGCGTGCGCGAGGCGCTCGAGCGCGCCGATTTCGCGTCCGCCGAACGGCTGCTCGGCCGGCCCTATGCGGTTTCCGGGCGCGTGGTGCACGGTGCCAAGCTCGGCAGCACGCTCGGCTTCGCGACTGCGAACATCGTGCTGCCGCGGCGCGCGCCGCTCGCGGGCATCTACGTGGTCGAGGCGCAGGGCGCCGACGCCACGAGCCCGGCGCGCTGGCTGCACGGCGTGGCGAGCATCGGGCGGCGCCCGACGGTGAATGCGCTGCCCGCGCCGCTGCTCGAGGTGCATCTGTTCGAGGTGAGCGAGGCGCTCTACGGGCGGCATCTGCGGGTGCGCTTTCTCGAGCGCCTGCGCGACGAGATGAAATTCGACGATCTTGCCGAGCTGCGCGCGGCGATCGCGCAGGACGTGGCGCAGGCAAAGGACTATTTCGCAACACATGGCTGACTACAAGAAAACACTGAATCTGCCTGATACGCCGTTCCCGATGCGCGGCGACCTCGCCAAGCGCGAGCCGGGGCGCGTCAAGCAATGGCAGGACAAGGGCGTCTACGCGCGCCTGCGCACGATCGCCAAGGGACGCCCGAGGTTCGTGTTGCACGACGGCCCGCCGTACGCGAACGGCGACATTCACCTCGGCACCGCGGTGAACAAGATCCTCAAGGACATGGTGGTCAAGTCCAAGTCGCTCGCCGGGTTTGATGCGCCCTACGTGCCGGGCTGGGACTGCCACGGCATGCCGATCGAGGTCCAGATCGAAAAGCAGTACGGCAAGCACCTGCCGGTCGAGGAAACGCAGCGCCTGTGCCGGGCCTATGCCGAGGAACAGATCGCGCGACAGAAGGCCGATTTCCGCCGCCTCGGCGTGCTCGGTGATTGGGACGATCCCTACCTCACCATGGCACCGCGCAACGAGGCCGACGAGATTCGCGCGCTCGGCGTGCTGCTCGCGAAGGGCTACGTCTACCGCGGGCTGAAGCCGGTCAACTGGTGCTTCGACTGCGGCTCGGCGCTGGCGGAGGCCGAGGTCGAGTACGAGGACCGCAGGGATGCGGCAATCGACGTCGGGCTCCAGCTCGACGACGCCGAGCGTGAAAAGCTCGCGCGCGCCTTCGGACTCGATGCGGCCCCGCAAGGTCCGGTGTTCGCGGTGATCTGGACCACCACGCCCTGGACGATCCCGTCCAACCAGGCGCTAAACGCGCACCCGGACATCGAGTACGCGCTGGTGGAAACGCCGCGCGGCGCGTTGATCCTCGCCAGCGAGCTGAAGGACGCCTGCCTCGCGCGCTACAAGCTCGAGGGCCGGACGCTCGCAACCTGCAAGGGCGCGGCGCTCGAAGGCGTCGCGTTCCGTCATCCCCTCTACGAGCGCCGCTCGCCGGTGATGCTCGGCGAGTACGTCACGCTCGACACCGGCACCGGGGTCGTGCACTCGGCGCCGGCCTACGGCGTCGAGGACTTCGAGTCCTGCCGGCGCTACGGCATGAAGGACGACGACATCCTCACGCCGGTGCAGAGCGACGGGCATTTCGCCGCGTCGCTGCCGCTGTTCGGCGGGATGATGATTTGGGACGCGAACGGCGAGATCGTCGCCGAGCTCGAGCGCCGCGGAGCGCTGTTCGCGCGCGAGGACTACGTGCACAGCTACATGCACTGCTGGCGCCACAAGACGCCGGTCATCCTGCGCGCGACCGTCCAATGGTTCGCCGGGATGGACGCCGTGCCCGGCTGGCAGGGGGCGAAGCCGGCCGAGACGCTGCGCACGACCGCGCTGCGCGGGGTCGAGGCGACGCAGTTCTTTCCGGGCTGGGGCAAGGCGCGCCTCTACGGCATGATCGCCAACCGCCCGGACTGGACGCTGTCGCGCCAGCGCCAGTGGGGCACGCCGATGCCGTTCTTCGTGCACAAGGAGACCGGCGCGCTCCATCCGGAAACGCTCGAGCTGCTCGAGGCGGTCGCCAAGCGCGTCGAGCTCGGCGGGATCGAGGCCTGGCAGACGCTTGATGCGCGCGAGTTGCTCGGCGCCGAGGCGGCGCACTACGAGAAGGTCAAGGACACGCTCGACGTCTGGTTCGACTCGGGCTCGACGCACCAGACCGTGCTGCGCGGCTCGCATGCTGCGCTCGGCTTTCCCGCCGACATGTATCTCGAGGGCTCGGACCAGCACCGCGGCTGGTTCCACAGCTCGCTGCTCGTGTCCTGCATGATGAACGGCGAGCCGCCCTACAGGTCGCTGCTCACGCATGGCTTCACGGTTGACGGCGAGGGGCGCAAGATGTCCAAGTCGCTCGGCAACACCGTCGCGCCGCAGCAGGTTTCGAGCACGCTTGGCGCCGAGATCCTGCGCCTATGGGTGGCAAGCACGGACACTTCCGGCGAGCTGTCGATCTCCGACGAGATTCTCAAGCGCGTGGTCGAGTCCTACCGCCGCGTGCGCAACACGCTGCGCTTCCTGCTCGCCAACACTTCGGATTTTGATCCGGCGCGCGACGCGGTGCCGGTCGAGGACATGGTCGAGATCGACCGCTATGCGCTCGCGCTCGCCGCGCGTCTGCAGGACGAGGCCGCCGCCGACTACGCGCGCTACGCCTTCCACCTGGTTGCGCAGAAGCTGCAGACCTTCTGCTCCGAGGATCTCGGCGCGTTCTACCTCGACATCCTCAAGGACCGGCTCTATACCTGCGGCGCGCGCTCGCAGGCGCGCCGCTCGGCGCAGACCGCGCTCTGGCACGTCACCTCGAGCTTGGTGCGGCTGATGGCGCCGATCCTGTCGTTCACCGCCGAGGAGGCCTGGCAGCTGTTTCGCGCCGATCCCGAGACCAGCGTGTTCTACGAGACGCTGCATGACTTCCCAGCGCTGGCGGACGCCGAGATGCTCCTCGAGCGCTGGACACGGCTGCGCGCGCTGCGCGCCCCGGTGCGCAAGCGCATCGAAGCGCTGCGCGCGGCGGGCAAGGTCGGCTCCTCGCTGCAGGCCGAGGTCGACTACCGCGTCGCGGAGGCCGACCGCGCCCTGCTCGCGAGCCTGGGCGAGGAGCTGCGCTTCGTGCTGCTGACCTCGGCTGCGCGAGTGCACGCCGGCAGTGCGGCGGGCGACGAAGACGCCGCGGTCGAGGTGGCGCCGAGCGCGCATGCGAAGTGCGAGCGCTGCTGGCACTACACCGCCGACGTCGGCGCCGATCAAGCGCATCCGCAGCTTTGCGCGCGCTGCGTCACGAACCTGTACGGCGCGGGCGAGGTCCGGCGCCATGCCTAGGGCGCTGCCCTGGTTCGCGCTCGCCGCCGCGCTGCTCGTCGCCGATCGCCTGACGAAGTTCGTGGTGCTCGATGTCTTCGCGCCGGGCGAGCGCGTCGCGGTGACCGGCTTCTGTAACCTGGTGCTGGTGTTCAACCGCGGTGCGGCGTTCAGTTTTCTCGCCGGCGCGGACGGCTGGCAGACGTGGCTGTTTGCCGCGATCGCGCTGGTCGCCGCGCTCGTCGTGAGCTGGATCATCCTGCGCGCGCCCGGGCGCCGGCTGTTGTGCACCGGTCTTGCGTTCATCCTCGGCGGCGCGCTCGGCAATCTCATCGACCGGCTGCTCTACGGCCATGTGGTCGATTTCATCGACCTGCACGCCTTCGGCTGGCACTGGCCGGCGTTCAACGTCGCCGACAGCGGCATCACGGTCGGCGCCGGGCTCGTGCTGCTCGAGGGCTTCCTGCATCACGCGGACGCGGCACCGCGTGCCTGAATCCGGGGCGCAGCACGGGCGCCTGATCACGCTGCATTACCGCATCGCGCTCGCCGACGGGACCGAGGTGCTCTCGACCTTCGGCGGCGCGCCGGCGACGCTCGCGCTCGGCGCGGGCGAGCTCGCGCCTGGGCTCGAGCGCTGCCTGGCGCAAATGGTGAGTGCGGGCGCGGGCGAACGTCGCGTCTTCGAGCTCGAGCCGGAAGACGCGTTCGGCGCGCACCACGGCGCGCTGCTGCGCAGCCTGCCGCGCAGCGCGTTCGATGCGGGGATCGCGCTCGAAGCGGGCGGGGCGGTGGAATTTTCGGCGCCCGACGGCTCGCGTCACCTCGGCGTGGTGCGAAGCCTCGATGACCGCACCGTCGAGGTGGACTTCAACCATCCGCTCGCCGGCCGGCGCCTGCGCTTCGAGGCCGAGCTGGTCGCGGTGCTCTGAGCGGCTGCAGCGCAGGCGTAGGAGGCACGATTCAGGTGCACAATTCGCCCATGGACGTGATTCTCGCCAACCCGCGCGGCTTCTGCGCGGGCGTCGAGCGCGCGATCGAGATCGTCGAGCGCGCGCTCGAGCGCTACGGCGCGCCGATCTACGTGCGCCACGAGATCGTGCACAACCGCTACGTGGTCGAGAACCTGCGCGCCAAGGGCGCGGTGTTCGTCGAGGAGCTCGACGAGGTGCCTGCGGGCGCGACGGTCGTGTTCAGCGCGCACGGCGTGTCGCAGGCGGTGCGCCGCGAGGCCGCGGCGCGCGGCCTCGCCGTGTTCGACGCGACCTGCCCGCTGGTGACCAAGGTGCACGTCGAGGTCGCCAAGATGCTCGCCGCGGGGCTGGAGGTGGTGATGATCGGGCACCGCGGGCATCCCGAGGCCGAGGGCACGATGGGGCAGGCCGAGCAGGGCATCCACCTGGTCGAGACGCTCGGCGACGTCGCCGGGCTCGCGGTGCGCGATCCTTCGAGGCTCGCCTACGTCACCCAGACGACGCTTTCGGTCGACGACGCGCGCACGATCGTCGAGGCACTGCGCGAGCGCTTTCCCGCGATCCGCGGGCCGAAGAAGGATGACATCTGCTACGCGACGCAGAACCGCCAGGACGCGGTCAAGCTGATGGCGCCGCAGTGCGACGTGGTCATCGTGGTTGGCTCGAAGAACAGCTCGAACTCCAACCGCCTGCGCGAGGTCGCCGAGCACGCGGGCGCCGACGCGTACATGGTCGACAGCGCCGCCGACTTGAGGCCCGAGTGGGTTTCCGGCCGCCGCCGCGTCGGGGTGACCGCCGGCGCGTCCGCACCCGAGGTGCTGGTCGATGAAGTGATCGCGCGGCTGCGCGCGCTCGGCGCGCGCGAGGTGCGCGCCCTCGAGGGCGTGCACGAAACCGTGGTATTCACGCTGCCGCGCGCGCTGTCTGGAGCGCGCGCCAGAAAGCCCGCCTGATCAGCGCGGCGCCTTGCCGCTCGGCGCGTCGAAGCTGACTTCGATGCGCATCAGCGCGCGCACCCGCTTGCCGTCCTTCATCGCGGGCGAGAAGCGCGCGCCGCGGAATGCCGCTGCGGCCGAATTCTCGAAGCCGTAGCCAGGCGGCGTGGCGCGCTCGACCTCGACGCGCTCGACCATCCCGTTCGCGTCGATGTACAGGCGAACCACCGCCTTGCCGCTCAGATTTGCGCGCGCGGCGCGCTCCGGATAGGCCGGGCTGACGCGCACCTTGATGCCGGGGCGCACGTCGAGCTCGTTCGCCGGGTAGTGGCGCGAGTCCGGCACCGCCGGAGGGGCGGGCGCGATAACCGGCGCGGGTTTGCCCGGGCCGCTCGCGGCCAGCGCGCTGGCGCCGCCGAGGGCCGCGAACAGGACGGCGCAAGCCGCCAGAACGCCGCCGGCGGCAGCTGCGCGAGGCAGCCTGCCGCCGGAGGGCGAGGAGAGCGGCGCGTGGGTCACGCCGGTATCGTACCTGTACCGTGCATTACTGGACGATCAACTCGCGCCAGGACACCCGCTTGCCCTCGATCGAAGGCGGGTTGACCGGCGTCGCCTCGGTGAGCTGCTGGTTGTCGGCCGTGGTGACGATCGTCTTCACCTCACCGCCCGGCAGCTGCACCACGTTGATGCCGACGATCAGCGAGGCCGCAATCCGGTTGCTCGCCGTATTGGCTGTCGCGCCCGGCACGTAGGCGCCGGTGCGGAAGTCGAGGAAGTTGATCCAGCCGTAACCGCCCGCCACGCAGGCGTCGGAGGTCGGGTTGTTCGACGGGATCGCCAGCGTGCCGAGCTGCAGCACCGGGTCGACGTTGACCCGCTCGCCGGCGTCGGGCAGATCGACGAACCAGCCCTTCTTGGTGTTGAAGTCGACCGGATTCGCCGTCGTCGTGCGCTCCGTCGCCGGATCGCCTCCAGGGTTGTTGTTTGGCGAGAGGGTTTGCTGCACGAGGTCGCCGCCGCGCAGGTCGATCGCGTCGCTCGTCAGATCGTCGCGAATCGCCCAGATCGTCTGCTGCTGCGTCGTCGTGAGGTCGGTCGTGCCGAGCAGCTTGCCGGTGCCGATGAACACCACCCGGTAGTTCGAGATCTCGCCGAGCTCCGGCTTGGTGGTGATCGGCTGCGGGTTGTTGGTCGGGTCGAGCAGCGTCGTCAGCTTGTAGGCCGTGCCGTAGCCGGCCTCCGACGGGTCGAGCTGGAAGCGCCAGAGGTTGCCCTTCAGGTCGCCCGCGTAGACGGTCAGGGCGGTGTTGTCGAACGCCGCGTCGTCGACCCAGGCGTTGAGCTTGTTCAGTCCGCTCGGGTCGGGCGTGCCGAGGGCGCAGGGCGCCGTGGTGCTGATCCCGTCGCAGCCCACGCCGGTGCCGATGCGCTGCAGGATCGCGCCGGTCTGCGCGTCGAGCAGGTAGAGGTAGCCCTTGCCGTCGCCCGGGTTCACGTTGTTGTGGCCCGAGGTGACGATTACCACCCACTTGCCGTCAACCTTGCGCTTGGCGATCACCGGGGTGCCGAAGCTGAACCCGAGGTTGCAGTCGGAGGTGTAGCCGACGATGGCTGCGTCGCTCAGGCCGCAGGTCGTCGGGTCGGCGAGGTTGCCGCCCTTGAATTCCCACAGCCCTTTCGGGTTGTCCGGGTCGCTGATGTCGAGCGCGTAGTAGCCGCGTCCGCCGGCGTTGAGACCCGCGACGAGGATCGTGTGCCAGTTGGTCTGCGCAGAGCAGGGCGAGGCCGTGCTGTGGCCGTAGCAGACGTCGCCCACGGTCGGCGTGCCGTCGGTGTAGTACTTGTGGATGAACAGCAGCGGCGTCTCGGCCAGGTTCTTGAGGCCCGGCCCGACCATGCTCGGAATGAACGCCCAGCGCTCGGAGCCCTCGCCGACGTCGGGCGAGGTGTTGAGCGTGCCGGTGAAAGTATCGTCCGACGTTTGCGTGGTCGCGATCCCGCCGGTCTGATAGTAGGGGTTGTTGTCCGGGTCGGTCTCGAAGGCGTGCAGCATGCCGTCGTTCGCCGCCCCGAACACCGTGCCCTTGCGGGTGCTGACGGTGCCGTCGGTGGTCTGCTTGTACTCCTGGTAGTAGGGATCTTTGCCCGCGTTGGCGCCAATGTTGTAGAAGAAGGGCGAAGCCTTCACGTAGGCCGGCTGCGCGTTGACGATGTCGCCGAGCAGGCTTTCGCGGTTGCGGAAGAGATCCGTCGGCGCCGCGCCGCCCGTGGTTTCGTTCGCCTGATCGCCGCGCAGGAAGTCGACCAGCTTCTGGGCCGAGACGAAGGTGTCGCGCCCGCTGCCGTCTGTCGTCCAGCCGCCGTACTGGGTGAGCAGGGTCGGGTCGAACCAGGCCATCTCGGCCGCCGACAGCTCGCCTTCGGCGGCATCGCAACCCGGGTAGAGGCCGGTGCCCGAAGCGCCCGGCCAGCAGAACGCCTTGAGCAGGTTGCCGTTGCCGGAGGTCGGCGGATTGTTGTCGGATCCGTCGAACATGTAGAGGTGACGGTCGGTGTGGCTGCGCTGGTCGAGGAGCAGCGCGGCCGACCACAGCTCACGGCTCGCGACGATGCCGCTCGCGAGGTCGATCGTGCGCGCCTTGAGGTCGCCGGTCCAGGACACGGTCTGGTACTGCGCAGTGAAGGCGAAGTTGTCGCCCGCCACCGGCTGCAGGTTCGAAGTCGCCGCCGCCGCGCCCGCGCCGACGCGCTTCTGCACCGCGCTCAGCGCCTCGATGATGCCGTTGGTCAGCGTGACCGGGTCGCGCGTCGAGAAGAAGGTGCCGCGCGCGTTGACCGCGGCGTGCCACAGGTCGTCGAGCGCGCTCTCGCTGTCCGCCGACGGCACCGGCCAATCCTTGGTGCCCTGCTTGATCGCGACGAAGTCGCCCGTGGTCTGCGTCTGGTAGTTCGGATCGTAGTTGAGCAGGCCGGCGAGGCCGAGACCCACGGTGTAGGTCACCATGTGCTGGTGCGGCGCGCTGTCGTTCTGCGTGGTCGGCGAGAAGTCGTCGAGGTCCGTGCGCAGGTCGTTCTTGTAGTAGTACATCGCGACGTCGGCGAGCGTGTTCGACGCTTTGCCTCCGCCGCCGTCGTAGGCGCCGACCGCGCGCGTCGAGTAGCCCGCGTCGACGTTGTCCTGGTTGCCGATCGAGCCGCCGGAGAGGTCCTGCCCGGCGTTGCCGTTCCAGTAGCCGTCCGTGGTCAGGATCGAGTAGTTCGGCTGGCAGGAGGCCGTGATCGGGCTGCCGTCCATGCCGCTGTTGATCCCGCTGGTGACTCCGGCGAAATAGCGGCCGACGCGCGAGAGCGCCTCACGCAGCGGCGTCGAGCCGTGGTCTTCCTGGTCGTAGAGATGGGTGTACCAGGTCTGGCGCTGGGTCGTGTCGAAGTTGTCGACCTTGACGTAGCGGTCGGCCTGCACCGGGCTGCCCGGGTTGATGGTGATGAACCCGATCCGGTAGCTGTCGTCGATCGCGCGGAAAGCGCGGCCGATCGCGGTCTTCGCCATCTGCATGCGGCTGCGGTAGTAGGCGTACCAGTTGGCGAAGTTGGTCATCTCCTCGGCGTAGGTACACCTCGATGCCGCGCAGTCGGTACGCGCCGAGTAGCGGTTGTAGGTGGCGGGAACGCCGCCCGTGACCTGGAAGCTCAGGGCCTTGCCGGATTCCTTCGAACCGTTGTTCAGCAGGTCGCCGTTGGTGTAGATGCTGGCATCGTGGTATCCGATGTAGACCAGGCCGGGTCCCGCGTTGTCGACCCGCACGACATAGGCCTGATTGTCGTTTAGCGTCACCGGCGTGGCGAGGGTGATCGTCTGCCAGCCGAAGCCCAGGCCGAGGTTGTCGCTCGAGATCGTTCCGCTCGCGATCGCCGGCGAGCTCCAGTTGTTCGCCAGCGAGATCGTGATGGTCTGGCCCGGTGTCGCCGCCGGATCGCGGTACATGACGACCGCAATCCGGTCGACGTTGTAGGTCGCGGTCGCGCTGTTGTGCTTGAACTCCTGGCCCCAGCTCTGGCCGAGCTTGACTTCCTCTTTCGACAGCAGGCCGAAGGACGGCTGGTACGACTCCGACTCGCCGATGCCGACGAAGGGCACGATGTTGATGCGCTCGAAGTCACCCGTCGCGGTGCGGCCCGCATTCGCGTCCTGGCCGCCGGTGAAGCTGGTGGTGGTGTTTTCGACGTCGCCCGAGCTCGCGCCGCCGGAAAGCGACTTGCCCGTGACGTTGACGATGCCCTGTTCGGTGACGGTGAGCGGCTGGCCGTTCAGCTCGCCGCCGGTGCCCGCCGGGGCGATGACGGTGATGTTGCTCCCACCGCTGGAGGTGGTCGCCGAGTAGCCGTGCGAGGCGGTGCCGGAGTTGATCGCCGCGGCGACCGCGCTGCCCATCCAGTTGTCCCGTCCGCTCTGGCTGCTCTGCGTACAGCCGGTCCCCCAGCTGCAGGTAATGGTCGTGCCGAGGATCTCGGTGGTGCCGATCTTGACGCTCGTGACCTTGTCGCTGTTGCGGTCGGCGTCCAAGATGTCGAAGTTCACCGTCGCCGCGGAGACCGGCGTGCCGGGCGCAACCACCGATACGGTGTAGCCGTTGTAGACCGAAGTCTGCGTGTTCGACGTGATCGTGACGACGTTGTTCGACGCGCTCGCCGTGAAGTCCGCGCTCTGGGGCCCGGCATTGATCGCGCCGGCGATCGCGGTCGCGGCAGCGCTCGCGCTGATCGGCCCGCCGAAGTTGAGCGGCGAGGCGATCGCGGGCTGGCCGTTGATCAGGATGTTCTGAACCGTCCCGCTGTATCCGTCGCTCTGCGGGTTCCTGATCGTGATCGTCGCCGTCGCATAGGCGCCCGGTTGGGCGCCACCGGTCACGATACCGGTGTACTTCGGCCGCACGTAGCTCCCGGTCAGCTTGCCCTGGCAGTTGGCGAGCGTCGTGTCGCTGCAAAAGCGCAGCGGCGCCGGCACCGAATAGGTGGCGTTCTGCGTCCCGCTGCAGTTGGTGAGCGTCGCGTCGGTGCACCACTCGGTCGGGTGCAGGATGTAGTAGTACGGTGCGCCGTAGACGTACTTGATGTTGTTGCTGCCGTCGCGCCCGTAGCCGAAGTTTTGGTTCGGGTAGCTGTACTGGCTGTTCAAGCGGCACTTGCTCGGATAGTTCGCCGTGTTTTTATGATCGTCGCCCTTGGCGGTACAGAACGCGCGGTCGGGCCATTTCGTGGTCAGGTCCGTGGTGGTCTCGGCATTGCCGCCGTTGTTCATCGCCATGATGCTGACGCGGAAGGTGTTCTTGCCGGGCGAGCTCACGTTGTCGGTCGGTACCTTGGTCCAGTTCGAGGTCGCCACCGCATCCATGTTCGGCCGCGACGTGCCGTCGTAGTTGACCGCCGGGAGGTAGCGGATCTGGGGGTTGTAATACTGATAGTTGACCTGTGACGACATCATCGGCGGGTCGCCGACCTCGCAGTCGAGCAGGTTGGCATCGACGTCGCCGTCGCTGTCCTTGCTGTCGAAGCACAGCTCCTCGGCACTGCCGAACAGGCTTCCCAGGTAATCCGGCGTGTACTGCTCGCGCATCGAGCCCGAATCGTCGAGGATCATGACGACGTTCGGCTTGATGTTGGTCGCCGGCTGGGCAAGCGGCTCGTCCGAGATGTCGGTCACCTGCGCGAGCGCCGCGGGCGCGGCGAGCGCCAGCGCGACCAGCGCTGCGCAGCCGTGCAGCCGGAGGGAGAAGGGACGTTTGAGCGTGCTCATGGGGAGAGTCTCCGAAGTCACTGCTTTAGTACACGACGGCCTGCACGTAACTCACTGTGTTGCGCGGGCCGATCACGCGTACCGTGATGCGGTAAAAAGTCTGACCGGGCGTGCTGATCGCCATCGTGCCGAACGCGGCGGCGCCCTTGCTGCTGCTCGCCGTGCTGCCGGTCGTACTGGTCACCCGGATGCAGGTGGTCGACGCGGGGTCGCCGGGCGCGTTGCACATGCGATGAATGACATAGCTCACCTGGTTGCCGGCGGCGTCGGCGGCGAGCGCCACCGAGTTCGTCGACCAGTCGAAATCGTTGGTGTTGTCGGCGTCGCCCTTGGTGAAGTCGAGCCCTTCCTGCCAGGTGGAGAAGTAGCCGCCGCCGTTGGTCACCGCGGGCTTGTCCCCTTGGAGCAGGTCGGATGAGGTGGTCGTCAGCCAATTGCGCGCGGCCTCGATGCCGGAGTCGGCGGCCATCGTCGCGCCCGATTTGAACGCGAGGTTGTTGGCGATCATCGCGCCGGTGTCGACCCCGCGCATCATCGCAAGGCCGGCGAGCGACATCGCCACCAGCACGATGAGCGCGATGAACAGCACCGCGCCGCGCTGTGCGCGCCGCAGGGTGGTCGCGGCCGATCTCATGAATACCTCCAGATGATGTTGCGCACCGGCACCGTGGTCTCGAAGACGCGGTAGCGGTAGCAGCGCGCCTGGTTCGTGACGTCGGTGAAATCGGTCCAGTTGAAGGTCGCGGTCTGCGGCGTGCCGACGGGGTTCTCGTAGGTGTAGGTCGGCGCGGTGGTGGTCGCGTCGCAGTTCGCGCCCGTGGGCCGTTCGTAGTTGCCGATCCGCGCGACGACCATGATGCGCACCGACAGCACCCGCATCCAGTCGTCGCCGGTGGTCGGCTTGATGTTGTCGTAGACGTCGACCACGCCGTCCGCGGTCGCCGTGGTGTCCTTGCCGTAGAGCGCGCGCATGTCAACGATACCGTCGACCAGGTCGAGGTTGGCGGTCGGGCCCGCAGCGCCCGGCGCGAAGTAGACCTCGTTCACACGCAGCGAGTCGTTTACGATCTGATAGCTGCGCACGATCGGGTTGCCGAGGTTGAGCGCCGAATCGTTCTTCTTGTAGGCGGGGAAGAGGCCCGCGCCCGGCGGGTTGTAGGGCGCGGTGACGCCCGGGTTGTGCTGCAGATGGGACGAACCGGCCTGGATCTGGGTGAGCTGCACCATGGTGCAGCTGATCGGCGGCGTATTGTTAACCAGCAGCACCATATCGTTCTCGTGGAAGCCCGAGGTGCCGTCGACGGTCAGCTCGCTCGATGCGTTCGGCATCGTCTTGTCGAGCGTGCCCGGCGTGACGCGCTGCTCGCCGGTCGCGTACATGATCTGGATCTGGTCCGGCGCGCCGGGGGTCGTCTTGATGACCACGGGGGCGAGCTCGACATCCGGCAGCGAGCCGCCGAGGTTGCCCGAATACTGGCCGTTGTAGTACCAGTTGATGTTGCCGCACGCGAGCGCCGCAGCGTTGTTCATGCCGTAGCCGGCCATGCGGATCTCGCGCTCGAGCGTGAACAGCGCAACGTTGCCGTTGGTCTGCGCGCCGCCCGCGCCGAGCGTCGCCTTGTTGAACTGGTCGCTCGTCAGGTAGGCCTGACTCATGATCAGGATGCCGATCATCCCGATCGCGACCGCGACCAGCACTTCGATCAGGCTCATGCCGCGCTGCGCGCGGCGCATGGCGATAGTCATGGCAGTTCTCATCCGGGACCGTTGATCTGAGCGATGACGACGTAGCTGCTGGCGTCGGCCGCGGCCTCGCCGGGACGCAGCCAGCGCAGGGTGACGGTGACCTGGTTGGTGGCGGTCACCACGATCGACGGCGCGTTCGCGCCGGTCGCCTGCGGCAGGCGCTGCTGAACGAGGTTCGTCCAGGCCGTAAGCCGGGAGTTGCCGGCGCCGCCGTCGGTGTACTGGGCGAGGTTGTCGCGGTCGACCCACATCGTGCCGACGATCTGGTTGGCGAGGTAGGAGGCCTCCGCGCGGTACTTGGCCTCGACCGTGTTGCGCATGCCGATGGCCTGCATGCCGAGCATCGCCAGGATGCCGATCGAGAAGATCAGGATCCCGATCAGGACCTCGAGCAGCATCACGCCGCCTTGTCGGCGTCTGCTGGGTGCTTGCATTTTTCTCATGGCGTTCCTCCGGCTCCTCAGCAGGCGCGCGGTTCGATCGCGGGCGGCACCGGCGCGGCGACCTTCGGGTCGCACATGCGCGCCTCTCCGCCCGGCGCGATCACCACGCGCAGGCAGCGCATCGTGCCGTTCGTCGCGTCGAGGTGCTCGCAGGTCCCGGTGCTGTTGGAAAAGTCGATCTGGGTGATGCCGGCGCCGGAGAGCCGCCCCAGCCCGGTGAAGGTCGCGGTCGTCCCGCCGGTGGTCGCGATCGTCACGTTGCGCGTGCCTTCGGTGGCCGAGCGCTTCTCGACGATCTGCGCCAGGGTGCCCATGTCGCCCGCCTCGGCCTCGCAGTTGCCCGCCGGGTCGGCGAGGCTCACCACCCAGGCAAGCGAGGTGGTCGACAGCGCGCAGCCCGCGGTGAGGTCGCTGACGAACTGGAAGCGCACCGCCTGGTTGCGGCGGATCGCCTCGGCGCGCGCGGTGTTCAGCCCCTGCATCACGGTCTGCGCCGCGTTCTTGATCTGCTGGTTCTGCAGGAAGATGGTGAACGCGGGCACCGCGACGAAGAGCACGATCGCGACGATCGCGAGCCCGACCATCAGCTCGATGATCGTCATGCCGCGCTCGGCGGCACGCCCCCGGGCTCTGCGCGGCAGGCGGCTGGTCAGCACGACTCGCCTTTCTTCGTCACCCAGCAGGTGCCCGAGTTGTTCCAGCCCGGCAGGCTGGTGAACGTCGAGGTGCGCACATTCGACTGGTTGATCGTGTACGCGAAGCCGTTCATGCCCTCGCTCGTCACGCCGGTCGCGGTGCAGCGGAAGGCGTTCGCCGCGACCGCGCCGCCGGCGCCGTCGTCGCAGGCGTAGGTGAAGTAGCGCGTGCCCGGCGTGGCCGTGTTGAAGCCGACGTAGGTCCGGTTGTCGCCGTAGAACTTTTCGGCGCGCAGGCGCAGGTCGGTGAGCGTCGAGGTCGCCTCGCTGATCTTGCCGCGCAGGATGTAGTCGCGGTACGAGGGCAGCGCGATCGCGACGAGGATCGCGATGATCGCCACCACGATCAGAATCTCGATGATGGTAAAGCCTCTTTGCGCGTGTCTCATGGAAGCCTTCCTGTTCGAAGCGTTCGTCTGGATCCACTGTTGCGTGATGTGGATCCTAGGCTGTCGCCGCAGGGAGTCGCAATTGGAGGGCGACCAACGGCAGCTATCGCCGTTCGAGCGGCGCGCCGGAAAATGTCAGATAGGAAGTAGTTCACGCGCCCGCTCGCCGGCGTCGCGCCAGAAAGGAACTTGTTCACGCCGCTGCGCAAGCGCGGCTATAATCCGCCTGCAACCGTGCGCTGGTGTAGCTCAGTTGGTAGAGCAACTGATTCGTAATCAGTAGGTCCGCAGTTCGAGTCTGCGCACCAGCACCACATCCTTCACCAACCGAACGCATCCCGAGCGAACTGCCCGATTGGGTCCGACATGGCCGCGCGCATCCTGGTGGTCGACGACGATCGCAGTCTTCGCGACCTGCTCGGCATGCATCTCCGGTCGGCGGGCTACGAGGTCGAGCTCGCCGAGGACGCGATCGAGGCCGGCTACAAGGTGCTCGAGCGCGCGCCCGACCTGATCGTCTGCGATGTCAACATGCCGTACATGGACGGCTTCGAGTTCGTCGGCGCGTTGAAGGGCGACACGACGCTGCCCTATATTCCGGTGATCTTCCTCACGTCGCGCGAGGACGGCGATTTGCGCGGCAATGAGCTCGGCGCGGTGGCCTATCTGGTCAAGCCGGTGCGCGTGGACAGCCTGCTGCAGGTGGTCGCCCGGCATCTGCCGGGCGGGGAATCAGCCTGACCCAACCCGGACCAGGTCTGCGACCTGATCCGGGTTTCGTCCAATGTCGGGGGATCACAAGGGGGCGGAACCCCCTTGTTCCTAGTTAGCTTCCCGCCTCGCAGGCGCGCAGTTCGGTGCCGGGAATCCGACTCACCACCGTCTCGAGCTGTTCCTTCTTCGCCGGATCGATCTCGCGCATCTGCAGCCACACCTTGGGCACGCGAGTCTCGCGTGGCCCGACCTCGGCGCTGCGCACCTTCTTCGCTTGCAGCGCGGCGAGGCGCGCGCGTGCCGCGGCTTCGGTGCGGAACACGCCGAGCGAGACCGCCCAGCGGTTGGGCCCTTCCTCCTGCACGACGAAATAGTCTTCCACGCCGAGCGCGCGCAGCTCGCGCGTCTTGCGTAGCGCCCCCGCGCGCCCGTCGCTCTGCGGCGGGATGTACACCCACCAGTTCGCCGTCTCCTCGGTGCGCCGCTCGTGCATCTGCCCGCCGAGGCCGAGCGAGCCGACGACCTTCGCCGCGGCCGGCGCATCGGCGAGGGTGAAGCTGCCCCACTCGAGGCAGGCGATCGGCTCAGGGCGTTGCGCCGGCCCCTGTGGCGTCGTGTCCGGTACGGCGCTTGCCATCGGCGAGGTTTCGGCGGCCCGCTCGGCCGGCGCCGCACGCGGCGCCGGCGAGACGATGCGCAGGCGCTCGGGCGAGATCTCGCGCTTCAGCGGCCGCGGGTCGATGCCCATCTCCACCGGCTGCATGTAGCGCGCCCAGGCGTAGAAGCCGACGTTTAGCAGGATCAGGAACAGAACCAGTACGCGCATGCGCTCAGCTTTTGCTTGCGGGTGCCTGCGTGCTGCCTGGCGCTCGATCGCCCGCGGGCAGACGCGGCGGCTCGCTCGCCGCGACGCGCGCGAGCCCTTCGAGCACCAGATTCTCGACGTAGCGCGTCGGGATGTCGAGTTGCTCGATCAGCGCCTGCCCCGCGCCGCCGCTCACCAGGCAGAGCGCGCCCGGTGCGGCGCTGCGCACCACGCGCTCGACCGCGCCCGCCTGCGCGTGCCGGCAGCCGGTCTCGATCGCATCGAGCGTGCGGGTCGGCCTCGCGCGAAACCGGCCTTCCTGGATCGGCAGCTTGCCGGTGTGCTCGTGCAGCACGAAGCGCATCAGCTCGACGCCGGGCAGGATCACGCCGCCGAGGAACTCGCCCTCGGCCGAAAGCATATCGACGGTGGTCGCAGTGCCCGCGTTGACCACCACGCAGTCGCCCTCGTGCAGCGCGCGCGCGGCGATCAGCGCAGCCCAGCGGTCCGGGCCGAGCTGGCCGGGATCGTCGTAGCGGCTGCGCACGCCGCAGCGCGCCGGCTCGCCGCGCAGCCAGAGCGGCGTCGCTTCGAAGATGCTCGTCCAGTTGACGATCAGCTGGTGCGCGCCTTCGCCGGCCACGTTCGAGATCACGATGCGCTCGGGGTCTTCGTGCGTCGCGGCAAAGGGATTGATGTCGTGGTTCGCGGCCGCGAACTCGATCAGCGAGACGGTCGCGACGTTCGCCCACTGGCTGCCGTCGTGCCAGCCCCATTTGACGCGCGAATTGCCGGCGTCGATGACCAGGTTCATGCCACCCTCGCCGAGCGCAGGGCCGAACCCGAGACGCAGCGCAGGCCTGCGCGCGTGCGCAGGCGCAGGCCGCCGTCGGCGGCGAGGCCCGCCGCGATGCCGGTCAGCTGGCGCCCGTCGGCCAGGCGCAGGCGCAGGCGCCGCCCCGCGTCGGCGTGCAGCGCCTCCCAGGCCTCACGCACCGCCTCGATTCCCTGCGCTTCGAAGCGCTCGAGCACCGCGAGCAGCTCGAGCGCGAGGCGCGCCGCGATCCGGTTGCGCGAGGGCAGCGGCGCGAGCAGCTCCTCGAGCGCGATCACCGGACGGCGCAGCCGCGCGGCGGCGCCGGGCTGCGCGCGGCAGTTGATTCCGATGCCGATCACCGCGAGCGTGCCACGCTCGAGCGGGCGGGTCTCGATCAGCACGCCACCGAGCTTGGCGCCGCGCGCCATCAGGTCGTTCGGCCACTTGAGCGCGACTTCCATCGCGCCCAGTGCGCGCAGCGCCTGGGCAACGGCGACGCCGACCGCGAGCGGCAGGCCGGCGCAGCGGCGCGCGTCGACGGCAAGCCTCCGGCGCAGCGAAAAGGTGAGCCCCGCGCCGCGCGGCGAGATCCAGCGCCGTCCGCGTCGTCCGCGCCCTGCGGTCTGCAGCTCGGCGGCGAGCAGCGCCGGATCCGGGCCCTCGGGCTCGGCGAGCAGCAGCGCATTGGTCGACGGGCAGGCGTCGAGCACGCGAAGGTCCAGCTGCGGCCGGTGCCCGGCGAATTCGCCGAGCGTGCGCTCGATCGCAGCAGCGTTCAAGGGATCATGCGGCACGCGGCGAAGTATAGGCGAGACCGGCCCGTGCAGCCGGGCGCGCAGCCGAGCGCGCATCCTGTCGTACGGCGCGGCGCCTCAGGCCCGGCCGAACGCGAAATCGCGCCCCGGCGCGGCGGCGAACAGCGCCTTGGTGTAGGCGTGCTGGGGCGAGACGAACACCTCGTTCGCCGGGCCGTACTCGACGACGCGGCCCTGCGACATCACCGCCACGTGATCGCAGACCTGCGCCGCCACGCGCAGGTCGTGCGTGATGAACAGCATTGCGAGGTTGAGCCGCTCGCGGATCTCCTCGAGCAGCTCGAGCACCTGCGCCTGCACCGAGACGTCGAGCGCCGAGACCGCCTCATCGGCGATCAGCAGCTCGGGCTCCATGGCGAGCGCGCGCGCGATGCAGATCCTCTGGCGCTGGCCGCCCGAGAACTGGTGCGGATAGCGCTCGAGCGCCGCCGCATCCATGCGCACCAGGTCCATCAGGCGCCGTGCCCGCTCGAACGCCTCGGCGCGCGACAGCCCGTAGTTCACCGGTCCCTCGATGATCGCTTCGCCCACCGTGCGCCGCGGGTTGAGCGAGCGATAGGGGTCCTGGAACACGATTTGCACCTTGCGGCGGAGCGGGCGCAGCGCACGGTGCGAGCGATGCGCGATTTCCTCGCCGTGAATGAACACCTCGCCACCGCTCGGGTCGATCAGGCGCACGATGCAGCGCGCCACCGTCGACTTGCCCGAGCCCGACTCGCCGACGATGCCGAGCGTCTGCCCGCGGCGCACTTCGAGCGAGACGTCGGCCGCCGCGTGCACCACGCGGCGCGCCGAAAACCAGCCGCGATCGGCGTAGGTCTTCTCGAGCTTCTTGGTCTGCAGGACGATCGGCTGGTCGGGGGCGATGGGGCGACCGTGGGGCTTGAGGTCGGGCACCGCGCCCATCAGCATGATCGTGTAGTCGTGGCGCGGGCGCTTGAGCACCGCGTCCTTGTCGCCGGTCTCGACGAGGCGGCCCAGGCGCAGCACCGCGACGCGGCGCGCGATCTCGGCGACCACGCCGAAGTCGTGGGTGATGAACAGCACACCCATGCCGTGGCGCGCCTGGAGGTTCTTGATCAGCTCGAGGATCTGCGCTTGGGTGGTGACATCCAGCGCAGTGGTCGGCTCGTCGGCAATCAGCAGCGCCGGCTCGAGCACCAGCGCCATCGCGATCATGATGCGCTGGCGCTGGCCGCCGGAGAGCTGGTGCGGATAGGACTGCACGATGCGCTCGGGGTCGGGCAGTGCGACCTCGCGCACCGTGTCGAGGATCTTCCTGCGCCGCTCGGCCGGGCCGAGCGCGGTGTGCTCGCGCAGCACCTCGTCGATCTGGTCGCCGCAGCGCATCACGGGGTTGAGCGCGGTCATCGGCTCCTGGAAGACCATCGACATACGCGTTGCGCGCAGCTGGCGCAGGCGCTCGGTGGTCACCTTGGCCACGTCCTCACCGTCCAGCAGCATCTGGCCTTTGGTGACCGGCAGCGTATTGGGCAGCAGCCCCATCACCGCCTGCGCGATCACCGATTTGCCCGAGCCCGATTCGCCGACCAGGCATAGGATCTCGCCGCGTTCGACGCTGAACGAAACCTCGCTGACCGCTTCCTTGCGATCGCCGCCCGAGGGCAGGGCGATGGTGAGGTCGCGGACGTCGAGGACGGGGCCGCTGCCGCGCGACGGGGTCGTCATAGGCGCTTGGCCATTTTCGGGTCGAGCGTGTCGCGCAGCCCGTCTCCCAGGATGTTCACCGCGAGCACCGTAATGGTGAGGAACACGCCCGGAATGAACACGTTGTGCGGGTACGAAACGAACTGGATGCGGCCCTCGGCCATGATGTTGCCCCAGGTCGGGATCTCGGGCGGTAGGCCGACGCCGAGGAACGAGAGGATCGACTCGATCAGGATCGCCGAGGCGCAGATGAAGGTGCCCTGCACCACGAGCGGCGCGATGGTGTTCGGCAGGATGTGGCTGAACATGATCTTCGGTGTCGAGCTGCCGAGCGAGATCGCGGCCTCGACGTAGGGTTCTTCGCGGATCGTCAGCACGAGCGATCGCACCAGGCGCGTGACGCGCGGAATCTCGGGAATCGCGATCGCAATGATCACCGTGGTCAGGCTCGCGCGCCACATCGCGACCAGCGCGATCGCGATCAGGATTGCCGGGATCGCCATGATCCCGTCCATCACGCGCATGATCATGCCGTCGAGCCAGCGGATGTAGCCGGCGACGAGGCCGAACAGGATGCCGATGACCAGCGACACCAGCGCGGTCACCAGGCCGACGAACAGCGACACGCGCGTGCCGTAGATCACGCGGCTGTAGATGTCGCGCCCGAGCGAATCCGAGCCGAACCAGAAGGTGTGCTTAACCAGGTCGCCCTCGTCGGTCATCATCTCGCCGGTCTTTCCCGGCACGAGGTCGCGGCTGCCCGCGTCGAACATGGTCGGATCGACCGTGCCGAGCCAGGGCGCGGCGATCGCGATCAGGATCAGCAGTGCGATCACGCCGCCGCCCAGGCGCACCGAGCCGCTGCGCCGCACGCGCTGCCAGGTCGATTCGTGCGGGCGAATGTCGGCCGATTCGACCGACAGCTCCGCGTAGCGCTTGATGTCCGTCGCGGCCACGGTCAGTAGCGGATACGCGGATCGAGGAACACGTAGGAGAGATCCACGAGGAGGTTGACCACGACGTAGATGAACGAGAAGAACAGAATCACGCCCTGGATGGTGGGAAAGTCGCGCGACAGCACCGCATCGACCGTGAGGCGGCCGAGCCCCGGGATCGCGTAGACCGACTCGGTCACCACCACGCCGCCGATCAGCAGCGCGATGCCGATGCCGATGATCGTCACGATCGGCACCGCCGCGTTGGCGAGCGCGTGCGAGATGAGCACGCGCGACTCGGCCAGCCCCTTGGCGCGCGCGGTGCGGATGTAGTCCTCGCCCAGGGCTTCGAGCACCGAAGCGCGCGTCACGCGCGCGAGCAGCGCGATGTAGATCACCGACAGGGTGATCGCGGGCAACACCAGATGGTGGAGGAACGGTCCGAAGCCGTTCGCGATCGGCTTGTAGCCCTGCACCGGGAACCAGCCGAGCTTGAGCGAAGCCAGCCAGACCAGCAGGTAGCCGAGCACGAACACCGGCACCGAGAAGCCGAACACCGAGAATCCCATGAGGAACCGGTCGAACCAGCCGCCGAAGCGCCAGGCGGCAACCACGCCGAGCGGCACGGCGACCAGGATCGCGATCACGATGGTGAGCGCGGCGAGCGACATCGTCGGCTCGAGGCGCTGCGCGATCAGCTCGGTGACGCGCACCTTGTAGTAGTACGACTCGCCCAGGTCGCCCTGCAGCAGCTGGCCGACCCAGATTGCGAACTGCACCGGCAGAGGGCGGTCTAGGCCGAGGGTCTCGCGGATCTCCTCGATCTGCTGGGTGCTCGCGGCGTCGCCCGCGAGGATCGCGGCCGGATCGCCCGGCGTCAGGCGCAGGAGCAGGAACACCAGCACCGCGACGATCACCAGCACGGGTATCGTCGAGAGCAGGCGGCGAGCGATGAACTGGTACATGTGCGCCGGGCTCGAACCGCGCGTTGAGCGGCCGCGCAAGCTGGTTTCAGGCTAGAGCGTCATCCGCGGTCGCTCCAACGCGCGGAGACGAACCGGCGGCCGGAACGGGATTGGCCCGTTCCGGCCGTCCGGCTGCGTCCTATTTCTTGCTGATGTTCCAGTAGGTGTGCGCCAGACCCGAAGTGATCCAGCCATGCACGTTCTTGCGCGCCGCGGCCGGCTGGGTGTACTCGCCGAGCGGCGCATGGGTTGCGATCGCGAACGCCTCGGCCTGCACCTGCTCGGCAAGCTTTTTCTTCTTCGCCGGATCGGTAGCCTTGGCAAACTCGCCGCGCAGCGCCTCGAGCTTGGGGTCGTCCGGCCAGCCGAACCAGGGCGATTTCGTGCCGCGCGCCTGCAGGGCCGCGTTGTTGATCGGGTTCCAGATGTCGGGGGCGGTCCAGGCGGTGCAGAACATGTTCCAGCCGCCCTTGTCGACAGGGTCCTTCTTCGCGCGGCGCGAGACCAGGGTCTGCCAGTCCATCGCCTGCAGGTCGACTTTCATGCCCATCTGGCGCATGAACTGCGCCGCGACTTCGGGCAGCTTGTCGATCGAGGCCAGGTCGGTCGGCTTCATGATGACCACGGTGGTGCCGTCGTAGCCCGACTCCTTGAGCAGCTGGCGTGCCTTCTTCATGCTGCCCTTGGTCATGATGTCCGAGCCGGCGGTGCTCGCATAGGGCGTTCCGCAGGTGAACATCGACGGGCAGGTATGGTAGAGCTCCTTCACACCGACCTGCGCCTTGAGGAAGGGCTCCTGGCGGAACGACGCGAGCACCGCGCGGCGCACCTTGACGTTGTCAAAGGGCTTGAGCAGGTGGTTGAAGCGGCACATGTACTGCAGGCCGATCTTCGGCTTGCGCACCTGCAGGTTCTTGTCCTTCACGACGGTCGCGTAGTGCTGGAACGGCACCGACTCGAGGATGTCGATCTCGCCCTTCTGCAGTGCGTTGATCTGCGCCTGGTAGTCGCGCAGCGCGAGGTTCCACACCACCTTGTCGACGTAGACGTTCTTGCCGCCCGCGGTGCCCGAGGGCTTTTCCTTGCGCGGCACGTACTTGGTGTTCTTCACGTACACTGCCTTGTCGCCGGGCTTGAACTCGTCCTTGACGAAGATGTACGGGCCGGAGCCGGTGTAGTCGGTGATCTGGGTCTTCGGGTCGGTCTCGGCGACGCGCTTCGGCATGATGAAGGGCACGTTCGACGAGGGCTTGCCGAGCGCCTCGAGCACGAAGCCGCAGGGCTCCTTCAGCGTGATGCGGAACGCGTTCGGGCCGGTGGCCTCGATCTTGTCGACGAAGGTCATCAGTGCGACGCCGAGCGCATCGCGCTTGCCCCAGCGCTCGAGCGAGGCGACGACGTCCTCGCCGGTGACCGGTGCGCCATCGTGGAACGCGAGCCCGGAGCGCAGGGTGAAGTCGTAGACCTTTTGGTCCTTGGAGACGGTCCACTTGTCGACCATCTGCGGCTGGATCTTGTTGTTCTCGTCGGTGCCGAACAGCGTGTCGTAGATCATGTAGCCGTGGTTGCGGCTCATGTACGCGGTGGTCCAGATCGGATCGAGGATCGCGAGGTTCGAGTGCGGAACCACGATAAGCGTGGTCTCGGCCTGCGCGGCGGGAACCCCGAGCGTTGCGAACGTGGCAGCGAATGCGGCGGCGACGGCGAGCCGCGCCAGCGGGCGCTTGACAGTCATGATGAACTCCTCCAAACGGGAACGACCACATTAGCCCAAACCCGCGGGCCGCGGCAAGCCGTCGCGAAGGTGCGTTCGCAGGCATCGAGATGGTGCTTGTGCACCCGGCCGGCGCGGCTTACGCTCGCGCATTTTCACGCAAGGGGGCACTCTGGTGGCGCGCATCGCAGTCGGCGGTTTTCAGCACGAAACCAACACGTTTGCTCCGTCGAAGGCCGATTACGCGGCGTTCGAAGCGGGTGGCGGGTGGCCGGGCGTGCAATATGGTGATGCGCTGTTCGCCGCGGTCGAAGGCGCGAACATTCCTGCCGCCGGTGCAATCCAGGCGCTGCGCGCGCAAGGCCACCAGCTGGTCGGTACCGCCTGGGCCGCGGCGAGTCCTTCGGCGCACGTCACGCGCGATGCCTACGAGCGCATCGCCGGCGAGCTCGTCGAGCGCCTGCGCGCGGCGGGCCGCGTCGATGGCGTCTACCTCGACTTGCACGGCGCGATGGTGTCCGAGGAATTCGATGACGGCGAGGGCGAGCTGCTGCGCCGGGTGCGCGAGGCGGTGAGCCCGCGCGTGCCGATCGCGGCGAGTCTCGACCTGCACGCCAACGTGACGCGGGCGATGCTCGATACGGCGGATGCCTTCGTCGCCTACCGCACCTATCCGCATGTCGACATGGCCGACACCGGCGCGCGTGCCGCGCATCTGCTCGAGCGGATGCTGAAGAGCGGCGAGCGACTGGCGCGCGCGGACCACGGCGTCGACTTTCTGACCGGGCTGCCTTCGCAGTGCTCGTTCATCGAGCCCTGCAAGGGGATCTACACCGAGCTTGGCGAGATGGAAAACCGGCACGATGTGGTGCTCTCGTTCACGCCCGGCTTTCCGATGGCCGACTTCGAAGAGTGCGGCATGGCCGTGTTCGGCTACGGGCCCGAGCGGCGTTCGGTCGAGCACTGCGTCGAGCGGCTGCGCGAAATGGTCGCCGGCGCGGAGAAGGATTTCGCACTCGAGCTGCACGCGCCGGCCGATGCGGTGCGCCGCGCGCGCGCGCGCGGCACGCCCGGCGCGCCGGTGGTGCTCGCCGACACGCAGGACAACCCGGGCGCCGGTGGCAACGGCGACACCACCGGGCTGCTGGCGGCGCTGATCGAGCAACGCGCCGAGGACGCGGTGCTCGGTCTGCTGATCGACGCCAAAGCCGCGGAGCGCGCGCGCGACGCGGGGCAAGGCGCGACGCTGGCCTTTGCGCTCGGCGGACGCTCGAACATTCCGGGCGATGCGCCGCTCGAGGGCGAGTTCACGGTCGAGCGCATCGGCGACGGTCGCTTCACCTGTACCGGTCCCATGTTCAAGGGTTTTCGCATGACGCTCGGCACCATGGCGCTGCTCAGAAGCCGGGCCGCACCGGGCGTGCGCGTCGTGCTCGCCTCGCGCAAGGTGCAGGCCGCGGACCAGGAGATGTTCCGCCACCTCGGCGTCGAGCCGCGCACGCAGCGGGTGCTCGGCCTGAAGAGCTCGGTGCACTTCCGCGCCGACTTCGAGCCGATCGCGCAGGAGGTGCTGGTGGTCAAGGCGCCCGGGCCGGCGCTCGCCGATCCGACCGAATTCAACTGGACCCGGCTGAGAAAGGGCGTGCGCCTGCGCCCGCTCGGCCCGGTGCACCAGGGCTGAGGCGGGGGCGCGACGATGCGTCTGCTGAGCGTCAGACCGAAGCGCGGCGGTGCCGCGCGCCTTGCCCTGCTGCTTTCGTCCGGCCAGGTGCTCGACATCGGCGCGGCGGCGGCACGCGCGCGGCTGCGCCTGCCGTTCGACGCGGGCGACATGGTCTCGCTCATCGCCGCCGGGCGCAGCGGCCTTGCCGCGCTGCGCCGCCTGGCGAAGGCGGCGACCGGCAGGGGAACGGCGCTCTCGACGCTGCGTGTGCTCGCGCCGATCCCGCGCCCGCGCAAGAACGTGTTCTGCGTCGGCTGGAACTACCTTGCGCATTTCGAGGAGGGCGCGAGAGCGCGTCCGCAGCAGCAGGAGATGCCGCAGCACCCGACCTTTTTCACCAAGGTGCCGACCGCGGTCACCGGACCCTACGACACGGTGCCGCTGCACGTCGGGGTGACGGAGAAGCTCGACTGGGAAGTCGAGCTCGGGGTGATCATCGGCCGTGGCGGGCGCAACATTGCGGAGAGCCAGGCGATGAAGCACGTCTTCGGCTACACCGTGATCAACGACGTGTCGGCGCGCGAAGTGCAGCGCCAGCACGGCCAGCAGTGGTTCAAGGGCAAGAGCCTCGACGGGAGCTGCCCGATGGGACCCTGGATCGTGACTGCCGACGAGGTGGTCGATCCTCACGCACTTCACGTGCGGTGCCGGGTGAACGGCGCGACCAAGCAGGACGCCAACACGCGCCAGATGTATTTCCGCATTCCGCGCATCATCGCCGAGCTTTCGGCTGGTCTGACGCTCGAGCCGGGCGATGTCATCTCCACCGGCACCCCCGAAGGCGTCGGGCATGCGCGCACGCCGCCCGAGTTTCTCGCGCCGGGCGACCTGCTCGAGACCGAGGTCGAGGGGATCGGCGTGCTGAGAAACCGGATCGTGAAGGCCGCCCGCTAACCCGCACGGCGCAGCACGCGTCCCGGCCGCGCGCCGGTGTGGCGCGCGTCTTCGACCACGGGGATGCCGTTGACGAAGACCTGCGCGATGCCTTTCGGCGCGTGCTTCGGGTCTTCGTACGTGCCGACGTCGATCACCGTCTTCGGGTCGAACAGGACCAGGTCGGCAGCGAAGCCCTCGCGCAGCAGGCCGCGATCCTTGAAGCCGAATTTGGCTGCCGGAAAGCCGGTCATCCGGTAGACCGCTTCCTCGATCGAGAACAGTCCCAGGTCGCGCGCGTAGCGGCCGAGCACGCGCGCGAACGTCCCGTACAGGCGCGGGTGCGGCCGGCCGTCGAGCGCCGGGATGCCGTCCGAGCCGATCATCGTGCTCGGATGGCGCATTACGGTGCGCACGTCGTCTTCGTTCATCGCGTGCAGCACCGCGGTGGTCCCCGGGACGGCCTCGAGAATCCGATGCGCGGTGGCGAGCGGCTCGAGCTGCATCTCGCGCGCGAGCTGGGCGATCGACTTGCCTTCCCAGTCGGCGTGGCCCTTGGCGGCGGCGATCACCACGTCGTCGGCGGTGAGCGTGCCGAGGCCGCCGCCGAAGCGCCCGTCGGCGACGACCGCCGAAAGGATGGTGCTCCCCGCGGTGTACGGATACTGGTCGGCGTGCACGTCGAGCCCGCGACGCTGCGCGGCGTCGATCCTGGCGAGCGACTGGTCGACCATACCCCAGGCTTTGCGGCCCGAGGCCTTGTGGTGCGAGATCTGCACCGGCACCCCGGCGCGCTCGCCGATCGCGACCGCCTCGTCGACCGAGTCGAGCAGGCCGAGGCTCTCGTCGCGCATGTGCGTGGCGTAGAGCGCGCCGGTCCCCGCCATGAGCTTGGCCAGCTCGACGATCTCCTCGGTCGCCGCGTTGCGCCCCGGCTCGTAGACCAGGCCGGTGGACATGCCCACGGCGCCGGCGTCGATGCCCTCCTGCACGAGCGCCTTCATCTTCGCCAGCTCGGCGCCGCTCGGCGCCGGGTTCTTCGGCTCGGCCATCGACGCGAGGCGCACCGTGCCGTGGCCGATCAGCATCGCTACGTTGACGCTCGGCGCGTCGCGCTCGAGGCGCGCGAGGTAGCCCTGATGGTTTTCCCAGCCGGCGACTTCGCCCGCGCTCTGGAAGCCGGCCGCCATCCGCCAGGCCTCGCGATACGGCGCCGGGCCGAAGCCGCAGTTGCCGATGATGCAGGTCGTCACCCCGCCCAGCACCTTGAAGGCCATGCCGGGGTGCTTGATCACGGCGAAGTCGTCGTGCGTGTGCACGTCGATGAACCCCGGCGCGAGCGCAAGGCCCTTGGCATCGAGCGTGCGCCTGGCCTCACCGGCGACCGAGCCGAGCGCGGCGATGCGCCCGCCCTCGAGCGCGAGGTCCCCTGCGCGCGGCGCCGCGCCGCTGCCGTCGTAGAGCAGCGCGTTGCGGATGACGAGATCGAATTGCGCCATGCTCAGAGCTCGGGCCAGGCGCGCTGCGCGGGGCGGAGCGTCTCGATCAGCCGCGCCAGACGCAGCACGCCGTGATCATCGAAGCGCCGGCCGACGATCTGCACGCCGATCGGCAGACCGTCGGCGCTCGCCGTCCAGTTGATCGAGGCAGCCGGCTGCTCGGACATGTTGTACGGCACCGTGAAGGCGATGTGCGGCAGCGCGTCGTGCGGATCGTTGCCGGGGCAGGCGCGCTCGGCCTCGTAGGGCAGGATCGGCGATACCGGCGAGATGACGTAGTCGAAGGGCTGCGTCGCGCGCACGGTGGCGTCGCGCAGCGCGACGACCTGGTTGACCGCGGTCATGACGTCGACCCCGCTGAAATCCTTTGCGCGGTGCCAGCACCACTCGACGATAAACGGCAGCACCTTGGCCTGGCGCTCGGCGGCGAGCGCACAGTATTCGGCGTAGGAGCGCGCTTCGAAGAAGCGCAGCATGCCGTCGAACAGCTCGGCGTCGAGGAACGAGCCCATCGGCTCGACTTCCGCGCCCGCCGCGGCCAGCGCGCGCGCCGCGCCTTCGGCCGCCGCGCGCACTTCCGCGTGGACTGGCAGCCCGACGCGCATGTCGGTCAAGAGGCCGATGCGCAGCCCTTTGGGCGAGAGGTCCTCGAGCCGCGCGCTGTAATCGGTCTTCTCCGGCGGCAGACTCATGAAGTCGCGCACGTCGGGCTTGGCGAGCTGGTTGAGCATCAGCGCGGCGTCGCGCACGCTGCGCGTCATCGGGCCGGCGACGCGGCCGGTGTACGGCGGGTAGATCGGGACCCGGCCGAGCGAAGGCTTGAGCCCGAAGATGCCGCAATGCGTCGCGGGCAGGCGGATCGAGCCGCCGATGTCGGTGCCGATGTGCAGCGGCGCGTAGCCGGCGGCCGCGGCGGCGCCCGCGCCCGAGCTCGAGCCCGAGGTGTTGCGCTCGCGGTTCCAGGGATTGCGCGTCACGCCGTGCAGGCTCGACAGTCCCGAAGACAGCATGCCGAAGTCCGGCATGGTGGTTTTGCCGAGAATCACGCAGCCGGCCTCGCGCAGGCGCGCCGCGGGCGGCGCATCCTCGGCGGCCGCGCCGAGTTCCTCGTTGGCGCGGGTTCCGATTGGCGCCGGGTCGCCGGCGGTGGCGACGTTTTCCTTGATCGTCACCGGCACGCCGTCGATCGGCGACAGCGACGCCTGCGAGCGCCAGCGCGCTTCGGCCGCGCGCGCCTGCGCGAGCGCGGCCTCGGTCCCCACGCGGTACATCGCGTTGATTTTCGGCTCCCAGGCCGCGATGCGTGCGAGCAGGGCGCGGGTGACTTCGACCGGCGACAGCGAGCCGTCGGCATAGCGCCGACCGAGCTCGGCAGCGCTCAGTTGGTGGACGTCATCCATCGGATGGTTTCGAAGGCTTGCGGAACCATCATAGCGCTGCGCAGGTCTGTGGAACAGCGCGACTGCGCGCAAGCCGCGAAACGGCGCGGATGCGATACTCTCGCGCCTTTGTCGCACCCGCCGTGCGATGCAGGATCCGGAGGAGCAGGATGTTCCGAGTGGCAATCGCCTTGATGGCCGCGTTGCTGGCTGTGCCGCTGGCGGCCGCGGAGAAGACGGCCGCGAAGAAGACGGCTGCACACAAGACGGTCGCGCCGACGCAGATTCAGTTCTGGCACGCGATGTCGGGTGCGCGGGGCGCCGAGATCGACGCGCTCGTCGCGCGCTTCAACGCATCGCAGAAAAAGGTGCGCGTGGTCGCGACCTACAAGGGTCCCTACGACGTCGTCGAGCGCGAGCTGTTCGCCGCGGTGCGTGACAAGAAGGCGCCACATCTGGTGCAGATTTACGAGCTTGGCACCGCCGACATGATCGCGGCGCGCGATGCGGTGAAGCCGATCTGGCGACTCATGGTCGAGGCCGGCACGCCGCTCAAGCACGATGCCTTCGTTCCGCCGGTGGCCGCGTACTTCTCGGATTCCAAGGGACGGCTGCTCGCGCTGCCGTTCAACACCTCGACACCGGTGCTCTATTACAACAAGGACGCGTTTCGCAAGGCGGGTCTCGACCCGGAGCACGCGCCCAAGACCTGGTACCAGATGCCGCAGGCGCTGCGCGCGGTGCTCGACGCCGGCGCCAAGTGCGCGCTGACCACCACCTGGCCGAGCTGGGTGCTGGTCGAGAACATGGGCGCCTGGCACAACCAGCCGTTCGCGACCGAAGACAACGGGATGGACGGCAACGACGCGCGCCTCAACTTCAACACCCGTCTGATGGTGCGCTGGGTCTCGATGCTCGCGTCCTGGTACAAGGCGGGTTACTTCAGCTGGTCGGGGCGGGGCAACGCGGCGGAGACACGCTTCGCCTCCGGCGAGTGCGCACTGCTCACCGCGTCGTCCTCGTCCTATGCCGAGCTGCGCCGCGCGGCGCGCTTCGATTTCGGCGTCGCGCAGCTGCCGTACTACGACGATTTCCCCGACGCACCGCAGAACACGCTGATCGGGGGCGCCGCGCTGTGGGCGATGGGCGGCAAGACGCGTGTCGAGTACCGCGCCATGGCGAAGTTCATCGCCTACCTCGCACAGCCCGATGTCCAGGCGCATTGGCACCAGACCACCGGCTACGTGCCGATCACCAAGGCGGCCTACGAGCTGACCGAAAAGAGCGGCTTTTACCTGAGCCATCCCGGGCACCAGGTCGCGGTGCGCCAGCTGCTGCTGCGCAACCCGACGCGCGAGT
The DNA here is from genome assembly GCA_022340705.1 of Betaproteobacteria bacterium. GTDB lineage: Bacteria > Pseudomonadota > Gammaproteobacteria > Burkholderiales > SG8-39 > SG8-39. Next base: position 53,635 of record JAJDNJ010000065.1, read on the forward strand.
CGAAGGGCATCCGTCTGGGCCATTTCCTGCAGATTCGCGCGATCATCGAGGATGAGCTCGAGGCCGTGTGGGCGGACCGCGCGACGCCGATCGACGCACTGAACGCCGCGGTCGAGCGGGGCAATACTCTGCTCTCACAGTTCGACCGCGCGACCAAGCCGGCCAAAAAGAAGGCCGCCAAGGGGCGCAAAACGAGCGCGGCGAAGTAGTTCGTTGCAGTCACAAAAAGCGTAACATTCGGGCGCTAGGCTGCGCCGGTGCCGGCGCCCGCCGGCGTTATTCACGGAGGAAGGGGACCCAGATGAAACGCAAGGTAATCGTGGCCGCGCTCGCCAGTGCCGGCCTGCTTATGCTCGGCTCGGCGCAGGCGGCGACCGAGATCCAGTGGTGGCACTCGATGGGCGGGGCGCTCGGCGAAAGGGTGAAGGCCATCGCCGCCAAGTTCAACGCGAGTCAGAAAGACTACACAGTCGTTCCGGTTTACAAGGGCAGCTACCCGGTGTCGATGACCGCGGCGATCGCCGCGTTCCGCGCCAAGAACCCGCCGCATATCGTCCAGGTGTACGAGGTCGGCACCGCCACCATGATGGCGGCGAAGGGCGCGATCGTGCCGGTGGCCAAGGTGATGAAGGATTCCGGGGAAAAGTTCAACCCCAAGGCCTACCTGCCGACGGTGACCGGCTACTACACCGACATGAAGGGCAACATGCTGTCGCTGCCGTTCAACAGCTCGACGGCGCTGTTCTACATCAACAAGGACGCGTTCAAGAAGGCCGGGCTCGAGCCGGTCGCGCCGAAGACCTGGAAGGAACTGCGCGCGGTCGCGGAAAAGCTGAAGGCGGCCGGACAGCAGTGCGTCTACACGACCAGCTGGCCGTCGTGGGTGCATATTGAGAACTTCAGCGCCTGGCACAACGTGCCGATCGGTACCTTGCAGAATGGAATGGGCGGGCTGGGTACAAAGTTCGAGTTCAATTCGCCGCTCCACGTCCGCCACATCCAGATGCTCGCCGACATGGCGAAGCAGGGCCTGTTCGTCTACGCCGGGCGTACCAGCCAGGGCGACGCCAAGTTTGCCGGCGGCGAGTGCGCGATGTTCACCGGCAGCGCGAGCGCGATCGGAGGCATCAAGAAGGCCGGCAAGGTCGACTGGTCGGTCAATTTCCTGCCCTACCACGACGACGTCAAGGGCGCGCCGCAGAACTCGATCATCGGCGGCGCCTCGCTCTGGGTGATGGCCGGCAAGCCGAAAGCCGACTACAAGGGCGTGGCGAAGTTCCTCGCCTTCCTGTCGCTGCCCGATACCCAGGTGGAATGGCACACCGGCACCGGCTACGTGCCGATCACCATGGCGGCCTATGAACAGACGCGCGCCTCGGGTTTCTACGCCAAGAACCCGGGTTTTGACATGGCGGTGAAGGAGCTCACCTACAAGGCGCCGACCGCCAACTCCAAGGGCCTGCGCTTTGGCAACTTCGTGCAGATCCGCGACGTCATCAAGGAGGAACTCGAGGCGGCGTTCTCCGGCAAGAAGACCGCCAAGGCTGCGCTCGACGACGCGGTGAAGCGCGGCGACGAGATCCTGCGCAAGTTCCAGGCTGCAAACAAATAGCCGGCCCGGCGTAACAAAGGGGCGCCGCGAGGCGCCCCTTTTTTGACCTTCGCATGGAAAAGCGCGTCGTCTTCCGTTCGGCGTGGCTGCCGTACCTGCTGGTGGCGCCGCAAATCGCCATCACGGTGGTGTTCTTCTTCTGGCCCGCAGTGCAGGCAATCTGGTACTCGTTCCTGCTGCAGGACGCGTTCGGGCTGAAGACGCAGTTCGTCGGGCTGCAGAACTTCGTCACGCTGTTCCACGATCCGCATTACCTGCAGTCGTTCAAGATCACGGCGGTGTTCAGCGTGCTGGTGGCCGGCAGTGGGATCGTGATCTCGCTCGTGCTGGCGGCGATGGCCGACCGCGTGATCCGCGGCGCGCTGGCCTACAAGACGCTGCTAATCTGGCCTTACGCGGTGGCCCCGGCAATCGCCGGCGTGCTCTGGGCGTTCATGTTCGCGCCGTCGATCGGCATCGTCACCTACGCGCTGAAGAAGATGGGCGTCGACTGGAACTGGGTGGTGAACGGCGAGCAGGCGATGCTGCTGGTGGTAATCGCCGCGGTATGGAACCAGATTTCCTACAACTTCCTGTTTTTCCTCGCCGGGCTGCAGTCGATTCCCAGGTCGCTGATCGAGGCCGCGGCGATCGATGGCGCAGGGCCGACGCGGCGCTTCTGGTCGATCGTCCTGCCCTTGCTTTCGCCGACCACCTTCTTCCTGCTGGTGATCAACATCGTCTACGCCTTCTTCGCCACCTTCGGCGTGATCGACGCGACTACGCAGGGCGGCCCCGCGGGCGCCACCCAGATCCTCGTCTACAAGGTGTTCTACGACGGCGTCAAGGCGGGCGACCTGGGCGGCTCGTCCGCCCAGTCGGTGGTGCTGATGTTCATCGTGATCACGCTGACGGTGATCCAGTTCCGCTTCATCGAGCGCCGGGTCCAGTACTGAGGGCACGATGGTCGAAAACCGCCCTGTGCTGAATTTCTTTGCCCATGCGGTGCTGATTCTCGGCGCCGTCGTGATCGCGTTCCCGCTCTACGTCGCCTTCGTCGCCTCAACGCTGCCCTACGAGGACATCGTCGCCGTGCCGATGCCACTGATTCCCGGCGACCAGCTGCTCGAAAACTACGGCCAGGTGCTGCTGCACGGCTCGACCAAGGGTTCGGGCGCCGCGGTCTCGAGGATGCTGTTCAACAGCATGGTGATGGCGCTGGTGATCCCGGTCGGCAAGATCGCAATCTCGATCATCTCGGCCTTCGCGATCGTCTACTTTCGCTTTCCGCTGCGCAATTTCTTTTTCTGGATGATCTTCGTCACCCTGATGCTGCCGGTGGAGGTGCGCATCATTCCGACCTTCCAGGTCATCGCGGACCTGCACATGCTCAACACCTACGCGGGCCTGACGCTGCCGCTGATCGCCTCGGCCACCGCGACGTTTCTCTTTCGCCAGTTTTTCATGACGGTGCCCGACGAGCTGGCCGAGGCGGCGCGCATCGACGGCGCCGGACCGATGCGCTTTTTCTGGGACGTGGTGCTGCCGCTGTCGAAGACGACCATGGCGGCGCTGTTCGTGATTCAGTTCATCTATGGCTGGAACCAGTATCTCTGGCCGCTGTTGATCACGAGCGAGGAGTCGATGTACACGACCGTGATCGGGATCAGCCGCATGATCGTCGGCGGCGACGCCGCGACCGAATGGCACCTGGTCATGTCGACGGCCCTGCTGGCGATGCTGCCGCCGGCGCTGGTGGTGCTGGTGATGCAGAAGTGGTTCGTCAAGGGACTGGTGGAAACGGAGAAATAGGCGATGGCGGAGGTTTCTTTCCGCGATGTGAAGAAGAGCTACACCGCGGGCGTGCAGGTGATCCACGGCGTGACGATGGACGTCGCCGACGGCGAGTTCGTGGTCATCGTCGGGCCCTCGGGCTGCGGCAAGTCGACGCTGCTGCGCATGGTCGCCGGGCTCGAGCGCATTACCGCGGGCGAGATCGCGATCGGCGGTCGGGTCGTGAATAACCTCGAGCCGAAGGACCGCGACATCGCGATGGTGTTCCAGAACTACGCGCTCTACCCGCATATGCGCGTCTACGACAACATGGCGTATGGCCTGCGAATCCGCGGCATGACGAAGGCCGAGATCGATTCGCGCGTCAAGCGCGCGGCCGAGATTCTCGAGCTCGGCGCGCTGCTCGAGCGGCGGCCGCGTGAGCTCTCGGGCGGGCAGCGTCAGCGGGTGGCGATGGGGCGCGCGATCGTG
>JAJDNJ010000072.1 GCA_022340705.1 Betaproteobacteria bacterium
CCTTGGCGCGTCGACCGCATCGAGCGCGAGCGCTTCACGCGCTCCGGCGAGGCGCGTCCGGCGCGCGAGGACGACGCCTCGGCTCTGGTCATGGTGGGCTGCGGCCGTGCAATCCCAGAACACGACATGCGCGTGGTCGACGCCGCGGGCATCGAGCTGCCCGAACGGCACGAGGGCCAACTCGAGTTTCGCGGCCCCTCGGCGACCTCCGGCTACTACCGCAATCCGGAAGCGACGCGTGAGCTGTTCGACGGCGAATGGCTGCGCACCGGAGACCGCGCGTATTTTGCCGACGGCAACCTGTTTCTCACCGGGCGCGAGAAGGACATCATCATTCGCGGCGGGCGCAACGTCAGTCCCTACGAGCTCGAGGAAGCGATCGGCGACCTGGAAGGCATCCGCCGCGGCTGCGTCGCCGCCTTCGCCAGCCGCGCGCCGGACCAGAGCACCGAGCGCCTGGTCGTGCTCGCCGAGACGCGCGAGACCGACACCGAGAAGAAGGAGGCCCTGCGCAAACGGATCAACGAGCTGGCGGTCGACATCATCGGCATGCCCTGCGACGATGTCGTGCTCGCGCCGCCTCACTCCGTTCCGAAGACCTCGAGCGGCAAGATCCGGCGCGTCGCGAGCCGCGACTATTACGAGCGTGGCGCGGGCGCGGTCAAGCCGCCGCCGGTCTGGATCCAGTTTTTGCGCCTGGTCTGGGCGGGCTTCGTCCCGCAGCTGCGTCGCGGCCTGCGGGTGCTCGCCGGCTACGGCTTCGCGCTGCGCGCCTGGCTGGCCTTCGGGTCGATCATTCCGCTGGTGTTCGTCGCGGCGCTGATCGCGCCCGCGCGCTTCAACTGGGCGCTGGGTCACCGCTTGGCACGCATGTCCTTTTACCTTGCCGGCATCCCGCTCAGCGCGCGCGGGGTCGAGAACCTACCGCCCGCGGGCACGCTGGTGCTCGCGGTCAATCACACCAGCTATCTCGACCCGGTGGCGTTGCTCGCACTGCTCGAGTGGCGCAACTGGGGCTTCGTCGCCAAGCGCGAGTTCCAAGGCAATTTCTTCATGCGCACCCTGCTTTCGGGCTTCGGCTGCAAGTTCGTCGAGCGCTTCGATGTGCGCCTGAGTGCAGAGCACGCAAGCGAGATGGCGGCGCTCGCCAAGGCGGGGACCTGCCTGATCGTGTTCGCCGAGGGCAAGCTCACGCGTTTCACCGGCCTGCACCCGTTCCGCACCGGAGCGTTCCAGGCCGCGGTCGAGGCAGGCGTGCCGGTGGTCCCGGTCGCGATACGTGGTGCGCGCTCAGTGCTACGCGACGGAACCTGGTTTCCGCGCCGTGCGCCGGTGAGCGCCACCTTCTCGCAGCCGATCACGGCGAATGGAGAGGGCTGGAGCGCCGCGGTGCAGCTGCGCGACCGCGTGCGCGCCGAGGTGCTGCGCCATTGCGGCGAGCCGGATCTCGCCGGCGCGTCGTCGGCGGCCGGTTCGGGTGCATGACGCCGCCGGGATCGTCGCGGGCACCCGCATCGGACGCCGCCTTCGCTAGACTTCGCGCCATGAAGACCTGGCTGGGTATCGTGTGCGCGGCGCTCGCGTTGGCTCTCGCGAGTCCGGGCGCGGCGGCGCAGACCGACAAGAACGCGGCGGCAGCGCCGAAGCCGCCGAGCGCGCAGCCAGCGCCTGCGCCGGCCGCGAGCGAGGGCATCGACGACGTGCAGGACCACGCGCGCGCGCTCGGCGACATCGGCGCCAAGGCGACCGAGCTCGCCACGCTCGGCCCGTTCCTGCAGCGCGAAGAGGAGAGCTTCGCGACCCGCCTGCAGCGCTATCTCGACGCCGACGACGCGGCGCTGGGGGCGCTGTTTGTGCTCGAGCTGCACGAGGCGCGCACCAGCACGACGCTCAGCCTGAACGCGGTACGCGATCGACGTCGCACGCTCGGCGCCCGGATCGCCCAGGTCGGCAAGGCCTCGGACGAGCTCGACGCCCTGCACGACGAATGGACCAAGCGGCGCGCGACGGAGCGTGCGCGCGGCGCGCCGCCGGCCCTGCTCGAACGATCGGCGGCGCTGCTGGAGACGATCGACCAATCGCGCACCGCATTGCGCGCGCGCAGCCAGGCACTGCTCGATCTCGACAATCGACTGGCGGCGCTGCAGGACAAACTCACCCGCGTGTCCGACCGCCTCGACGCGGCGAAGCGCCTGTCGCAGCGTCGCCTGTTCCGGCTGGCCGAGCCGCCGCTCTGGGTCGTGCTGCTCGACGTCGGCCATCCGCGTCGTGCCGGCATTCAGCAGCTGAGCCAGGCGATCCCAGATGCCTGGGACGCCGCAGGCCAGTTCTGGGAAAACTACGCGGACCGCGTCTTCGTGCATCTCCTGGTGCTCGGGCTCCTGCTCGCCGCAATGGTGAGCCTCAGCCTGAGCGCCGCGATCCGCGCGCTCGAGGCCCAGTCGGGCGCGGTCAGGGTGCTCAAGCGCCCAGTCTCTTCGGCGGTGGTGATCGCGCTGTTCATGTCGCCGCTGTTCTATCCGGGCGTTCCGCTATCGCTCGGCGCCGTCCTGCGCCTGGTCAGCCTGGTGCCGGTCGCGCGCCTGATCCCGACCTTCGTGCCCCCCGAGTGGCGTACGCTGTTCTATCTCGTCGCCGCGCTGTTCGGGCTCGACACCGTGCTCACGGTGCTTCCCGAGGGCACTCTCCTCAGCCGCCTGGTGCTGCTCGCGATGTCAGGCGCCGCCCTGTGGGTCGCGAGCGTCGGCGTGCGCAAGCCCTTTGCGCAGGCGGCCGTGCATCGATGGCGCTGGGCGGGCATCGTGCGGTTCGCGTTGCGCGTCGTCCGCCTGCTGCTGATCACCGCGATCGTCGCGAACGTGCTCGGCGCGACGCGCCTCACCCAGCTCATCAACATGAGCGTCGTGGCGCCCGCCTATCTCGGCATCGGGCTCGCCGCGGTAGTGTTCGTGATCGACGACTTCATGCGACTGCTGCCGCACGCGCGCGTGATGCAGGGGGTGCGCTCCGTGGCGCTGCACCGCGAGCGCATCCTGAAGCGCGCGGCCAGGCTCACGCGCTGGGGCGCCGGGATCATGTGGCTGTGGCTGACCCTGCGCGTGCTCGGCGTCGATTCCACGGTCATCGACGGCGCCGCGCAGGTACTCGGCGCGTCAACGACGCTCGGCAACTTCGAG
>JAJDNJ010000077.1 GCA_022340705.1 Betaproteobacteria bacterium
GTCTTCGCGCGCGCGACCCCGCCCGAAACCGGTGCGTCGACCAGCGTCAAGCCCTGCGCGGAGAGCGCTTCACCCAGCTTGCGGGTGCCAACCGGATCGGAGGAGCTCATGTCGACCACCGTCGATCCCTTGGCGAGCGCGGCCGCAGCCCCGTCATCGAGCAGGGCCTGGCGCACCACTCTGCCGTCCGGCAGCATGGTGATCAGCACGTCGGCGCCACGGGCCGCGTCGGCCGCGCTCGTGCAGGCGGTGGCGCCAATCTCGGACGCGACCGCGGAGAGCTGCTCCGCCGATGCGTCAAAGGCGCGAATGCGGTATCCGGCCTTGGCCAGATGGCCGCTCATCGGCCTGCCCATCTGGCCGAGCCCGATGAAGGCCAGGGTCTTTTGCTCGCTCATGTCGTCTCCGTCTGATGGCGCGGCGCCCCTACGCGCCTGCCGGACGGAGCATAGCCCAAGCCACGGCGCGAGCCGGCAGGGGCTCAATCCAGCGAAATTTGATCTTCGTCATGATTTGCAGGTCCCGCAGGCGGAGAGTCATTCTTACATTTCACCACGCACAGCCGCACGCCGCGGGCAGGCTCCCGCGGCGCGCGCGGGAGCGACGCATGGCACAGATCGTGATCATCGGTGGCGGCCCAAACGGCCTGGCGATGGCCTACGAGATGCTCGAGCAGACTCGCCCGGAGGATCGGATTACGCTGGTGGCGAGCGGCGAGCGCATGCAGGCGAGCGTCGGGGAGCCCTGGGGCGCAGCGCAAGGGGGCGAGACGAGCAGCTTCGATCTGGGCACGGCGCTCGCGAAAAAGGGAATCGGATTCAGCGCCGCAGGCGCCCGGTGCCTGCATCCGGAACAGAACCGCCTCGAGCTCGGCGACGGCAGCACGCTCGCCTATGACTACCTGGTGATCACGACGGGGCCAAAGCCCGCGTTCGACGAGGTGCCGGGACTCGGCCCGCAGGGCTATACCCATTCGCTGTGCGAGGCGGGCCACCTGCACCACTGCAGCCGCGGCTGGAGCGCGTTCATCGAGAATCCCGGACCGCTGGTCGTCGGCGCGGTGCAGGGGGCTTCCTGCTTCGGCCCGGCCTACGAAAGCCTGTTCCACATGGACGCTGACCTGCGCCATCGCGGCCTGCGCGAGCGGGTCGACATTACCTTCGTGACCGCAGAGCCCTGGATCGGACATCTCGGCCTCGGCGGCATGGGCGATGCGCGCGAGCGGCTGGAAGCGGCGATGCGCGAGCGGGGCATCGAGTGGATCGCCAACGCCCGTGTCGACAGGGTCGAGCACGAGCGCATGCAGGTGAGCGAATGCGATGCGGCAGGCGCGCCGCTGCGCCAGCGCGTGCTGCCGTTCCGCTACTCGATGATGATGCCCGCGTTCCGCGGTATCGACGCGGTCGCGGGCATCGAGGGCCTGGTCAACGAGCGCGGCTTCATCCTGGTCGACGAGCACCAGCGCAACCCGCGCTATCCGAACATCTACGCGGCCGGGGCAACCGTCGAGGCAGCAAGCGAAGCGCCGACCCCGGTGCCCACAGGCACGCACAAGACTGCCTACATGGTGGAATCGATGGTCAACACCACAGCGCAGAACATTCGCGATCAGATCGACGGCCGAGCGCCGAGCCAGCGCGCGACCTGGCGCGCGGTGAGTTTGGCCGACCTCGGTGCCGCAGGGCTCGCGTTCATCGCCGATGAGGAGCCGCCGCCACGCCGCGTCGACTGGTTCAAGCAGGGTGACTGGGTGCAGCTCTCGCGCTGCTCGGTGTGCAATGTGGGAAACTGAGGCAGCGCGGGGCCAGCGCACTTGCGATAGATCAAGTTCGGCCCGGCACGCGAGGTTTATTCTGAAAAACAAGGAATTGAGCAGGTGAGCGCAGCACAGCTGTCAGACTTCGAGATCGTCGCACGGGAAGACCTTTCCCCGGCGACCTTCCTGCTCGAAGTGCGCCATCCGATGATGGCGAAGGCGGCACGCGCAGGGCAGTTCGTGATCGTGATGTCGCACGCCGAGGGCGAGCGTATCCCGCTGACGATTGCAGATTTCGACCGCGCACGTGGCACGGTGACGCTGGTGATCCAGGCGGTCGGCAAGACGACGCGCGAAATGCAGCAGAGCTGCACGGTCGGCGGCACGCTCTACGGGCTGGTCGGGCCGATGGGCGTTCCGAGCCCGATCGGGCAGGCGCGCAAGGTGGTCTGCGTCGGCGGCGGCCTGGGCGTGGCGCCAATCTTTCCGCAGGCGCGCGGCTTCAAGGAGGCCGGCGCCTACGTGATCGCGGTGCTGGGCTTTCGCTCGAAGGATCTGGTGTTCTGGGAGGACAAGTTCCGCGCCTGCTGCGACGAACTGATCCTGTGCACCGACGACGGGTCTGCCGGCATCAAGGGGCTGGTGACCGAGGGCATCCGACAGGCGATCGAGAAACATCCGGACATCGACGAGGTCGTCGCCATCGGACCGCCTGTGATGATGAAGGGCTGCGCGGAGGCTACGCGCCCACACGGCATCAGGACGATCGTCAGCCTCAACCCGATCATGGTTGACGGCACGGGGATGTGCGGTGGTTGCCGAGTCAAAATCGGCGACGAAGTGAAGTTCGCCTGCGTCGATGGGCCGGATTTCGATGGGCATCTGGTCGACTTCGATGATCTGATGACGCGCCTGCGGCGCTACCGGAGCGAGGAGCAGGCCGCGCTCGAGCGCTGGTCCGAACAGTGCCGCCTGATGGCGGCGGCGGACCAAAAGGAGCAGCCGGCGCCTGCGCAAGCGAAACGCTGAGCGCGGGCGGCGACGGGGCGGACCGAGGCACAGGAAGCATGGCCGCAAAGAAGAAAAAGACGATCCGCACCATTCCGCAGCAGCGCACCGCGGCGCGCGAGCAGGAGGCTGCGGCGCGCGTCAAAAATTTCGCCGAAGTCACGTTCGCCTACGACGCGAAAGCAGCGCTGGTCGAGTCCGAGCGCTGCCTGATGTGTCCGGACCAGCCTTGCGTGCGCGGCTGCCCGGTCGGCATCGACATCCCGCGCTTCATCGACGCAATCGCGCAGAAGAACCTGCGTGCCGCATACGACGTGATCGCCGAGACCAATTTACTACCCGCGGTGTGCGGAAGAGTGTGCCCGCAGGAAACCCAGTGCGAAGGCGTCTGCACCGTGGGCGACACGCTCGAGCCGGTCGCGATCGGGCGCCTCGAGCGCTACGTGGGCGATAACGCGATCGAGAACGGATGGGTCAACAATCCCTACATCGAGCCGAACGGAATGCGCGTCGGCATCGTCGGTTCGGGGCCGGCCGGTATGGCCTGCGCCGCGGACCTGGCGAAAGCCGGCTGTGAAGTCACCGTGTTCGAGGCCTTCCACCAGCCGGGCGGCGTGTTGCGCTACGGCATCCCCGATTTCCGCCTGCCGAACGCCGTGATCGATGCCGAGATCGACAACCTGCGCAAGATCGGCGTGCGCTTCGAGTGCAATACCCTGGTCGGACGCCTGTTCACGATCGCGCAGATGCGCGACGAGATGGGATTCGACGCCGTGTTCATCGGTACCGGCGCGGGTTATCCTTCCATGCTTGGAATTCCCGGCGACTCGCTCAACGGCGTGCTGTCCGCGAACGAGCTGCTCACGCGCTGCAACCTGATGCGCGCGAAGGATTTCCCCAACGTCGACACGCCGATGCCGCTCGGCCGGCGGGTCGCGGTCATCGGCGCCGGCAACACGGCGATGGATGCGATGCGCGTTTGCCTGAGGCTCGGGGCGGAAAAGGTGACCTGCGTGTATCGCCGCTCGCGCACCGAAGCGCCGGCACGCGTCGAGGAAGTGCATCATGCGGAGGAAGAGGGCGTCGAGTTTCACTGGCTGACCGCGCCAGTCGCGGTGCTCGACGACGGACAGGGCGGCGTGCGCGGCATGCGCTGCGTGCGCATGGAACTCGGCGAGCCCGACAGCTCGGGCCGGCGCCGCCCGGTACCGGTGCCCGGCAGCGAGTTTGACTTTGACTGCGACCAGGTGGTCTACGCCATCGGCACCAATGCCAACCCGATCATCGGCCAGACCGCGAAGCTGAAGCTCGACAAGCGCGGCTACATCGCGACCGACGACGACTTCGCGACGTCGATGGCGGGTGTTTATGCGGGCGGCGATATCGTGACCGGCGCGGCCACGGTGATCGAGGCCATGGGCGCCGGACGGCGTGCCGCGCGCAGCATCAAGGCCTATCTCGGGCTGGGCGCGACGCTGCCTGGCGCGAGTCCACAGGCGCTGTTCGGCATACCGCCGGGCGAGCGCAACTACGTGCGAGTGCGCATCGCCTAGCGAAGCAGCGCGCTTCAATGCAAGGAACCGGATTCATGAAAGACGCCCCACCCCAATCGCCGCTCACCGCCGCCGCGTCCGGCCACGCCGGGCGCACGCGCACCACGCTCAGGGAGCACATCATCGAGGTGATCAGCGATTCGGGGGAAGGGGCGCAACGCTGCGGCCAGTCGCTGGGCGCGATCGCCGCGCGCATGGGTAACGGCATCTGGACCGTGGAGATCATTCCGGCCGAGATCCGCCCGCCCGCGCGCTCGATCGCCGGAGCGAGCGGCAACCGCATCCGGATCGGTGCAGAGATAGTGACCAACGGCGGCGACGAGACCGATCTGGTGGTGGCGTTCAACGAGCAGGTGCTGCTCGGCCGGGTACGCGCCGGCGAGCTCAAGCCGGGCTGCATCATTCTGCTCGAAAGCATGTGGCGCGAGCATGCCGACCCTGGGATCGCGCAGGGCTACGTCGAGACGCACGACCGGCTCGTGGAAGCAGGCTACCGCGTGCTCGAGATCCCGATGGAAAAGGCCTGCAAGGAGATCGTGAAAGACGCACGTCGCGGCAAGAACATGTTCGCGCTGGGCATGCTGTGCAACCTGTATAGCCTCGATCTGCAGCTGGCCCGCGACCAGATCGCGCTCGCCTTCGGCAAGAAGGGCGCCTCCGTGATCGAGCCGAACGTCAAGCTGCTCGAGGCAGGCTATGCCTGGGCCGAGGTCAACCTCGATTTTCAGTTCAGCATTCCGGCCGAGCGCGCGCGCGAGCCGCGCGTCGTTGTCAACGGCAACACGGCGCTCGCGCTCGGCGTGCTCGCCTCAGGGATGGAAATCTGCGCGATGTATCCGATCACCCCGGCGACGTCTGCGTCGCACTACCTCTCGGACGTATTCGAGAAGGTGGGGGGCGTGGTGCACCAGGCCGAGGACGAGATTTCCGCCTGCGCCTTCGCGATCGGCGCGTCCTACGCCGGTAAGTGCACCGTGACGATCACCTCGGGACCGGGCTACTCGCTCAAGCAGGAGGCAATCGGGCTCGCGGTCATGGGCGAGATCCCGCTGGTCGTGGTCAACGTGCAGCGCGGCGGACCGAGTACGGGCCAGCCGACCAAGGTCGAGCAAGGCGATGCGATGGCGGCGATCTTCGGCAGCCACGGCGATGCGCCGAAGGTGGTCATGGCGCCGGCGACAATCGAGGAATGCTTCTACTCGATGATCACCGCGCGCAAGATCGCCGAGACTTTCAACATGGTGGTGGTGGTGCTTTCGGATGCGAGCCTGGCGACCTCGCAGCAGCCGTTCCCGCGGCCGAAGTTCAGCGCGTCGTGGATGGCACCACCGATCGACCAGAGCACGGTGCCCGACGGCCTCAAGCCCTACGACTGGGATGCGGCCACGGGCCTTGCGCGGCGCTTCATCCCGGGACAGCCCGGCGGCATGCACACGCTCACCGGGCTCGCGCACGACCGGGCGAGCCACGTCGCCTACGACCCGGAGATCAACCAGGAGAGCATCCATTTCCGCAGCCTGAAGCTCGCCGCCCTGCAGAAGACGCTCAGGACGCCACCGGTGTTCGGCGATCCCGAGGGCGAGCTGCTGGTGATCGGCTGGGGCAGCACCAAGGGCGCGATCGAGGAGGCCGTCGCGGGATTGCGCGCGGAAGGCCACAAGGTCGGGTCGCTGCACCTCACCTTCCTGCAGCCGATGCCCTCCGGGCTGAAGGAGATCATGCAGCGCTTTCGCCGGGTCATGACCGTGGAAGGCAATTGGTGCGACGACCCGAACGATGAATTGATCGACGCGTCGAATCGGCGTTACTCGGCGCTTGCCACGCTGTTGCGCGCGCGCACGCTGATCGATGTTGACTGCTGGGGGGAGGTCAAAGGCCAGCCGATCAAGCCGCGCGCTATTCGAGAGGTGCTCGCCGCACAACTGAAGGGACAAAGGACACGCGCATGACGACGATGGCCACCGAGTGCCTGCTCCAGCTCTGCGAGGAGCGCCACGAGATCGAGGACTACCAGGGCGGGGTGCCGCGCTGGTGCACCGGCTGCGGCGACAATGCGATCCTCGCCGCCGTCCAGCGCCTGTGTCGCGACGAGGGCCTGCACCCGGAGAAAACCGTGTTCGTTTCCGGGATCGGATGCTCGAGCCGGTTCCCGCACTACATGCGGACCTACGGCTTTCACGGGATCCACGGCCGTGCGCTGCCGGTTGCCGAGGGCATCCGTCTCGCGCGGCCCGACCTCAAAGTCTTCGTCAACACCGGTGACGGCGACTGCTGCAGCATCGGCGCGGCGCACTGGATCCACGCGATCCGCTACAACATGAACATGACGGTGTTCCTGCACGACAACCAGATCTACGGTCTGACCAAGATGCAGGCTTCGCCGACCTCGCCGCGCGGCACCAAGAGCAACACTACGCCGCGCGGGTCCTACCTCGAGGCGCTGCAGCCGCTGAGCGTGACGCTCGGCGTGCAGAACGTCTCCTTCGTCGCACAGGCGGTCGACTGGATTCCGGAGATGCTCTACGACATCGTCAAGGCCGCCTACCACCACAGGGGCTTCTCCTTCATCCGCATCGTCCAGCGCTGCCCCGAGTGGCTGCCCAAGGTCTGGGATCCCTGGCTGCACGATCCGAGCCGCATCCAGGTGCTGACGCACGAGGACGGTGTGCCGGTGAGCGAGAGCCTGGCCAAGGTCTACCGTAACCGGCTCGAGCACGATCCGGCGAACCTCAACCGCGCGCGCGAGATTGCGGCGGACACCGACAACATTCCTGTCGGCATCCTCTACCGCAACCCCGAGGTTCCCTGCTACGAGGACCTGCGTGCGAGCACGCGTCTGCGGACGACGGACTACGTGAAGGCCGGACTGGAAACCGAGTTCGACAAGTTCACGATCTGGCCGCAAGCCTGAGGTTCCATCACCCGCAATGAACATGCCCAGCGAAGCGCAGGTCACCTTCTTCCTCACCGGCCGGCGTGCCGCGCAGGAGCTCGAGGCGCTGGATACGGTGCGCCTGCGACCCGCGGCGCTTGCGGCCTATCTTGATCTGACGCGCCTGCGGCACGATTTTCCGGTCGTTCTGATCGAGGACGCGGGCGAGGGCGCTGCCTTTGCCGCGCTGAGCGCGCTCGTCGACGGCGTGCTCGAAAGCGCGCCGGGCGCCGGCGAGCAGACGCGGCTGCGCGCGCACGCGCTCAGGATCGAGCGCGAAATCCGCACCCTGGTCGCCAACGGCGCAAGCGACCGGCTGCCCGCATTGATCGACAGTGCGGCGGCGCGCGTGGCACCGCTGCCCGACCGCGCCTTCGCAGAGAGCGTGCAGCGTCTGCGTGAGGGCATGGCGCGCGACGGATTGGTGGTCGACTGCAATGCGGCGCTTCCGCGCCGGCTGCTGGGTCATGTCTGGCGCAGTGTCGCGCGCGTCAAGGGCGAGGCGTTCCGCGCCGAGGCCGAACGGCTGATGCACGGGCTGGACGCGATCCTGCGCGCCGACCATGCGCAATCGCGGCGCGGGCGCGCAGCGACCGAGCTGCGCGCCGCCATCGGAACAGCGCATGCCGAGGCTTTCGATTTCGAGCGCATGGCGCAGCTCCTCGCGCCGGTATCGGCTGAGTCCACGCTGTCGCCGGCGCGTCGTGCGCGCATCGAGTCCGTGCTTACGGTGCTGCGGGGTCAGCGCTTTTTCGCTCTGCCGGGCTCCGCTGTCGAGCCGTACGCCTTCGAATTCGAGGACTGTGCGTCCGCGCTGTCCGCGTTTCGTGCGCGCCTTCCGGAGATGGCGGCGCTTGCGCGCGCGCTCGCGGTCGCTGCGCTCGAGGTCGAAGGCGAGTACCGTGAGGCGCGGCACGACGCGGTATTCGCCGATTTCGATCTCACCGGCATGGATGCCGAGGCGCTCGCCCAGTTTCCCGATTTACTGGTCTGCCTGAACGAGAAGGCGCTGCATACGCCGGAGAACCAGGCGCTCGGCGAGATGCTCGAAAGCGGCCTGCCGGTCAAGGTGCTGGTGCAGACCGACGATCTGCTCGAAGCACCGCTCGCCGGTAGCGGGCACCTCGCAATGGGCTCGCGCGGTCGGCAGCTCGCGAGCATGGCGCTCGGCCTGAACGAGGTTTACGTGGTGCAATCGGCCAGCTCGAACCTGGTGGCGATGCGCGAACATGTCGAGCGCGCGATGCGCTACGTGGGTCCGGCCCTGTTCAGCGTCTACTCCGGCGCGAGCGAGCATATCGGCGGCCTTCCCGTCTATCTCGTCGCGGCGGCGGCGATGGACGCGCGCGCGTTTCCGGCCTTCAGCTACGACCCTGCGGCGGGCGGCGACTGGGCGTCGCGCTTCTCGCTCGAGACCAATACGCAGCTTGAGCGCGACTGGCCGTTGCACCGCCTCGAGTACGAGGATTCCGAGCAGCAGCGCGTGGTCGAGGAAATCGGCTTCACGCTGGCCGACTTCGTTGCCTGCGACACACGCTATGCGCGCCACTACGCTCAGGTCCCGCGCGAGAAATGGAACGGCGGCATGGTCGCGCTCGAATCCTGCATTGCCGAGACGGCGCGCGGTTTGCCGGAGCGCCTGCCGAGCCTCGTGATGGTCGACGCGGAAAATCGGCTGCAGCGTGTCATCGTCGACGACAAGCTGGTGCGCGAGGCGCGCCGCTGCCGGGAAATGTGGCACAGCCTGCAGGAGCTCGCCGGCGCACGCGGCGGGCAGGCCGCGCGGGCGAAGGCGCAAAGCGCGCCGGTCGAGCCTCAGGCGGCGCCGCCGGCAGCCGAGGCGAGCCCGCCGGCACAGATGCCGGCACCCGCCGCAGCCGAGGCGCCGACTTCCGCGCCGCCCTCGGACGAGCCGTACATCGAGACGCCGCGCTGCTCGAGCTGCAACGAGTGCATCCAGATCAATCCACGCATGTTCGCCTACGACGCGAACCAGCAGGCGCGCATCGTCGATGCGAGCGCGGGAACCTATCGCGAGCTGGTCGAAGCAGCGGAAAACTGCCAGGTGGCGATCATCCACCCGGGCAAGCCGAAGAACCCCAAGGAGCCGGATCTCGAGGAGCTGCTCAAGCGCGCCGAGCCGTTCCTCTAGGGTTGCAGCTCTAGATCCCGCGTTCCTTGAACACCTCGCGCGCGCAGCGGAAGCTCTCGACCGCGGCAGGGACGCCGCAGTAGATCGCGACCTGCAGGAACACCTCGCGGATGTCCTCCTTGCTCAGCCCGTTGTTCAGTGCGCCGTTGATATGCAGCTTCAGCTCCTGTGCGCGCCCGAGCGCGGAGAGCATCGCGAGATTGAGCATCGAGCGCGTCTGGCGGGGCAGGCCCGGCCGGTTCCAGACATCGTTCCAGCAGTAGGTATTGAGCAGGTCGACGAAGGGGGCGCTGAAGTCGTCGACCGCGGCCATGCCCTTGTCGACGTACTCGGCACCGAGCACCTCGCGGCGCGTCTTGAGTCCGTCGGCATAGCGTTCCTTGTGTGATCTCTTGTCCATGGGGTCTCCCGCTGAAATCAGGTCTGTGAAAAGCAAACAAGTTTAACGCGCGGCCTCGGCGGCTTGCTAAGATCGAAACGCTTACCGGAGGAGGTTCGCATGTCCGAAACGGGATCGAA
>JAJDNJ010000099.1 GCA_022340705.1 Betaproteobacteria bacterium
CCTCCTGAGTCTGCGCTAGGCCGGCAGCGCCGCTTCAGCCAGTCCGAAGAACTTTGCTGCGTTGCCACCGAGGATCGCGCGTTTGTCGGGCGCCGACAGCGCAGCGTGGCCGCGCACCAGCGCGCCGACCTGCTGCTCGCCAAGCGGGAACGGGGAATCCGAGCCGAGCATCACGCGCTCGGCCCCCATGACCTTGACCAGCAACGCGAGCGCATCCGGATCGAACACCGCGGAGTCGACGCTGAAGCGATCGACATAGCTCGAGGGCGGGTTCGGGCAGTCCTGGCGCACGATGTCGCGATGCTGCCAGGCGTTCTCGACACGCCCGAGCAACCAGGCGAAGCTGCCGCCGCCGTGCGCGAAGCAGAGCTTCAGGCTGCGCGGCAGGCGCTCGAAGGCGCCGGAAAGGATCAGCGAGACGATGCCGAGTTGGGTTTCCGCGGGCATCGACACCAGCCAGGGCAGCATCCACTTCTTCATGCGCTCGGTGCCCATCATGTCCCAGGGATGCACCAGCACCGGGATGTCCTCGTTCCCGCAATGCGCGAGAAACGCGACCAGCGCTGCGTCGTCGAGGTTCTTTTCGCCGAGATGGTTGCCGATCTGCACGCCGAGGTGGCCGGCGGCCTTTGCGCGGCTCGCTTCGCGGCAGGCCGCATCCGTATCCTGCAGCGGCACCTGGGCGAGCGGCTTGAGGCGCCTCGGCGCCTGCGCCGCGAACTCGAGCGCGCGGTCGTTCATGCGCGCGCACCAGTCATGCGCTGCCTTCGCCGGATAGGCGTAGCCGAACATCACCGGCGTCGCGCAGAAGATCTGCAGGCCGATGCCGTCGCGGTCCATCTCTTCCAGCCGGCGGGCCGGCGACCAAAGCACCTCGCGCACCGGGCGAAACGGCTTGTCGCCCGCCATGATCTGTCCGCTGCCGTCCGCGTTCACCTGCAGCCAGGGCGCGCGCGCGGGATCGAGCTTCGCCGCCTCCTCGCGCGTGACGCGCGGGAAAAAGTGGGTGTGCATGTCGATGACAGTCATTGCGCGTTCCTCATCGTGTGCCAGGCCGCCGCGTCGCGCCCGGGATGGACCGTGCCGCAGCCAGCGCAGCGCCGGGCGTCATCCGGCTGGTCGTAGAACTGCGCATAGGCCTTCGGCAGGTCGTCGACGATGCTCGCGAGCTGGACCTCGATGCGGTGCACGAGCGAGCCGCAGCGCGCGCAGTACCACTCGAACCCGTCGACCAGGCCCTGCGGGCGCTGGCGCTCGATCACCAGGCAGCGGCTTTCAGCCTCCGGCCGCTGGGGCGAATGACGCACGTGCGGCGGCAGCAGGTAGATGTCGCCTTCCCTCAGGTCGACGCGCTCGAAGCGCCCGCCATCCCAGATCTCGAGGAAGGCGTTGCCCTTGAACTGCCAGAAGAACTCCTCCAGCGGATCGTCGTGGAAATCGGTCCGCTCGTTCGGCCCGCCGACCACCGTGACGATGAAGTCGGCGTCCTGCCAGACCTGCTGATTGCCGACCGGCGGCTTGAGCAGATGCGCGTGCTCGTCGATCCAGCGCTGGAAGTTGAACGGCTTGCTGTAGCGATCGTAGCGCATGCGCGCGGGCTCAGACGGTCGCGCCAACGCGCAGCCGGGCGCGCAGTTCGCGCGTCGCCGCGGCGTCCAGCAGCCCGCTCGCCGCGTCGACCACCACCGCATGGTGCTCGCGCGCGTAGGCCGCAGTGATCTTGCCGTTCCAGACGTCGGCCGCGACACGCTCGGGTTCGCGCTCGAGCGGGTTGCCGAAGCCGCCGGCACCGGGCTGGACATGGACGATGACGTCTTCGCGCGCGAGCCAGCGCGTCACCTTCGACGGCAAGGCCGACTCTGCGTCGCTGCTGATCAGCGTATTGACCGCGGGGCGTCCGGGCGCGCCGCCCGCCAGGCCGTAGGGCGCGAACTTCATGCGATCGGCGCGCAGCTGCATGAAGGCCTCGTCGGAAAGCACGCGGTAGCTGCGCCGCAGCGCGAGCCCGCCGCGCCATTTGCCGGCGCCGCAGCTGTCGGGCACGAACTCGTAGGCCTCGATGCGCACCGGGTGCTGCGCCTCGAGGGTCTCGACCGGCGTGTTGGACAGGTTCTGTGAGGCGTTGGTGACCGCCTCGATGCCGTCGGCATCCGGCCGCCCGCCCCAGGCGCCGCAGATCATGTCGACGATGATGAATGGCGAGCCGTCGCCGCGTCGCCCCGAAAGACAGACGACCGTGTTGCCGCCTTCGCCGGCGGCGGGAATGCGATCGGGCACGATCTGCGCGAGACAACCGAGCATCGCGTCGAACACCCGGTAGCCGGTGAGCGCGCGCGCCGCGACCGCGCCCGGCATGCGCGGGTTGAGCACCGAGCCTTCCGGGGCGTGCACCTCGATGCAGCGGAACACGCCTGCGTTATTGGGAATATCGCCCTTCAGCGCGCAGCGCACCGAGAGGTAGGTACAGGACTTGGTGTACGACAGCGTCGAGTTGATCGCCGCGCGCACCTGCGGCGCCGAGCCGCTGTAATCGACGCTGACCCGGTCGTCGTGCACCGTGACCGTGGCCTTGATCGGGATCGGCTCCGGCGCAAGACCGTCGTCGTCGATTGTGTCGGTGAATGTGAAGCTGCCCTTCGGCCAGCGCTGGATCTCCTCGCGCGTCAGGCGCTCCGCATAATCGAGCAGCTCGGTCAGGTAGGACCGCGCCGTCTGCACGCCGTAGCGCTCGAACAGCCTGCCGAGCTCGCGCACGCCGACCTGCGCCGCGGCATACTGCGCGCGCAGGTCCCCGAGCACCCGCTCGGGCACACGCACGTTGATCGCGACGAGCCGCTCGAGGGTCGGGTTCATGGCGCCCGCCTCGTAGAGCTTGACCGGCGGAATGCGCAGCCCCTCCTGGTAGATCTCGGTCGAGTCGCTGGCGTTCGAGCCGGGCACGCGGCCGCCGACATCGGTGTGATGGCAGATGACCACGCACCAGCCCTCGAGCGATCCGCCGTGAAAGAACGGCACGAACATGAAGATGTCGGGAAGGTGCATGCCGCCCTCGTAGGGGTCGTTCAGGATCACCGCGTCGCCCGGCTGCAGGTCCGCGCTGAAACGGCTGCGCACCGCTGCCATGGCCTCGGGAATCGCGCCCAGGTGCAGGGCGATCGTCTTGGCCTGCGCCACCATCTGCCCGTGCCGGTCGCAGATTGCCGCCGAGTAGTCCATCACGTCCTTGACGATCTCGGAGCGCGCGGTGCGCAGCACCGTGTAAGCGACCTCGTCGACGATCGCGTCCATGGCGTTCTTGATGACGGCAAAGGTGATCGGGTCGAAGTTCATGGCAGGACCTCCCCGGTCAGGCATCCAGGTCGAGCAAGAGATTACCGACCGCATCGGCGCGCACCCGTGCCGCCGGCGGCACGACGATGGTCGTGTCGTACGACTCGATGATGCACGGCCCCGCGCGTTCGGTCGCGTCGAGGTCGGCGCGCGCGAGCACCGGCGTCGCCACCGGCGGCGCGCCACGCTCGAAGCTGGCGAGGCGCTCGCCCCGCGTGCCGGCAAGTGCGGCGCGATCGACCTGCAGGCCGTCGAACGCCAGCCGGTCGTCGCGATGGCCGCGCGCCGACAGGCGCAGGTTGACCAGCTCGACCGGCTCCTCGGCGGCGTAGCCGAACGTTTCCCGATAGGCCTGCAGGAACCCCGTGCGCAGCAAATCGAGCGCAGCGTGGTCGATCGCCGCATCGCCCATGGCGATGGTGAGCTCGGAGGACTGGCCGACAAAGCGCAGGTCGGCCTTGAGCACCATCGAGACCGCCCCCGCGTCGTAGCCCTCTGCCGCGAGCGCCTCGCCGCCCTGCTGTCGCAGGACGCCGGCCAGCGTCTCAAGCTGCGCCGGGTCGCTGGCCTCGAGCCGGCTGGTCACCGCGCGCAGGAAATCGTGCTCCGCGTCCGCGGCCAGCATGCCCGCCGCGCTGAACACGCCCGCCATCACCGGGACGATCACGCGTCGCGTGCCGAGCAGGCGCGCGACGTCCACCGCATGCGTCGGCCCCGACCCGCCGAAGGCGACGAGCGTCATGTCGCGCGGATCGCGGCCCCGCTCGACGGTCACCGCACGAATTGCGCGCGCCATGTTGACGTTGGCGATGTGGCGGATGCCGTGCGCGGCATCGAGCGTCGACAGACCGAGCGGCGTGCCGACGTATCGTGCCACCGCCGCGTGCGCGGCGGCCGGGTCGACCGGCAGCGTGCCGCCCGCGAGCGCGGCCGGGTTCAGATAGCCGAGCACCATGTTCGCGTCGGTCACCGTCGGCCGATCATTGCCGAGCCGGTAGCAGGCAGGTCCGGGGTCGGCGCCGGCCGACTCGGGCCCGACGCCGAGCAGACCGCCCGCGTCGACGGTCGCGATCGAACCGCCGCCGGCGCCCACCTCTGCGATGTCGATTGCCGGCACCTTGAGCACGTAGCCCCCGCCCTTCAGGAAGCGGCTGGGCACGCTGATGCCATCGCGAAACTCGTACTCGTTGGTGAGTGCGGGCGTGCCGCCCTCGATGATCGAAGCCTTCGCGGTGGTGCCGCCCATGTCGAACACGATCAGGTCCTGCGCCTGCGTGCTCGCACCGAGGCGCGCGGCGCCGGTCACGCCGCCGGCCGGCCCCGAGGCGACCGCGAACACCGGACGCTCGCTCGCCGCGGCGATGCCGATCATGCCGCCGTTCGACGCCATGACGTGGATGGGCGCGCGGATGCCGATCGCCGCCAGGTCCCGCTGCAAACGTGCGAGATAGCGGCGCATCACCGGAAGGATGTAGGCGTTCACCACGGTCGTGCTGGTGCGCTCGTACTCCTTCATCTCGGGCAGCACGTCGCAGGACGCAGTCACCAGAAGGCCCGGAAACTCGGCTTCCAGGAGGCGCCGGGCCGCGATTTCGTGCGCAGGGTTCGCATAGCTGTTGATGAAGCTGATGGCCACCGCTTCGACACCCTCGGCTTCGAGCCGGCGCGCCGCCGCGCGCACCTCATCGGCGTCGAGCGGTCGCACCACCGAGCCGTCAGCCGCAATGCGCTCGTTTACCTCGAGCCTGTAGCGGCGCGGCGCGAGCGGCTCGGGCTTGTGCCAGGCCAGGTCGAACATCGTCGGCGTGCGGATGCGCCCAATCTCGAGCACGTCGCGAAAGCCACGCGTAGCGAGCACGCCGGTGCGCGCTCCGGTCTTCTGCAGGATCGCGTTCGACGCGACCGTGGTGCCGTGCACCAGCTCGCCCACCGCTTCCGCCGCAAGGCCCGCCTGCGCCAGCACCGCGCGGATCCCGCTGACCACGGCCCGGCCGGGTTCGCGCGGCGTGGTCGATGTCTTGTTGACGAACAGCCGCCCGTCGGGATGCTGCAGGATGACGTCGGTGAAGGTGCCGCCGATGTCGCAGCCGATTCGCGCAGCGCGCGCGGTGTGCGACGTTTGCGAGGTCTGCGAGGCGATCCGGGCGGCCATGAGCGGGCCGCCACGTTAGCCCAAGAATCGCTCGTGCGGCAAATCGCGCACCGCGCGGGCGCGAATTCAGGTTTCAGGCGGCGTTCGCGAGCACCATGATCCCGGAGGCGGTGTTCGAGATCGGGATGTGGTAGTTGCGGTGGACTTCGCGCACCGTGCCGCCGAGCGCGGCACGCGCGATCAGCCAGTTGATCACTTCGACGCCCTGGGTGCCGGCCTGCTCGACGAGGTCATCGATCGAGTAGCGCGTCAGCGCTTCGGGGTCGCCGACCAGCTTTTCCATGCACAGCGCGTCGAACGCCTTGTTGATGAACCCGGCGCGCGGGCCGTCGAGCTGGTGCGATAGACCCCCGGTGCCGAGCAGGACGACCTTCAAGTCCTCGGGATAGGACGCGATCGCGCGGCCAAGCGCGCGGCCGAACTTGTAGCAGCGTGTTGGCGTGGGCAGCGGATGCTGCACCGTGTTCACCGCCACCGGCACCGTCGCGACGGGGCAGGCATCGAGCGCGGGCCACATCAACTTGAGCGGCAGCGTAAAAGCGTGGTCAACGACCATCTCCTGGCAGGTGGTGATGTCGAACTCGTCTGCGACGAGCGATTCAATCATGTGCCAGGACAGGTCGGTGTTGCCGCGGTACGGCGGCAGCGTCGGCAGGCCCCAGCCTTCGTCGGCGTTGCGGTACTCGGGCGCCGCACCGACCGCGAAGGTCGGCAGCTTGTCGAGGAAGAACTGCAGGCCGTGGTCGTTGTACACGACCACCGCGACGTCGGGCTTCGTTTGCGCCAGCCACTGATGCACGCCTTCCCAGCCCTTGAAGAACGGCTTCCAGTAGGGATCGTCCTGCAGGCCCTTGGCGATCGCGTTGCCGATCGCCGGGACATGCGAGGTCGTGACTGCGCCGAGGATTTTCGCCATAACCGTTTTCCCCTACTTCGCCGCGTCGAGCAGCTTCTGCTTGAAGGCCTCGACGCTCATGCCGGTTTGCAGCGCGCCGAGGTCCTGCACGCTGAGACCGAAGATGCCCGCGAACTTCGCCAGGTAATAGACATTCCCGCCGGCAGCGATCAGGCCGAGCACGTCGCGTTCCTTGATCGCGGTGCGCTGCTCGGCGTTCAGGCCGTATTTCTTGCAGTAGGCTTCTTCATCGGCGACGAACGCAGCGCGGTTCTCTGCCGAGTTGAACGAGTAGCACATCTTGTTGAGCGCGTAGCCCTTCTGCGCCTGCACGCCGTCGAAGATCGTCGTGCCGGGGATGTCGCGGTGCGCGTAGCGCGGGCGGGAACCCATGGCCTGCCCCTTCCATAGACCGAACCAGCCTGGAACGCTACCTGCCCGGCCTTCTCTGAAACTTGATCCAGCGCAAGCCGCGCGGGCTAGCCCAGCGCCACCCAGAGGGCGCCGTCCTGCACGAGGCACGGCAGCGGCGTGATCGGGCTTCGATTCTTCGAGATGTCGCCGATGAATTCCCAGCCTCGGGATGTGCCGTCCGCCTGCAAGGTCGGCGTCCAATCGCGCACCGCGCCGGTCTGGACGTCGAAACAGCTCTCGTGCCAGCGGCACACGAGCCCGAGATCGTCGGTCAGCCAGCTGTCGCGCGGCACCACGCGCCCTTGCCCTGGCGAGGTGATCACGCCGGTCTCTTCCTGCGGCCGTTTCTCGAAAAACGGCAGGTTCAGGTGCGGGCAGGCGTTGTTGCAGGCGAAGTAGCGCTCGCCCCTGCGGATGACGACGAGATCGAAGCCTTCGAACTCGAACACGCGGCGCCCACCGTCGTCGATCTCGTCCGGTGCGCAGAGCCTGGTCCACTGTCGGCCGGCGAAGTGCAGCGTATCGCGGCTCTCCTTGGCCTTCAGCCGGGCTTCGGCCTTTGGCGTGAGGCGGGAGATCTCGTGCAGCGACATGCGCTCGTCGGTGCCGCGCAGCCGCACGCGGATGAAGTCCGCGACCTCCACGTCGTTCGCCACCTGCTGGTAAAGCGCCTCCGAGATCAAGAGCCGGGTGCCGGCGTCCTTGTTCGCGCT
>JAJDNJ010000142.1 GCA_022340705.1 Betaproteobacteria bacterium
CCAACTGGATACCCGGGTCTTTTGCGTCAAGCACGCGGTCGTATTCCTCCTGCGCGCAGGCCGGGTTGTCGCGCAGCGCCTGCATGCGCCAGGTCGTCTCGCTCCAGGCGCGCTGCAGCGCGATGCGCGGCTCGGAAAACAGTGCCCTGGCATTGCGCGTAATGCGAATCTCGTCGCGCGCGTTCGGCTGCCCGACGACATGCGTGACCGCACCCAGGCCGTGCGCGCGCAGCTGATCCATGACGCGCCCGCGCTCCGCAGCGCGAATCTGCAGCAGCGCACCCAGCTCCTCGGCGAACAGCGCGGCGAGCGCGAGATCGTTCGTCCGGCCCGCGAGCTGGGTGTCGCTGTTGCGCTTGAACGCGTCCACATCGTCCATCGCCGCGTCGAAGGCGACCGCGTCCAGGTTCAGGGTCAGGCCGCAGTGCCCGGCGAAGGCCATCTCGCAGGCCGCCGCGAACAGGCCGCCATCCGAGCGATCGTGGTAGGCGAGCAGCAGGCCGTCTCGGGCGAGCGCCTGTACCGCATCGAACAGCGCGCGCAGGCGCCGCGGATCGTCCGCGTCGGGGCAGGTCTCACCGAGCGCGCCGTACACCTGGGCGAGGATCGATCCGCCGAGGCGGTTCTTGCCAGCGCCCAGGTCGACCAGCAGCAGCTCGGTTTCGCCCTGGTCGCTGCGCAGGCGCGGCGTCAGCGTCGCGCGCGCGTCGTCGACCGGCGCGAACGCCGAGACGATGAGCGAGAGCGGTGCCAGCACCTGCTTGTCGGTCCCGCTCTCGCGCCAGGCAGTGCGCATCGACAGCGAATCCTTGCCGACCGGGATCGACACCCCGAGCGCCGGACAGAATTCGAGCGCCACCGCGCGCACCGTGTCGTAGAGCGCGGCATCCTCGCCCGGGCTGCCTGCAGCAGCCATCCAGTTCGCCGACAGCTTCACCCGCTCGAGACTGCCGACGCAGGCCGCGGCGAGGTTGGTGATCGCCTCGGCGACCGCCATGCGTCCGGAGGCCGGCGCGTCGATCAGCGCGAGCGGCGTACGCTCACCGACCGCGAATGCCTCCCCCGCAGTCCCGTCGAAGTCCATCAGCGTAACCGCGCAATCGGCGACCGGAACCTGCCAGGGACCGACGAAGGGATCACGCGCGCACAGCCCGCCGACCATGCGATCGCCGATCGACACCAGGAAGGTCTTGTCGGCCACTGCCGGATGGCGCAGCACCCGGAACGCCGCCTGCTTGAGGTCGACGCCTGCCGGGCTGAAGGGAAGGCGCGGCGCGGCCGCGCGGCGCACGTCGCGCAGCATCTTCGGCGGCTTGCCGAGAATCGTCTCGAGCGGGAGGTCGACCGGCAGGTTGTCGAACGCAGGATCGGCCACCACCAGGCGCCCATCGGCAGTCGCATGCCCGAGCACCGCGAGCGGGCAGCGCTCGCGTGCGCAGATCGCGCGCAGGGTCTCGAGCGCGTCGGGCGGAATCGCCAGCACGTAACGCTCCTGCGCCTCGTTGCACCAGATCTCGCGCGGCGACATTCCAGAATCCTCGGAAGGCACCGCACGCAGGTCGAAGCGTGCGCCGCGCCCGGCGGCGTGCACCAGCTCCGGCAGCGCGTTCGACAGCCCGCCGGCACCGACGTCGTGAATCGACAGAATGGGATTCGCTTCGCCCAGTGCCCAGCAGCGGTCGATCACCTCCTGCGCACGGCGCTGCATCTCGGCGTTGCCACGCTGCACCGAGTCGAAGTCGAGGTCTGCGATGTTGGCGCCCGCCCCCATCGACGACGCCGCGCCGCCGCCCATGCCGATCAGCATGCCCGGGCCGCCGAGCTGCACGAGCAGCGCGCCCTCGGGCAACGCTGACTTCTCCGTCAACGCCGCGTCGATGTTGCCGATGCCGCCGGCCAACATGATCGGCTTGTGGTAGCCGCGCGTGACAGCGCCCAGATTCAGCTCGAAGCTGCGAAAGTAGCCCGCGAGATTCGGGCGCCCGAACTCGTTGTTGAAAGACGCGGCGCCGATCGGCGCCTCGAGCATGATCTCGAGCGCCGAAGCGATGCGCTCGGGCTTGCCCACCGGGTCTGCCTCCCAGGGCTGCTCGCCGCCGGGGATGCGCAGGTTCGATACCGAGTAGCCGACGAGGCCTGCCTTCGGCTTGGCGCCGCGCCCGGTCGCGCCCTCGTCACGGATCTCTCCGCCGGCTCCGGTGGCCGCCCCCGCAAACGGCGAGATCGCGGTCGGATGGTTGTGCGTCTCGCACTTCATCACGCTGTGGGTCAGGCCCACATGCGGACGGTAGACGCCCTCGGCATCGGGATGAAAGCGCTGCACTTCCCGCCCCGCCATCACCGCGGCGTTGTCCGAGTAGGCGACGATCGTACCCTGCGGCGCCACCGCGTGGGTGTGGCGGATCATCGAGAACAGCGAGCGCGCCATGCGCTCACCATCGATGATCCACTCGGCGTTGAAGATCTTGTGGCGGCAGTGCTCCGAGTTCGCCTGCGCGAACATGGTGAGCTCCGCGTCGGTCGGGTCGCGCCCAAGCCCGCGGTAGGCTTCGAGCAGATAGTCGATCTCGTCTTCGGAAAGCGCCAGACCGAGCGCGCGATTCGCGTCCTCGAGCGCGGCCCGGCCGGTGCTTTGCACGCCGATCCGCGCAAGCGGGCGCGGCGCGACATGCTGGAAAAGCTGCGCGGCCTCCTCGGGCCCGGCGAGCACGGTCTCGGTCATGCGGTCGTGGAGTTGCGCGGCGATTGCCGCCCGGGCGCTCGCCGGCGCACCGTGCACGCGATACAGGCAGCCGCGTTCGACCCGGCGCACGCCCTCGAGCGTGCAGTTGTGCGCGATATCGGTCGCTTTCGACGACCACGGCGAGATCGTGCCGATGCGCGGCACGACGAGGAAGGTCTCGCCGCCCTGCGCCTGCGGCGCACGGGGCGCACCGTCGTCGAGCAACCGCTCGAGCCGCGCGCGCTGCTCCGCGTCCGGCGGCGTGGTCATCTCGACGAAGTACCAGAATTCGGCCTCGAGGCCCTCGATGGCGGGGGCGCTGCGCTTCAGCGACGCGACGAGCTTTTCGACTCGGAACTCCGACAGCGCGCGCGCGCCGCGGAGCTGAAAGACGTGGGACATCGAATCGCTTGGCCGGTAAAACCGAATTTTACCCGCCGCGCCGCGGCGCCCCGTCCCGGGCGCTGGCGGGTTTACCTCGTAGCCGATACGAGGCGCGGCTCTTTTACCGTCCCGACCAGATTGAACGTTTCGCTAATCCCGCGCGGGCCCGACTCGACGTCGGCCACGATGCGCCCGCTGAGATTGCCCTCGGGCGTGATGTCGAGCGTTCCGGCCGCGTTCATCTTGCCGGCGCCCATGTTGAGATTGCGCAGCGCGACGCGACCCGCATCGTAGACCCCTTCCCCGCTCATCTCGGAGAACAGCGTGCGACCGCTCGCCTGCTTGCCCTTGGTCTGGATCCCGCGCGACAGATCGAAGCTTCCCAGAACCCCCTTGCTGAGCGTGAAGCTGCCTTCCAGGCGCGCCGCCTTCTGCATCGCGGCCGGGTCGGACCCCGACATGGTGTACGAGCCTTTCGCCTCGGCCTTGCCCGCCGACAACAGCGCCGGCGCGAGCACCGCCGCGTTGACGCTCTTGCCGACGATCGTGCCGCTCGCCGACCATTGCGCGCCCCAGCGCATCTCCAGCGTGCCCGAGACCACGCCGTCAAACAAGCGTGAATCCCAAGCGCGCAGCTTCAGCCCGTCGGCGGTCGCGGTGCCCTTTGCGGCGAAGTCGGCGAAGGTCACGCCCTTGAGGAAGGGCGGCGTCAAGGCTTCGGCCTTTAGCGCAACTTCGATCTCCTTGCCCTTCGGAGCCAGCTTCGCCTCCAGGCCGTCCTTGCTGCGCGCCGTCGCGCGCAGCACCCGCCCGTCGGGCGTCATCTGCAGAGTGACGTCGAACGGCGCCAAGCTGAGAGGACCTTCGAAATTCGCCTCCTTGAAGACGATGGTCTCGGCGCGCAGTGCGCCGCCCTGCATGCCACCGAGCAGGCCTTGCGCGATCATCGCCTGCGGGATGCGCGCGCCTTCCAGCTCGATTCGGCTGAACGTCTTATCCGAGGAAACAAGGGCGCCGATGGTCGGGGTTGCGTGCACGCGCACGACCTTGATGGCCTGCTTGTCGGCGCCGATCGTGACGCCTTCCAGCTTCACTTCGAGACCGCTCAGCAGCGACATGCGCGCCGAGGCGATGCGCACCGGCATGCCGAGCGAGCTGCTCGCAGCGCTTTCGTAATCCCCTGTCGGCAGCGGCAGGACGTGCAGCACCCCGACGCCTGCCAGCAGAAGGACGACAAGCGCGATGCCGAGCGGCTTGCCGAACTTGCGCCGCTGGATGCGCTTGGCCTGCACCTCCTTCGGCGGCAAGGGCCCCTTCGGCGGCCTGAGCGCCTTTGGCAGCTTCGGCGCTTTCGCCTTCTTCGTGTCCTCCTTGTCCTTGCGCTTCTGGAGGAACGACCGGAGCTTGCTTTCCTTCTTCGGCTTTTCGGCAGGCGCCTCCGTCTCGGAGACCTCTTCTTCACGAGCGCGCTTCGCCGCCGCCTTGCCTGCAGACTTGCTGAGGATGCGCTCTTCCGCGCGCACTTCATCGAGGTCGAGATCGTCTTCCGAGATCTCGATGTCCTCCTCCTCGAAGGGCTTCAGCCCGGAGGCTTCCTCCAGCTGCCGGCGGCGCGCATCAGCCTGCTGGGCTTCGAGCGCCTCGCGCTCGCGTGCGTCCGCTTCGGCGCGCACACGTGCCTCTTCCTCGAGTTGCCGCGCCTCCTCATCCTTGTGCCGGCGCCGCTCCTCCGCGTCGCGCTGGGCACGCGCCTCTTCTTCCTGGCGCTTGCGTGCCTCGGCCTCGCGCTTCTGGCGTTCGGCGTCCTCCCTGGTTTTGCGTTCCGCCTCTTCGCGCGCGTGCTGCTCTTCCTCGTCGCGCTTGGCAAAACTGTCGAGATCCGCGAGCAGATCCGCCGAGAGCGCGCTCGCAGCCGGGGCCTCGGCACGCCGTGCCTGCTCTTCCTGCCTGCGCTTGCGGTCCTCTTCTTCGCGCAGCCTGGCTTCTTCGGCCCGCCTGCGCTCGGTGTCCTCTTCTTCCTTGCGCCGCGTCTCTTCTTCCTTGCGCTTGGCCTCTTCCGCTTCCTTGCGGCGCGCTTCTTCCTCGGCCTTGTGCCTTGCCTCTAGGCGCGCCTCTTCGGTCTTGCGCTGGATTTCCTCTTCGGTCTTGCGCCGCGCATCCTCTTCGTCGGCCTTGCGCTTGGCTTCCTCTTCCGCCTTGCGCTTGACCTCCTCCTCAGCCTTGCGCTTGGCTTCCTCTTCGGCCTTGCGCTTGGCTTCTTCTTCCTCCCTGCGCCTGGCCTCCTCCTCGGCCTTGCGCTTGGCCTCTTCCGCTTCCGTGCGGCGGCGCTCTTCTTCCTCGCGCGCCTTGCGCTCGACCTCTTCGCGCGCTTTGCGCTCCTTGTCGAGCTGCTCGCGCAGCTCGTCGGATTCACGCCGCGCCTTCTCTTCGACTTCGCGCCGCGCGCGCTCCTCGGCCTGCTTCGCCAGGCGCTCCGCTTCCTCTTTGGCCCTGGATTCCGCTTCCTCGCGCGCCTTGCGCTCGGCCGCGAGCTTGGCGTTCATCTCGACTTCGATCCGGGCGCGCTCTTCGGCCTCCTTGTTCGCGCGCTCCTCGGCCTCTGCCTTGGCCTTGGCCTCGGCCTCGGCCTTCTGGCGCGCCTCGGATGCAGCGCGAATCGCCGCGTCGCGCAGGGCCTTTGACTTCGCCTCCGAGTCGGCGCGCGCCTTGGCTTCGGCTTCGGCCTTGGCCTTGGCCTCAGCGTCGGCCTTCTGGCGCGCCTCTGCCGCAGCCTTCGCACGCGCCTCCGCCTCCGCCTTCTCTTTGGCGGCGGCCTCGGCCTTCGCCTTCGCCTCGGCCTCGGCTTTTGCGCGCGCCACTGCCTCCGCCTTCGCTTTGGCTTCGGCTTGCTCGCGCGCCCGGAAATCGAACGCATCCTGCTCCGCCTTGCGCTGCTCGGCTTCGGCACGCGCCTTCGCCGCCAGATCCAGGCGCTGCGAAGTCGAGGTCCCTGGCGTTGTCGCCGCGGCCCGGGATTGCGTCGCATCGGCCTTCGGCGCGGCGGCGCGCGACTGCGTCGCTTCGCCAGACGGCTTTGCGCCCGCAGCTTTCGCCCGCTCGGCTTCCGCCTTCGGCGCGGTCGGAATGAACGAGGTGAAATCGAGCTCGTCGCCTTCTTCCTCTTCCTTCGGCTTCGGCGGCGGCGCGCTCGGCGCGGCCGGCCGGCGCAGCGCCGGCCTCGACTGGGTGACGACGGCCCCCGGCGACACTTCGCGCACGAAGCCGTCCTTGTCCATCTTCTCGATCAGCTGCTGGAATTTCGTCTCGGTGAACTTGTCGAACTTCGCGTTCAGCTCGGCAACCGTTGACTTGCCGTCGACCGCCGCGAGTACCGCGCGATCGGCGCGCGACAGGTGGCTCGTGCGGCCCGACGCCTCCTGTACGCCTTTGCCGGTCTTCGAGTAGATCG
This sequence comes from Betaproteobacteria bacterium, assembly GCA_022340705.1. Lineage (GTDB taxonomy): Bacteria > Pseudomonadota > Gammaproteobacteria > Burkholderiales > SG8-39 > SG8-39. Next base: position 6,555 of record JAJDNJ010000142.1, read on the forward strand.
CCGTCGGGTTCATTCGTCGTCTTCTGGTCTTGGCGGCCGCTTACGCGCGCGAATTTTCTCGGCCCAATCGAGGCTGGACGGACTGGCTATTATAAGCAGATGCGCTCGGCGTCCTGCGTGACGCGGTCCACATGCGGGCGCAGCGAGGGGCCGCCGTGCGACCAGGGGGGGACCGCCGGTCCGGGCAGCTAGCGGCCGCCGGCGCACCCCGGCACCCCTGGCTAGAATGCGCGCCGACATGGACAGCATCGACACCGTGGTGATCGGCGCGGGCGTGATCGGTCTCGCGACCGCCCGCGCGCTGGCGCTCGCCGGGCGCGAGGTCGTCGTGCTCGAGGCCGAGGATGCGATCGGCACGCATACCAGCTCGCGCAATAGCGAAGTCATTCACGCCGGCATCTACTATCCGCAGGATTCGCTCAAGGCGCGCGCCTGTGTCGAAGGCCGCCACCGGCTGTATGAGTACTGCGCCAGTCACGGCGTTCCCTGCCGACGCAGCGGCAAGCTGATCGTCGCGACGCAGGAAGCGCAGCGCGGCGAGCTGGAGTCGATCCGCCAGCGCGCCCTGGCCAACGGCGTCGACGACATCGTCAGGCTTGACCGTGCGCAGACACTCGCGCTGGAGCCGGCCCTGGCCGCCGTCGCCTCGCTGCACTCGCCTTCGACCGGCATCATCGACAGTCATGCACTGATGCTCGCCTACCTCGGCGATGCCGAGGCGCAGGGCACCATGCTCGCCCTCAAGAGCCCCCTCGAGCGCGCGCAAGTGGGCGGCGAAGGAATCGATCTCTGGGTCGGGGGCGCCGAACCGATGCGCCTGCGCGCGCGCTGCTTGGTGAACGCCGCGGGACTGCGCGCACCGAGCCTCGCGCGGCGCATCGACGGCTATCCGCCGCAGCACGCCCCGGGCGAGTACTACGCCAAAGGCAACTACTACGCGCTCGCCGGCCGCGCGCCCTTCTCGCGCCTGGTCTACCCGGTGCCCGAGCCGGGCGGCCTCGGCGTACATGTCACCCTCGACCTCGCCGGCCAGGCCCGCTTCGGGCCGGACGTCGAATGGGTCGAGCGTATCGATTATCGGGTCGATCCGCGCCGCGCCGAGCGGTTCTATGCCGCAATCCGCAGCTACTGGCCCGGACTGCCTGACGGTGCGCTCTTGCCGAGCTATGCCGGTGTGCGACCAAAGATCGTTCCGCAGGGCGCGCCCGCAGCGGATTTCGTCGTCCAGGGGCCGCGCGTGCACGGGGTCGCGGGACTCGTGCATCTGTTCGGCATCGAATCACCCGGCTTGACCGCGAGCCTGGCGCTCGCCGACGAGGTCCTGCGCGCGCTCGAATGACCCCGGGCCCTGGCGGGCGATTCGGAAACGATGCGCCCAAGCCCCTAAAATGCGCGCATGAGCCAACCGATCTATCTGACTGAAGATATCCGCCGCATCGAATCGGCTGCCGGCGCGGTGAGCCCGGCGCTGATGGTGCGTGCGGGCGAAGCCGCAGCCGAGCTCGCGCAGCGCCTCGTGCCGGAGCGCGGCAAGGACGTCCTGGTGCTCGCCGGTCCGGGCAACAATGGCGGCGACGCCTATGAAGTGGCGACGCGCCTGAAGGCCGCTTTCCTGCGGGTCACCCTCGTCTCGCCCGCCGATCCGGCGAAACTGCCTCAGGACGCCGCCGAAGCCTTGCGCAAATGGCAGGCCGCCGGCGGCGAAACTCTCGATGCGGTACCCGAAGACCGCAGCTGGTCGCTCGTGATCGACGGCTTGTTCGGTATCGGTCTCGCGCGCGCGCCCGAAGGGCCCTATGCAGCGCTGATCGAAACCGCCAACGCACAATCCTGCCCGGTGCTCGCGCTCGATATCCCGAGCGGACTCGCCTCGGACACGGGGCGCGTGCTCGGTCGCGCGGTGCGTGCCACGCACACGATCACCTTCATCGCGCTCAAGCCCGGGCTGCTGACACTCGACGGCCCCGATCACTGCGGCGCGCTGCAGGTCGCGGAACTCGGCCTCGACGTGCGCGGCGCACTCGCGCCGCGGGGCTGGGTCGCGGAGCCGGCGACGATGCGCTGGGTGCTCAAGACGCGCCCGCGTGAATTCCACAAAGGACAGGCGGGCGCGCTCGCGATCCTCGGCGGCGCGAGCGGCATGCTCGGCGCTGCTCTGCTCGCCGGACGCGCCGCGCTCAAGCTCGGCGCGGGCCGCGTGTACGTCGGCCTGCTCGATCACGAGGCTCCCGATTTCGATCCGGTCGCGCCCGAGCTGATGCTGCGCCACCCGGACGACGCGCTCGGCCAGAACCTCGACGCGGTGGTGATCGGGCCCGGTCTCGGGCAGAGCGAACGCGCCGAAACGCTGCTCGGCGCCGTGATTGCGAGCGACATCGCCTGCGTGCTCGACGCGGATGCACTCAACCTGCTCGCCGAGGACAGCGACCTGCGCGCGGCCTGTGCGCGTCGCTCGGCGGAGACAGTGATCACGCCGCACCCGGGCGAGGCCGCGCGCCTGCTGCGCGCGAGCGTGCAGGAAGTGCAGGCCGACCGGCTCGCCGCGGCGCGCACCCTGGCCGAGCGGCTGAACGCGCACACCGTGCTCAAGGGCAACGGCAGCGTGCTCATCGCGCGCGACGGGCATTGGTTCGTCAACCGCTCGGGCAACGCTGGCATGGCGTCTGCCGGAATGGGTGACACGCTCTCGGGCATTCTCGGCGCGCTGCTCGCGCAGCGCTACAGCGGTGAGGCCGCACTCGTGCTCGGCGTACATCTGCACGGCGCGGCCGCCGACGCCCTGGTCGCACGCGGCGTCGGCCCGGTAGGCCTCGTAGCCGGCGAGCTGATCGACCCGGCGCGCGCCCTATGGAACAGCTGGCTCAATCCGGCGCAGGGCTGAGCGGGGCGCGCGCTGCCTAGCGAACGAGAACGGCGCATGGAAGCTGAAGACTCGCTTCACGGCGAGCTCACCTCGGCGTATCTCTACCGTGTAATTGCCGCGCGCGAACACGACGCGCGGCGCAAGCATCTGTTCGAAGAGCTCGCGCGTGACGCAGAGTCGCAGGCGACCCATTGGCGCGACGCACTGGTGGCCGGCGGCGTGACGCCCGCCCCGTTCCGCCCGACGGTCCGCGCCAGGCTCGTCGCCTGGCTCGTCGAGCGTCTCGGTCCGCGGCGCCTCACGCACGCGCTCGCGGCGATGAAGGTGCGCGGCATGTCGGTCTACCGCGAAGGTGCGCGCGCGCCGCGCGGTACGGGCAGCTTGCCTTCGGAGCACGACGAGATCGGCGAGCGCCACGGCGGGCTCGGCGAGGGCGGTTCGTTGCGCGCGGCGGTGTTCGGCGTGAACGACGGGCTGGTGTCGAACGCGGGACTGATCCTCGGCGTGGCGGGCGCCGGCGCGGCGAACGGCACCGTTCTGCTCGCCGGCGTGGCCGGTCTGCTCGCGGGCGCATTCTCGATGGCCGCGGGCGAGTACGTCTCGATGCGCTCGCAGCGCGAGATGTACGAGCACCAGATCGCGCTCGAAAAGGCCGAGCTCGACGCCTACCCCGAGGAAGAGGCCGAGGAGCTCGCCCTCATCTTCGAGGCGCGCGGCGTGCCGCTCGAAGAGGCCCGACGCCATGCCGCGCAGCTCATCGCCGATCCGCAGAACGCGCTCGACACGCTCACGCGCGAGGAACTGGGGCTCAATCCCGACGACCTCGGGTCGCCATCGGGTGCGGCGCTCTCGTCGTTCGTCGCCTTCGCCATTGGTGGCGTGGTGCCGCTCGCGCCGTTCGCTTTTGCGCCAGCCTCGTTCGCGCTGATCGCGTCGATCCTGGCCGCCGCCGCGGGGCTATTTCTCGCCGGTGCAGCGACCAGCCTGTTCACCGGGCGCGCGGCGCTCGCCGGCGGCGCGCGCATGCTCGCGATCGGCGCTGGCGCCGGGGTGGTGACCTACTCGATCGGGGCGCTGCTCGGCACGCAGCTCGCCTGAGGCACGCCTCAGGCCTTCAGCCGGCGTACGACGTTGAAGACCTCCGCAGCGTGGCCGCGCGGGTTCACGTTGTAGGCAACGTGGCGCAGCACGCCTTTCTTGTCGATCACGAAGGTCGAGCGCACGAGAGACTCGCGCCGCACGCCTTCGGTCTCCTTTTCCTGCAGCACGCCGTAGCTGCGGCAGACCTCGCCCTCGGTGTCGGAGAGCAGCCCGATCGACAGCCCGTGCTCGTCGCGGAACTCGGCATGGCGCAGGCAGTCGTCGCGCGACACGCCCAGGATGACGCAGTCGTGGCGCAGGAATTCGCTCTCGTGATCCGAGAAGTCCACCGCCTGCATGATGCAGCCCGGCGTGCCGTCACGTGGATAGAAAAACAGCACGACGTTCTTTTTTCCCTTGAACGCCGACAGCGTGACGACCTGCATGTCGGCGTCCGGCAGCGAGAAATTCGGCGCGGGCTGTCCCATCTGCATCATGTCCGGCGGATTCTAATGCATGCCCTTTGCGCTCTGACAAGGGGGCGTGTCGCGCGCGTCATCGTCATGTCACGATGTTGCGCCGCTCCTATAATTTGGCGGTGCGCAATGTGCTCCTCGGTGGACTCTCACCGCGCAGGTTTCTCGCGCGGTACTGGCAGAAGCGCCCCCTGCTGGTGCGTGGCGCGATGCCCGGATTTCGCGACCTGATCGACGACGCGGGGCTCGCACGGCTCGTGGCGCGCGACGACGTCGAATCGCGCCTGGTCGAGCACCGCCGCGGACGCTGGACGCTCACCCACGGACCGCTGACGCGCGCGCGGCTGCGCCGCGCGCGCGACGCCGACTGGACGGTACTGGTGAGCGGCCTGAATCTGCATCTGCCCGCGGCCGAGCGGCTGCTGCGAAGCTTCGACTTCATCCCGCAGGCGCGCCTCGACGATGTGATGGTGAGCGTCGCGGCAGCGGGCGGCGGCGTCGGCCCGCACGAAGACGCCTACGACGTGTTTTTGCTTCAGGGACGCGGACGCCGGCGCTGGCGCCTGTGCCGTCCGCGGCGCTTCGATTTCGTGCGCGGCGCGCCGCTGCGCCTGATCGAGAATTTCGAGGCCGAGGAGGAGCTGCTCACCGAACCGGGTGATCTGCTCTATCTTCCGCCTGGCTGGGGGCACGACGGCGTCGCGCTCGAGCCCAGTCTCACCTACTCGATCGGCTTTCGCGCGCCGCTCGGAGAGGAGATGGCCGCGGCATTCCTCGACTGGCTGCACGCGCAGGGCCTGCCGCGCGCGCGCTACCGCGATCCCGGATTGCAACCGAGCCGGCATCCGGCGCGCCTGCCCGCGGCGATGATCGACTATGCCTGCGACACGCTCGCCGGGATCCGCTGGACGCGCGCCGAGGTGAGCCGCTTCCTCGGTGAATACCTCTCGACGCCGAAGCCCCAGATCGTGTTCAAGCCGCCGCGCCGCGCGCTCTCGCCAGCCGCGTTCGCCGCGCGCCTGCGCCGCGCCTGGGTCGTGCTCGATGCGCGCACTCGGATCTCGGTGTTGCGCGCGACACTGTACGTGAATGGCGAGCGACTCGACCTGCCGGCCGCGCAGCGCAGCGCCCTGTCGGCGCTCGCCGACGCCCGAAGGCTCGAGGGCGCACGGCTTGCCCGCGCCGCGCTCGGCAATCTACTCTATGCCTGGTACCGACAGGGCTACTTGCATCTGGGTACTTAGCATCTGGGACCTTTGCACCTCGACACTCGGCATCTCGACCACTCAGATGAGCGACCCGACCGAACCCGTCACGCCCGAGTACCAGCGCTTCGACACCGAGGCCGATTTTCAGACGGCGGTCGATCGTCTGCTCGAGCAGAACGGGCGCGAGCTGCGCGTGTTCGATCCCGATCTGGAAGGCCTGCGCCTCAACTCGCCGGCGCGCATCGAGCGCATCGAGCGCTTTCTGCTCGCGAGCCGCACGCGGCGCCTGTACATCGTGGTTCACGATCCGGAGTACCTCATGCGCCGCTGCCCGCGCGGGATGCGTCTGCTCGCACGCTTTTCGCACGTGATCCAGGTCAACCGCACCATCGAGGAAATCCGCGAGGTGCAGGACGCGTTCCTGGTGCTCGACGCCGAGCATTACGTGCGCCGTCCGGTGGCGCGCTTCTTCCGCGGGGCGATCGGGATCCACGACGAAACCGAGGCGCTCGCGATGCGCAGCCGTTTCGGCGAGATCTGGAGCGCCTCCCTGCCCTCCGTATCGGCGACTACGCTCGGTCTTTAGACAAGTCTGAACAAGGGGGCTCCGCCCCCTTGCGATCTTCCGACGTCAGACGAAGCTCCGCTCGAGTCACTCACTCGATCAGAGTTTTCCCAGGGCAAAGCCGCGGCGGCGTGCTCAGTCGAGCGCGCGCCAGTCGAAGCCGTCGGCCTGGGTCGCGAGGCCGACCCAGTCGGGCTCGCAGCCGAGCGCGCGGGCGAGCGCCGCGCGCGCGAGCTCGGGGCGGTTGTTCTGCTCCGACAGGTGCGCGGCAATGACGTGGCGCAGGCGCGAGCGGTCGAGCGCCGCGAGCAGGCTTGCGGCGGCATCGTTGTCCAAGTGGCCGAGCGGGCCGCCGATGCGCGCCTTCAGCCAGCGCGGATAGCCGCCGTTCCACAACAGGTCGCGCGCGTGGTTGCACTCGAGAACCAGCGCGTCGCATCCCGAGAGCATGTCGATGACATGCGGCGTCGGCGTGCCGAGATCGGTCAGCACGCCGAGGCGCTGCGCGCCGTCCGACAGAACGAACTGAACCGGCTCGCGCGCATCGTGCGGCACCGTAAACGGCCGCACTTCGAGGCCGTCGATCGCGAACGGCTCGCGCCCGTCGATCAGGCGCAGCTGCACGCCGTGGTCGACTGCGTCCGCCTGGACCGCGGCCTGCGCCTCGCGCTGCGCATGCAGCGTGCCGCGCGTGAGCACGACTTCGATGTCGTGCGCAGCCGCGAAGGCGAAGGCCCCGCCCGCGTGATCGTCGTGCTCGTGGGTGACGAGAATCGCACGCAGTGCTTCGGGCTCCAGGCCGCGGCGCGCGAGCCGGCGGCGTGTCTCGCGCGGCGAAAGGCCGCAGTCGACCAGCACGCGCGTCGCGCCCGCCTCGACCACCAGGCAGTTGCCCTGACTGCCGCTTGCGAGCGAAGTGAAGCGCAGCACGCGGCGCGGCGCCGAACTACTTGAGCTCTTGGTGCAGCAGCGAAAGGATGCGGTGCCCGGTGGGCGTCGTCTCGACCTTGCCGTCCTTGCCGAGCACGCGTACCTGGCTGCCCTGGCTCTCCTGCGCCACCGAAACGCGATACTGCTCGGCCTTGACCTCGGGCTCGGACGACTTCCAGAACGCGAGCTTGTCGAGCAGGCCGGGCTTTTCGTCCTTTTTCTTCATGTCGGGGCTCGGGTCGGCGTAACGCACGTAGTACAGGCCCTTCGCCCGATCGCGGTCCTCGACCGTGAATCCGACCCGGTCGAGCGCGAGGCCGACGCGGCGCCACGCCCGGTCGAAGGGCTCGTCCACCTCGAGCACCTCGCTGCCGTCGGGGCCCTTCTTGATCGTCGCGCGTTCGGGCTGCTGCGCCGTGCTCGCGACCATGAGCTTGGCCTTTTCTTCCTGCGCACCGAGCCGCACCATCAGCCGGCGCAGAAACTCGGCTTCGAGCGTCGGGTCGGTGTCGCGCGGCTGCCACTTGGTCTGCTCGCGGCCGCTGCCGGGAACGTAGACCTCCTCCATGCCGCGATGGCTGATATAGATCTCGGTACCGCGCCCATCGGGCGTGCGCTCGAGCCGGGTGCGGAACATGTCGCGCTCGGAAGTCGAGTAGATCTGATCGAGCAGCGAGCCGAGCGTCCTGCGGATGATGTCCTGCGGCAGCTTGGCGCGGTTTTCGGCCCAGTCGGTTTCCATGATTCCGGTCTCGGGCGTCGCCTTGCGGATCAGGAAGCCGTTTTCCTGCCAGAAATCCTTCACCTCGGGCCAGAGTTGTTGCGGCGTCTTGTTGTCGATCACCAGCCAGCGCTCGTTGCCGCGGCCCGCGATGTGCATGTTGTCTTCCGTCGGCAGCACGTCGCTGTCGCCGCGCGCTTTCGCCTGCACGCGATCGGCCTGGTAGCTCGACAGCGTCGTGGTCCCCTTGCCGGTCTCGGGCACCACGTAGCGGTTGTCGCGCCGTGGTGCCGTGAGGTCGGGGGGAATCTCGAGCGGCGGAAGCTGCCCCGCCGACTTGTAATCGACCTGTGGCGCTTCGAGCAGGTTGCTCGTCGACTGGCAGCCCGCGAGCGCGGCGACTGCCGCGCAGGCCAGCGCCAGCGCGCGCCCGCGCTGCGGTTGCCGCGAGCCGTTCAAGCGCGCTTCTCCACCACGCGCAGCCCGGGAAGTGCGATGCCCGCCTCGTGCAGCGCTTCACGCACCGTGTCGTGGAACTTCTCCGAGAGCGGCACCATCGGCAGGCGAATTCCGCCTTCGATCAGCCCCATCTGGGCGAGCGCCCATTTCACCGGGATCGGATTCGCCTCGACGAACAAACGCTGGTGCAGCGGCAGCAGCCGCAGGTTGATCTCGCGTGCCTTCTTCACGTCGCCGACGAGCGCTGCCGCGCACATCTGATGCATCAGCTTGGGCGCCACATTCGCGGTCACCGAGATCACGCCGTGGCCGCCCATCAGGATCAGCGCCAGCGCGGTCGAGTCTTCGCCGCTGTAGATCGCGAAATTGCGCGGCGCGCGGCGCACGAGGTCGCTGCCGCGCTCGATGTTCGCCGTCGCGTCCTTGATGCCGATGATGCCCGGCAGCTCGGCGAGGCGCAGCAGGGTGTCGTTCTGCAGGTCGGCGACCGTCCGTCCGGGAACGTTGTAGACGATCATCGGCAGGTCGACTGTCTCGGCCACTGTACGGAAGTGCCGATACAGGCCCTCCTGGGTGGGCTTGTTGTAGTACGGAACAACCGACAGGCAGGCCGTGGCGCCCGCTTTCTTCGCCGATTCGGTGAGCTCGATCGCCTCGGCCGTCGAATTGCCTCCGGTTCCGGCGATGATTGGAATGCGCCCCTTCGAATGCTCGACCGCGACGCGGATCAGCTCTTTGTGCTCGTCGAAATTGACCGTCGGCGACTCGCCGGTGGTGCCCACGACGACGATGCCGTCTGTCCCCTCGGCCACATGCCAGTCGATCAGGCCGCGGAATCGCACGAGATCGATCGCGCCGTCGTCCTTCATCGGGGTTACGATGGCTACCAGGCTTCCGGTGATCATGGAATGCTCCTCCCGTACCGTCTCAAAACAGCGACCGAGGTATTTTAACCCCTTGTTACCGCAGCATTAACGTCCTGTGCAGCATGACGCGAGCGGCGCATCGGCCTGCGGGCTACGGCGCGCGCACAGGCGCTGAACGATGGCCTGTTTCGGCCGTTCCACGCGCCCCTGCTCGAACGCCACCACGCTCAGCGCCGGGCGAAACGCGTCGAGCAGCTCGCCGGGTCGCAGCAGGAAATGCGGATTAGACGGCTTCCCGAAGCGTTCGTTCCCGGCCGCAAAGGTTTCGTAAACGAGAACCCCTCCGTCCTCGAGCGCCGCGGCGAGCAGCGGCATGAGCGGGCGATGCAGATAGTTGACGACGACGACGCCGGCAAATCGACGCGCGCCGATCGCCCAGGGGGATCCGTCTTCCAGGTCGGCGGCGAGCGTTTCAATGTCGGGAAGCGCAGCGAGCGCGGCGAGCGCCTCGCGATCGCGGTCGACCGCGAGCACCGCGTGGCCGCGGGCCGCCAGCATGCGCGCGTGACGCCCGGCGCCGCAGGCCAGATCGAGCACCGTCCCGCCCGGGGCGATCAGCTCGCTCCAGCGCAGCACCCAGGGCGATGGATCTGGATGTTCATGGTCATGCGCCATCATGCCGCGGCCTTGCCCTCGCCCGACGGCGCGGCGTTCGAGAGCTTCGTCGCGCGTGGCAGCTCGCAGGCCAGGATCGCCTTGCGCAGCGCCTCGATCGCCTTCGGCCGCGGGAAGCTGCGCCGCCAGGCGATCGCCACGCGCCGCCCCGGCACCGGCTTGGCAAACGGTCGGATGCGGATCAGGTCGCTCGCGCCCGCGCCCGGCGTGATCGAGGTCGCCGGCAGCACGGTGATGCCGACGCCGCTCGCGACCATCTGACGGATCGTCTCGAGCGAGCCACCCTCGAATGTGCGCTGGATGCCGCTGCGGTTCGGCGAGCGGCTCACGGTCGCGCACAGGTCGAGCACCTGATCGCGGAAGCAGTGCCCGGCGCCGAGCAGCAGCATGCTTTCCTTGCTGAGCGCCTCGGCGGCGATCTCCTTCTTGCGCGCCCAGGGGTGGCGCTGCGGCACCGCGACCAGGAACGGCTCGTCGTATACGGCCTGCGTGATCACCCCCGGCTCGCTGAACGGCAGCGCGATGACGATCACGTCGACCTCGCCGTGCTTCAACGACTCGGCCAGGCGGTGGGTGAAATTCTCCTGGATGAGCAGCTGCATCGATGGCGCGCTACGCCGCAGGATCGGGATCAGCTTCGGCAGCAGGTAGGGGCCGATGGTGTAGATCGCCCCGAGCCGCAGGGTGCCCGCGAGCGGGTCGCGCCCGCCCGCGGCGAGCTCCTTGATGCGCGACGCCTCTTCCAGCACGCGCTGCGCCTGCTCGACGATCGACACGCCGATCGGCGTCGTCGTCACTTCACCCGGACCGCGCTCGAACAGCACCACGCCGAGCTCGTCCTCGAGCTTCTTGATCGCGACCGACAGGGTCGGCTGGGAGACGAAGCAGCTTTCCGCCGCGCGCCCGAAGTGGCGCTCGCGCGCGACCGCGACGATGTAGCGCAGCTCGGTGAGGGTCATCGCGCCTGCATCCCCTGCGCTTCGAGAAACGCCACGATCGCATCGGCGAGCTGCGTCTCGCGCCCGTTGTAGAAATGATCCGCGCCCGCGATCACCACCTCGCGCGAGCCCGGTATCGACTCGATTGTGCGCGCGCGACCCGTCGCTTGCGCAAGCACGGGGGGCAAGTCGAACTCGCCGTGGACATCGAGAATCGGCGCACGCATGCTGCCCAGGCCGGAGAACGCCGACGGAATGCCGAGGCAGATCCAAGCCGCGTACGGCGCGTTCTTCGTCGTTTTCCAGTAGGCCAAGCTCATGCGCGAACCCATGCTATGGGAGAGCAGGACGAATTTTCTGACCCCGCGCGTCTGCAACCAGGCGGCCGCCGCGGCGATTCTCTCGACCGCCTCGTCGAACAGCACGGGCGTGTACGCCTCGGCGCCCGCGTCCGAGGCCTGAACCGGCATCTGGATCGACAGCGTGGTGTAGCCGCGATCCACAAGCGCGCTGCGCAGCACGCCGATCACGCCGTGATCGGGGTGCACGCCGAGGCCGTGCACGAGGACGATGGCGTTGTGCGCATTCGGCACCGGGGCGTACAGCGCGAGGAAGGCATGTCCCGACTTGAGCGACAGCTTCACCGGCTCGCCCACCACCAGGTTGCCGACGACTTCGGACTCCCATCGCTTCTCG
>JAJDNJ010000145.1 GCA_022340705.1 Betaproteobacteria bacterium
CCCGTTTGTTGAGGAACGATTTCCTGGTGGGTATGTTCGTTTATCTGCGAAGACAAGGATCGCTCGCCCTTGAGGTAGGCGCAAGAAGTGGCGAGGCCATGAAGGTGATCGACCGGTGAACGACCGCAATTGGCCGGTAGCGGCCTGTCCGATTCGGCTCTCGCTGCCCCAAAGCGGCCGTTCGCCCAGCGACCGCTCTCGGGAAGGCTCGACGGGCGGGTATCGACCCTTAGCGGACGGCCCGGATGTCAGGAACCGGCCGTTCGAAGCGTTAAAACGCTGATCGACATCGAGGCTGACCCCTGTCAAATTGTTAGCGTCGCCTGATGCTTGAATGAAGCTCGATCCGGCGAGGGGGCGCCATGGGCCACATCGGACGAAGGCAATTCCTGATTGCTACGAGTGCGCTGCTCGCGGCGCCGCGTTCTACCCGCGCCCAACAGCGGGGGCGTACCTATCGCGTCGGCGTATTGTTCGGCGCAGGCGCCGAAGGGCTCAATCGTTACCGTTCCGCACTCAGCGAACAGCTCGCTGTGCATGGTTTTACTGTGAGCGAAAACCTGGAGATCGAGTATCGCTTTAGCCGCGGCGGATATTCGTTTAACGAAGATCCGGCGAGCGAGCTTCTGGCACTGAAGCCGGATGCGATTCTTACCTTGCTCAATCAGGCGACACAGGCCGCGCAAACTGCGACGCGCACGGTGCCGATCATTTTCGTTTGGGTGGCCGACCCGGTCGCTTCTGGGTTCGTGCAAAGCTACGGCCATCCCGGAGGCAACATCACGGGTACGACGAACCGCTTCTTCGAATTGGCCGTTAAGCGCCTCGATTTGGCACGTGAGCTACTACCAAACTTGAAACGTGTGGCTGTCCCTTATGTTGTCTCACCGAGCCACGAACGACTTGAATTGCGTAAGGCGGCCAAACAACTCGGCATAGGTCTGACCGAGTACCATCTGGTCGCGCCCAAGAACGGCATCGTTGGGCATGCCGTGAGCGAAGGTGCTGAAGTCATCATCCCGTACGTCCAGTTCACCGCATTGGGCTATTCGGCTCACGGCGAACAGCTTGTCAGAGCCGCTCTCGAGCGCCGCATGCCAGTAATCTTTGCCGGTCGTGAGATGGTCGAACTGGGCGGGCTCATGTCCTACGGCACGAACCTTTCTGACGACGTGCGTCGCGGAGCGGATATGCTGGCGCGAGTGCTAAAAGGCGAGAAACCAGCCAATCTCCCCGTCGATCAGGCGGCGCGCTTCGAGCTCGTGGTTAACCTGAAGACCGCGAAAGCGATTGGTATCACGATTCCGCAATCCATCTTGCTACGAGCCGACCGCGTGATCGAATGACCGCTTGTGGCCGGTAGCACCCGGACCCGATTGTGTGCTACAGACCCGAAGCGGAAATTGGCTGCTCCCACTGAACGAAGAGGGAACAAAAATGATGAACTTCGGATACAGCGGCATCTTGGGCCTCCTAATACTGATCGGAGATGTCTGGGCAATGATCAATATTTTCCAAAGCTCTGCTTCAAACGAGAAGAAGCTGATTTGGATAGTCGCGGTGGTGCTGCTGCCCGTGCTGGGTTTGCTGCTGTGGTTCTTCCTTGGACCGCGTGATCGTAGGGCGTAGCGTGCCAAGTTGTACTTGGCTGCAAGGATTCCCGCCGGGCACTGGAAGTGACTTTGTACTAGAAAGTGAGCGTGCCAGCGCGCGGCGGCGGGCTCCACGTTGGTCGAACGTCCGCTCCTGGCCGCTAGCCGGCACCCGGCCCGATCGTCATCACGAATACGGATCGCGTGCAGAATATGCGGATGCGCGCGTTCCCCCCTGTCGCGATTTTTCTCTTCTCCATGGCGATCCCGGCGTGCGCAAGCGCGAAGACCCAGGCCTGCGCGCCGGCAGACGCGAAGCCGGCTGCGGTCGTGACCTGCGAAGTGCCGGGCTTCGCGGCTCGCGCCTACGACGTCTATCTGCCAGCGGGCTACTCTCCTGCGCGACCTGTGCCGGTCATCCTCGCGATCCACGGCGGGGGCGGAAACGCGCGTGCCGCGGCGCGCACCGCCTGCCCGGGCGGCGACATCGACAGCAAGGATTGCCTGCACGCGATGGCGAACCGCGAGGGCGTCGCCGTGATCTACCCGAACGGCACCCGCTCGCGCCTGCTCCCGAACGTGCGAACCTGGAACGCGGGCGGCGGCGCGAAGGGCTGGCAGTGCGTGAGCGGCCGTGCGTGCAAGGAAGGCGTCGACGATATCGCTTATTTCCGCGCGCTGCTCGACGATCTCGAACGCTGGGTCGCGGTCGACGCGCGGCGCGTGCATGCCACCGGGCTCTCGAACGGCGGCGCGATGAGCCATCGGCTCGCGTGCCAGATGGGGGGTCGCATCGCGTCCATTGCCGCGGTCGGCGGCGCCAACCAGTACGCCACGACGGCTTCGTGCGCGCCGCCGCGGCCGGTGCCGGTGCTGCAGATCCACGGCTCTGCGGACCCCTGCTGGCCGTACGAGGGGGGCGAAGCGGCCTGCGCCCAGCGCGACGACATGACGAAGATCTCGGTCGACGAATCGATGCGCGTCTGGGCGACGATCAACGGCTGCGGAGCGCCGGGCAGCGCCGAGGTCCTGGCCGCCGAGAAGGACATCAAGACCGAGCAAGTCCGCTGGACGGGCTGCCGCGCGGAAACGGTCCTCATCCGCGTAAATGGCGGCGGGCATGTCTGGCCCGGCGGATGGGCGTATTTCGGCGAGCGCGTGATCGGCCCGATGGTCCACGGCTGGAGCGCCAACCGCGTGATCCTCGATTTCTTTTCGCGGCATCCGAAATGACTGCCACATCATGATTACCGGACTGTATGCAGCGATTCTCGCCTTCCTGTATGTGCGCATCTCGCTCAAGGTGATCGGCGCGCGGCGCCAAAACAGAATCTCGCTCGGTGCCGGCGCGCAGGGCGAAATTTCCGCGATCGTCAGCGCGCATTCGAATTTCGCCGCCTACGTGCCGCTGCTCCTGCTGCTCACCTACTTCCTCGAGGTCGGCGGGCGTACCTCGCCCTACGTCCTGCACGTGATCGCGGCGCTCTACACGCTTGGGCGCGTCCTCCACTACCTGGCATTCCGCGGGCCGACGATGAAGTTCCGCCTGCGGGTCGCGGGCATGCAGCTCACGCTCTGGCCGCTGATCGTGCTCGCGGCGCTCAACCTCTACGGGTTCGCCGCCGCCGCGCTGGCCGGCGGCTGAAACCGAACGCTCAGCTCAGCGTCGCCGCGATCTTGCGGATCTCCTCCGGCGTGTGCTCGCCGGCGAGCGGCGTGCCGGGGATGAGGTACTTGCCCATCGCGAGGCCGCCGACCACCACCGGCTCGAAGCCGGCGTCGCGCACCAGGCGCGAGGCGAGCGCGATTGCCTGCGCGTCGTCGCCGGCCATCGGCATGCCGACCGGCTCGCCACCCTTGCGCTCTGCGATCTCGGGCAGGCGCGCATAGCTGATCGCGTTGAAGGCGCGCACGATCCGCGCGCCGGGCAGCAGCTCGGCGGAGGCGAGACCGGCGCCCTTTTGACGCGCCCAGGAAGCAATCTCGCCGTCGCGATGCACGAATGGGTTGCAGGCATCGACGACCGGCTTGTCCTTGAGCACGCCGCCGAGCTGGCGTCCGAGCGCCGGCAATGCGCCGAAGGGCACCGCCATCAGCACGACCGCGCCGAAGACGACGGCCTCGCGCGGGCTTCCCGCCTGCGCCCGGTCGCCCAGACGCTTCGCCAGTGCGCGGTCGTCGTCGAGGTGACGCGAGGAAAACATCACCGCGTGTCCGGCCTTGTGCCAGATCTCGCCCAATGTCCCCCCGATCCTGCCCGAGCCGACGATGCCCACCTTCAGCCGGCCCTCGGCGCCGCGCGCTGTCCAGGGCAGCATGCCGAGGGCAATGCCGGTGCCGAACGCCTGAAGGAATGCACGCCTTGGGGTTCCCCGCTGGTCGTTCGAGTTCATCGCCACTCCTTTCGTCGCGCCGCAACGAACAATTTACCGCAGGCGATCGGGTCCGGTCGAAACTCCGGTTCGCGCGATTCGCCGCCGTGAGAACATTCCCGCGTGGCAGAAAATTCCCCCGCGGGTCGCCTGAGGCGCGTCGTCGTGCTGATCGCGCTTTCGCTGGCCGCGCTCCCCGCCACCGCCTTCGACCTGCAGGGCCACCGCGGCGCGCGCGGCCTGGCGCCGGAAAACACCCTGCCGGCGTTCGCGCGCGCATTGTCGATCGGGGTGAGTACGCTCGAGCTCGACGTGGGTGTCACGCGCGACGGGGTCGTCGTCGTCTCGCACGAGCGCGCGCTCCATCCGGATATCGCGCGCGACGCGAGCGAACACTGGATCGACGTGCCGGGGCCCGCGATTCACGCACTGACTTACGCCGAGCTGGAGCGCTATGACGTCGGCCGCGCGAAGCCCGGGTCGCGCACGGCGCAGCGCTTTGCGCAGCAGCAGCCGGCGGACGGCGCGCGCATCCCGCGCCTCGCGGACGTCTTCGCGCTCGCCGCGCGCGCGGGCAACGGTACGGTGCGCTTCAATATCGAGACCAAGATCGATCCCTTGCATCCTGGGGAGACGCTGGCGCCCGGACCCTTCGCGCGCGCGCTGATCGGCGAGATCCGCAAAGCGAAGCTCGCCGACCGCGCGACGGTGCAGTCGTTCGACTGGCGCACGCTCGCGGTCGTGCAGCGCGAGGCGCCGGAGATCGGCACGGTTTATCTCAGCGCGCAGCAGAACTGGCTCGACAACATCGGCGCCACCTCGAGGCTCGGCTCGCCGTGGACCGGGGGCCTGCGCTACGCGAAATACGGCTCGGTGCCGCGCATGGTAAAGGCCGCCGGCGGGCGGATCTGGTCGCCGTACCACGGCGACCTCAGCGAGGCGCTGCTTGCCGAGGCGCACGGACTCGGCTTGCAGGTGATCGTCTGGACGGTCAACGACCCTGCGCGCATCGCCGCGCTGATGGATCTCGGGGTCGACGGCATCATCAGCGACTATCCCGAGCGCGTGCGCGCGGAGATGCAAAAGCGCGGCCTGGCGCTGCCCGTGGCGACGCCGGTCGAGCCGCCGGCGGCCGGCGCTTCCTAGCGCCCGTAGAACGTGCGCACCGTGTCCTCGGCGACCTGCTGCAGGAAAGCGGCGCTGTCCTTGTCGATTTTGCCGTAGTAGTCGTAGGGGTTGCCGACGGGCGATTTGCCGTAGAGCGCCGCGTAGGTCACGCAGGCTGCGAGGTAGGTGCCGATCAGGTCGGGGTGGCTGCCGTCATAGTCCTTCTGCAGCTTGAGATCGGGCTTGCGGCGGTAGGCTTCCTCGAAGGCGAGCCCGACCGGGATCACCAGCGCACCGATACGGTTGCCGGTCTCGACGTAGAGCTTCGCCGTCTTGCGCAACATGGCGGGGTCGTAGGACTTGTGCGCCGGCGTATAGGCATGCGTCATGTAGAGCGCGGTCTTCGCGCCGCTCGCGCGGATGAGATCGTTGAAGGCGGTGACGGCCTGGACGAACGCGGCGCCGCGCTTCTCGGACAGGCCTGCGGCGCTGTGGCCCTGCAGCACGACGACCTCGAACGGTTGCTTGATGCCGACCGCGTTGGGCTTCAGGTAATGCGCGAGGTCGTGCTGCGCGAGCGTTCCGCCCGAGATGGTGATCGACTTGTAGCCGTACTTCTTCTCGTTGGCCTTGTCATTCTCGATCGCCAGGCGGCGCACGTGATTGTGCAGGCTGTCGCCGTAGTACAGGTAGCTGTTGCCGACGAACAGCACGCGCCGTGGCGATTCGATCCCGAGCGCGCGAACCTCGGGCGCGACGGCGTCGTCGGCGCGGGCAAGACCGCCACTGAGCAGCAGGACCGCGAGCAGGGCGGCGGCAAAGCGGGCGAGGCGCATGGGAGTTCCGTGCAAGACCGGGGATCCGGCGGCGCGCGATTGAAGCACACCGCCGGTCGCGCAAGAAGCACTGTTTCATGTGCGCACGCGGAAAGCGGACCGGCCCTTGACGGCGCAATGTCCGGGTGCGACAAGGCGGCACGGTCCAACCGGGAGGATGGGACATGGCAGGGCAATTGAAAGACCGCGTCGTACTGGTCACCGGAGGCGGCTCGGGGTTCGGGCGCGCGGCGGCGCTGCAGTTCTGCGCCGAGGATGCACGCGTTGCGGTGGGCGACATCAACCCGGATACCGCGGAACAGACCGCGCGGGCGGTGCGCGACGCGGGCGGCGAGGCCTGGGCGGGGCAGGTCGACGTCTCCGACGAAGGCTCGGTGCGCCGGTTCTTCGACGCTGCGCTGAAGAAGTATGCGCGGATCGACTGCGCGTTCAACAACGCCGGCATCCTCGGCCCGGTGGGCGAACTGCACCAGGTTTCGATCGCGGACTACGAGCGCGTAATGGCGGTCAACGTGCGCGGTGTGTTTCTGTGCATGCAGATCGAGATCCGCCAGATGCTCGACCAGGATGCGCCGCCGGGCGGGCATTCGATCGTCAACACCGCCTCGGTCGCGGGCCTCGTCGGCAGCGCGCTGCTGCCGGCGTACTGCGGCTCGAAGCACGCCGTGGTCGGCCTGACGCGCGCCGCGGCGCGCAGCTACGGCCGGCGCGGTATCCGGGTGAACTGCGTCTGCCCGGGGCCGATCGAGACGCCGCTTGCCGAGCCGCTGTTCGAGCAGGGCAACATGCGTGAGCTGATGCTCGCGCGCCAGGCGCTCGATCGCTTCGGTACGCCGGAGGAAGTCGCGGCGCTCGTCGTCTGGCTCTCGTCTCCGGCCGCCGCGCTGATCACCGGTACGCCGGTGCGCGTAGACGCCGGCGCGCTAAGCTAGCGTGGCGCAGGTCGTATTCCAGGGAGACGGGCCATGAGAGTCGGCGTGCCGAAGGAAATCAAGGCGAGCGAATATCGCGTCGGCCTCGTTCCGGCCAATGTGCACGAGCTCGTGGTGCACGGGCACGAGGTGTTCGTCGAGCACGACGCAGGCGCGGGCATCGGCTGCACCGACGATCAGTACGCCGCCGCAGGTGCCCAGGTCGTCGCGCGCGCCGCGCAGGTCTTCGAGCGCGCCGAGCTGATCGTCAAGGTCAAGGAGCCGCAGGCCGGCGAGCGCGCCATGCTGCGCGCGGACCAGGTGCTGTTCAC
>JAJDNJ010000007.1 GCA_022340705.1 Betaproteobacteria bacterium
TCGGACTACGTGATCATGGTGCGTGGCCGCGCCAAGGCCTTTCTCGCCGGGCCGCCGCTGCTCAAGGCGGCCACCGGAGAGGTTGCCACCGATGAGGAACTCGGCGGAGCGGTGATGCACACGCAGATCTCGGGGCTGGGCGAATACCTCGCCGAGGACGATGCCGACGGCGTGCGCTTCGCGCGCGAGGTTCTCGCGCATCTGGGCTGGGGTGCGGCGCGAGCCCCCTCCGGCCCGGCACCCCGCTACCCCGCGGAAGAGCTGCTCGGCATCATGCCGCCCGACTACCGCAAACCGGTCGACATGCGCGAGGCGATTGCGCGCATCGTCGACCATTCGGACTTTCTCGATTTCAAGGCCGACTACGGCCCGGCCACGGTCTGCGGGCATGCCGCGGTTCAAGGCATGCCGCTGGGAATTGTGACCAACAACGGTCCGCTCGATCCGGACGGCTCGACCAAGGCCACCCACTTCATTCAGTCTTGCTGCCAGGCCGGAATCCCGATCGTCTATCTGCAAAACACGACCGGCTACATCGTCGGCGTCGCTTCCGAGCAGGCCGGCATGATCAAGCACGGCTCGAAGATGATCCAGGCGGTCGCCAACGCCACCGTGCCGCAGATCACCATCATGTGTGGTGCTTCGTTCGGCGCGGGCAATTACGGCATGTGCGGACGCGCCTACGATCCGCGGTTTCTTTTTTCCTGGCCGAACGCGCAGACCGCGGTGATGGGCGCCGAGCAGGCCGCGCTCACGATGGCGATCGTCACCGAGGCCGGCATGAAGCGCAAAGGCGAGCCGGTCGACCAGCCGAAGATTGACGCCCTGAAAGCGAAGATCGTGGCGAATTTTGAGCGCCAGTCGAGTGCCTTCGTGACCAGCGGTCTGATGCTCGACGACGGCATCATCGATCCCCGCGACACGCGCAACGTACTCGGCTTCGTGCTCTCGATCTGCAGGGAAGCCGACGCGCGCGTTTTACGGCCCATGCAATTTGGCGTGGCCAGACCATGAGATAAAAAGGGGGTCAGACCCCGATGTCGCGCTAAACGGAGCTACCGATGGAATTCACGCACGAGCACGAAGAACTGCGCCGCAATCTCAAGCGCTTCATCGACAACGAGATCAATCCGCATGTCGACGCCTGGGAGGAAGACGAGATCTTCCCCGCCAAGGAACTGTTCAAGAAGATGGGCGCGCTCGGCTTTCTCGGGCTGACCAAGCCCGAGGATTACGGCGGCGCGGCGCTCGACTGGAGCTACGCGATGGTGATGGCCGAGACGCTCGGCCACATCCGCTGCGGCGGCGTGCCGATGGCGATCGGCGTGCAGACCGACATGGCGACGCCGGCGCTCGCGCGCTTCGGCTCAGATACAGTGAAAAAAGAGTTCCTCGCGCCCTCGATTTCGGGTGAGTACGTCGCCTGCCTCGGCGTGTCCGAGCCCGGCGCGGGATCGGACGTCGCCTCGATCAAGACCACCGCGAAGAAGGACGGCGGCGACTACGTGATCAACGGCGGCAAGCTCTGGACCACCAGCGGCACGCAGGCCGACTGGATGTGCCTGCTGGCCAATTCCTCGGAGGGCGCGGCGCACAAGAACAAGACGCTCATCTGCCTGCCGATGAAGACCAAGGGCGTGACCGTCGCGAAGAAGCTGAGGAAGATCGGCATGATGTCCTCGGACACGGCGCAGATTTACTTCGACAACGTGCGCGTGCCGCAGCGCTTCCGGATCGGCGAGGAAGGCATGGGATTCACCTACCAGATGCTCCAGTTCCAGGAAGAGCGCCTCTGGGGTGCGTCGGCCAAGATCATGGGACTGCAGCGCTGCATCGACGAAACCGCAGCGTACACGCGCGAGCGCAAGATGTTCGGCGGCACGGTGCTCGGCTTTCAGGCCGTGCAGTTTCGCCTTGCCGAGCTGCAGACCGAGATCGAGGCGCTGCGCGCGCTCGTCTACCGTGCGGTCAGCCTGCACATCAAGGGCGAGGACGTCACCACCCTCGCCTCGATGGCAAAGCTCAAGGCCGGCCGCCTGGCGCGCGAGGTGCCGGACGCCTGCCTGCAGTACTGGGGCGGCATGGGCTATACCTGGGACAACCCGGTGTCGCGCGCGTACCGCGACGGACGGCTGACTTCGATCGGCGGCGGCGCTGACGAGGTCATGCTCTCCATCATCGCCAAGCGCATGGGTATCGCCGGCGGCCGTTAGAGGGGTTTGGAGACCCGCATGACGCGCTTCGCGTCGCTGCTCATCGCCAACCGCAGCGAGATCGCCCTGCGTATCCAGCGCACGGCGCGGCGCATGGGCCTGCGCAGCATCGCCGTTTATTCCGAGGGTGATCGCGACGCGCGCCACGCGCGCGAGGCGGACCTCGCGGTGTGCATCGGCCCGGCAGCGCCGCGTGCGTCCTATCTCAGCATCGACGCACTGCTCGACGCGGCGCGGCGCACCGGCGCGGAAGCGGTGCATCCCGGTTACGGCTTTCTCGCCGAGAGCGCGGACTTCGCGCAGGCGGTCATCGACGCAGGCCTGGTTTGGGTCGGACCGCCGCCCGCCGCGATCCGTGCCATGGGCGACAAGGCAAACGCGAAGCAGCTCGCGCGCCAGGCAGGCGCGCCCGTGGTCCCCGGGTACGACGGCACCGACCAGTCTGCGGCCGCGCTGACGCACGCCGCGCAACTGGTCGGCTTTCCGCTGATGATCAAGGCTGCCGCGGGCGGCGGCGGACGCGGCATGCGCCTGGTACGTGAACCGCGGGGCCTCGGCGCCGCGTTCGCCAGCGCACGCTCGGAAGCCGAGCACGCCTTCGGCGATGGGCGCCTGCTGCTCGAGCGCGCGCTTGACGACGCACGTCACGTCGAGATTCAGGTGTTCGCCGATAGTGCAGGAAACTGCGTGCATCTCGGCGAGCGCGACTGCTCGGTGCAGCGCCGCCATCAGAAAATCATCGAGGAGTCGCCCTCGCCCGCGGTCGACGAAGCGCTGCGCACGCGCATGGGCGCAGCTGCGGTTGCAGTGGCGCGCGCCGTGCGCTATGTCGGCGCCGGCACCGTGGAGTTCCTGCTCGATGCCGAAGGCGCGTTCTGGTTCATGGAAATGAATACGCGCCTGCAGGTCGAGCATCCGGTGACCGAGCTGCGCACCGGCATCGATCTCGTCGAGTGGCAGCTGCGGGTCGCCGCGGGCGAGGCGCTGCCCTGCGCGCAGGACGAGATCCGCTTCTCCGGCCATGCGATCGAAGCGCGTCTCTGCGCCGAAGACCCGGCGCAGGATTTCCTACCGCAGTCCGGCCGCGTCCTGCGCTGGCGACCCGACCCGGAAGTGCGCGTCGATCACGCCCTGGAGGACGGCGCCGAAGTGCCGCCCGACTACGATTCGATGATCGCCAAGTTCGTCGCGCACGCAGCGACGCGCGACGCTGCGCGCGTGCGTCTCGCCGCCGCGCTCGATCACAGTGTGGTGCTCGGCTTGGAGACGAACAAGGTCACTCTCGCCAGGCTGCTGCGCGACACGCGCTTCGCTGCCGGTGCTGCGACGACGCAGTTTCTGCAGCACGGCCTCACGCCCGAACCCCGCGTTCCCACCCCAGCGACGATCGCCGCAGCTGCCGTGCTTCGCGCGGCAGAGCGTGCGCGGGGCGCCGGTTACGGCGAGTGGACCTCGTGGTCGAACAGTCCGGCGCGCCGCATGCCTGCGCGCCTGCATTGCGCCGCGCTCGAGGCGCCGGCCGAGGTGACCTTCGCGTTCGCCGACGGCCTGTACCGCGTTTGGGTCGACGGGCGCGAGGTCGCCTTGCGACTGCTTGCCCTCGACACCGGCAGCGCGCGCCTCGAGGTCGACGGCGCACACGAGGCAACGGTTTTCTACGCGCTCGAAGAGGACGCGATAGTCCTCTCTTGGGACGCGGACAGTTTTCGCTTCGACGACGTCCTGCACGCGCCGCCCGCGAGTCGCAGCCGCGGCCCGGTCGACGGGCGCCTGACCGCGCCGATGAGCGGGCGCGTCGTCGCAGTCAACGTCGCCCCGGGCGGCGCGCTCGACGCCGGCGCGGCGGCGATCGTGCTCGAAGCGATGAAAATGGAACACGCGCTGAGCCTGGGTGCGGCAGCACGGGTGACCGCGGTGCACGTCGCGACCGGCATGCAGGTCTCGCCGGGTCAGCTGCTGCTCGAATTCGAGGCCGCATGAGCCGCGCGCACCCTGCCCTGACCCCGGAGCACGAGCAGTTCCGCGACAGCGTGCGCCGTTTCGTCGAGCGCGAGCTCGCGCCGCAGGCTGCCGCCTGGGACGAAGCCGGCGAGTTTCCGCGCAGCCTGTATCAGAAGGCCGCGCAGGCCGGGCTCCTCGGGGTCGGGTTTCCGGAGGAATACGGCGGCGCCGAGGGCGATCTCTTCCATCACGTCATCCTCGCCGAGGAAGTCGCGCGCGCCGGGTCCGGCGGCCTGCACGCGAGCCTTTTCTCGCACGGGATCGGCGCCCCGCCGATCGCGCGCGTCGGCAGCCCCGCGCTCAAGGCACGCGTGCTGCCCGGCATTCTTGCCGGTGAAAAGATCAGCGCGCTCGCAATCACCGAGCCGAGCGGCGGCTCGGATGTCGCGCAGCTGCGCACCAGCGCGCGCCGCGACGGGGCACATTACGTGGTCAACGGCGAGAAAGCGTTCATCACTTCTGGCCTGCGCGCCGACTACTTCACCGTCGCGCTGCGCACTGGCGGCCCGGGTGCCGGTGGCATTTCCCTCCTGCTCATCGAGCGCGACCGCCCCGGCTTCAACCGCACGCCGCTCAAGAAGATGGGCTGGTGGTGCTCCGATACGGCGCTGCTTCATTTCGATAACTGCCGCGTTCCGATCGAAAACCTGATCGGCGAAGAGAACGGCGGTTTCCGCGCGATCATGCTCAACTTCAATGCGGAGCGCTTGGGCATGGCGGCGATGGCGGTCGGCTTTGCGCAGGCCTGCCTCGACGAGGCGCTCGACTGGGCGCGCACGCGCAAGACCTTCGGACAGAGCCTGCTCGGCCACCAGGTCGTGCGCCACAAGCTGGTCGACATGCAAATGCAGCTGCACGCGGCGCGCGCGCTGGTCTACGACAGCTGCTGGCGCCTGGTCGAGGCGCCACGGGATCCGGTCGCGGTTGCGCAGCTCTGCGTGACGAAGAATTTCGCCACGCGCACGATGCAGCAGTGCGCCGACGAGGCGGTGCAAACGCTCGGCGGAGCCGGTTACGTGCGCGGCTCGAAGTCGGAGAGGATTTACCGTGAAGTCAAAGTGATGACCATCGGCGGTGGCACCGAGGAGATCATGAAGGACCTCGCCGCGCGCCAACTGGGATGGGAGCCATGACCACCAAGCAGCAGCGCGCCCAGCTCGCCGAGCAGCTCAAGGCGATTTTCGAGGAACATGTGCCGTTCAACCGCTTCGTGGGGTTCAAGCTCGCCTCGCTCGACCCGAAGAAGCCGAAAGTGCGCTTCGAGATGCGCCCCGAGCTGATCGGCAATCCGCAGCGCCAGATCCTGCACGGCGGCGTGATCGCCTCGGTGCTCGACCTGATGGCCGGCGTAGTGATCCACATCGCGCTGTTCGAGAAAGACAGCGAGCATCTCGTCTTCAAGGACGGGAAACCGGTATTCCCGAACATCGGCACCATCGACCTGCGCGTCGACTACCTGCGCCCAGGGCGCGGCGCCTGGTTCGAAGCGAGCGGCCAAGTCGTGCGCATGGGCAAGCGCATCGCGGTCGCCCACATGCGACTCGAGAGCGACAGCGGCGAGCTGATCGCGACCGGCAGCGCCGCCTACGTCGTCGGATAAAAAGCTAAAAACGGGGTCAGACCCCGGTGGATAACTCTACTCCCGCAAGCGCTTCTTGCCGGTGACCATTGCGCGGACAAGGTTCTCGCGGTGGATCAGGCTCGCGCCGAGCGCGCCACTCACATGAAGCAGTATCAGGAACAGGCAGAAGTTCGCGAGCGCCTCGTGCACGTCTTCCCACAGGCTTTCGTGGCTCCCCTTCCCGCCTTCGTCGTCGTGCGCGCGCGCTTCGGCGATCGGCGTGAGGGTCGTCTGGGCGAGTGGACCCTTGCCTTGCACGGCATAGACCTCGAGCCCGCTCCAGCAAACCAGCAGCAGGGTGGCGAGCAGCGCGACGATCATCCAGCCGCCGAGCGGATTGTGGCCGAGGTAATGCTTCGGGCGAAACGCCAGCAGCGAGCGCGCGTAGTCGGCGGTTGCGCGCCATCCCGCGACGAACTCGCTGAAGCGCGCGTATTTCGTGCCGACGAATCCCCAGAGGATGCGGAACAGGACGATCGCGAGAATCGCATAGCCTGCCCATGCGTGCAGCGTCTCGACCTCGATCTCGCCGCTCAGGTAGGCCGCTGTAAACAGCACCACCAGCGACCAATGACCGGCGCGGACGACGATGTCCCAGACTTTGACTTCGCGCACGATCGGGTCGCCCTATTTCGGAATCACGATCTGCGTCTGCGTCACGATGCCGAGCAGCTTACCCTCGGCGCTGGTCACGCGCGTCTGCCACACTTGCGTCGTCTTGCCGCGATGTATCGGCGTCGCCTCACCGTGCACGATCGTGTCGACCGGCGCCCCGCCGATGAAGTTGGTCTTCGATTCGATCGTCGCGGTGCGCGCGCCCTCCGGCATGTTGAGCACCGTACCGATGGCGCCGAGCGTGTCGGCAAAAGCCATGATCGCGCCGCCGTGCAGGATCTTGCCGATGGTGCAGAGATCGGGGCGTACGCGCAGCGTCGCGCACACGCGCTCCGACGTCGCTTCGGACATCTGCACGCCCATCAACCCCGGAAACAAATCCTGCCAGCGTGCTTGGAACTCCTGCGCGAGCGTCATGCGCGAACCTCGTCGTGGAATGCGGCGCGATTCTAGCGCACGGCGCACCAAGCATTTGCTTTCTAGGCGGTCGCCGCCTAGACTCGCGCCGCATGGCGCGCAGTCCACGCAAGCAGCACGCCTCGACGAAACCGGCGCCGCCGCTGAAAACGCATGCCCGAGGCGGGGCGGCCGACCGCAACCGGCGCGATGCCCTGCTGCGCGTCTGTGCGCGCCTGTTCCGCGAGAAGGGCTTCGACGGGACCACCATCCGCGACATCTCGAAGGCGGCCGGCATGCATTCGGGCAGCCCCTTCTATCACTTCAAGACCAAGCAGGCGATGCTGGTCGCCGTCATGGAACAGGGCCTGATCGAGGGCCTGCGCAAGACCGAGGCGGTGACGGCGCTTGAGCTACCGCCGCGCGAACGGTTCGTGCGCCTGATCCGCACGCACCTCGACACGATCTGCGCCGAGGGCAACGACTTCATTCCCGTCCTGCTTTACGACTGGCGCTCGGTCACGCCGGCCAACCGGCGGCGCATCATTGCCCTGCGCGACCGCTACGATGCGCTCTGGCAGCGTGCGGTCGACGACCTTGTCGCTGCCGGTACGCTGAGCGGCGATGCGCGCTTGCTGCGCCTGCTGGTCCTTGGCGCGGTCAACTGGAGCGCGAAATGGTATCGGCGCAGCGGCCCTGCGTCGCTCGACGAAATCTCGCGCGCGGCGGCTGACCTCTTTCTGCGCGCGCAGGCGCGGCGTTGAAGGTTCAGCCGACTCCGGCCGGCACGGCACGCGCCTTGTCCAGCATCTCTTCGAGCGCGTACACCTCCTGCGGCCGCGGCACGCCTTTCATCTCCTGCGTGCCGAGCGAGCGCACCGGTCGCTCGAGGTGAGCTGCGAATTCGGCGGACATCAGCAACGGGACCCCGAGCGCCTTGGTCAGATCCTCAAGGCGCGCCGTGCGGTTGACCGCCGGCCCGATCACGGTGAAGTCGAGCCGGGCCGGCGCGCCGACGTTGCCGTAGATCACCTCCCCCACGTTCAGGCCGACACCGAACTGGATCTCGGGCTCCCCCGCGCCGCGCCGCCGGCGGTTGAGCGCCGCGAGACTCGCAAACGCGTCCAGCGCGGCGTCGATCGCGGCGCAACAGGCCGCGTCGACCTCGCTTCGAGTCTGCGCCGGAAATACGATCAGCATCGCGTCGCCGATGAAGCGCAGGATCTCGCCGCCGCGCGGCGTGACGGCCGCGTCGACATGCTCGAAATAGGCATTCAGCGTCGCGAGAACCTTGTCCGGTGCCAACGCCTCGGTGAGCGCGGTGAAATCGCGCAGGTCGCTGAACCAGAGCGCGGCGTGGATCGTCTCGCCGTCGCCACGCTTGACCAACCCGTGCAGCACGCGCTCGCCGGTGCGCTTGCCGACGTAGGTGTCGAGCAGCGTCTTCGCAACGCGCCGAAGCTTGATGACCTCGAACACGGGCGACAAAACTCCGGCAAGGGTCTCAAACTTGCGCAGGTCGCCTGACGCAAAGCCCTCGGGACGATCCGTCGTCACGCCGAACAAGGTCATCGAGGCGTCGCTGAAGCGCATCGGCAGGAGGATGTAGTCCACGCCGCCCATCTCGGCCAGTTCGCGCAGCATGCGATGTGCATCGGGCGTGAGTCGATCGAGCCGGTAGCGCACCGGCGCACGAGTTTGCATCAGGCGCTGCGCGGGGCTGCCGATGAACGCCTCACTGCTCTCGAAGCCGTGCCCCACATGGGTCTCCTCGGCGCCGCGCCCGCGCACCCAGATGTAGCCCCACATTGCGATCTGCGGATGAACGCTGCTGAATCCAAAGCGCAGGCGCCAGACCGGTGCCCCGGCGGCGATCAGCCGCGCGGCGAGCGTGTCGATCAGCGTGAGCGGGTCGCCGATCAAGCGGCCTTCGCGCAGCAGCCAGTCGACCACCGGCTGCACGCGCCAGCTGCGTGCCCCAACCTTGGCCGCCTGCGGCATCGCCTCAGCCCTTCAGCTTCTTGGCCGCCTCAATCAGGGGTCCGAGAACATCCATCGGCACCGGAAAGACAATGGTCGAGCTCTTGTCGCCGGCGATCTGGGTCAGGGTCTGCAGGTACCGGAGCTGCATCGCCTCGGCGCGCTGCGACAGCATCTGGGCGGCCTCGAGCAGCTTCTCGGCCGCCTGCTGCTCGCCTTCGGCGTGAATGATCTTCGCGCGCCGCGCGCGCTCCGCCTCTGCCTGCTGCGCGATTGCGCGCACCATCGACTCGTTCAAGTCGACATGCTTGATCTCGACGTTCGAAACCTTGATGCCCCAGGCGTCGGTCTGCTGATCGAGCACCGACTGGATGTCGGCGTTGAGCTTGTCGCGCTCGGAGAGCATCTCGTCGAGCTCATGCTTGCCGAGCACCGAGCGCAGCGTCGTCTGCGCGAGCTGGCTGGTGGCCTCCATGAAGTTCACCACCTGAATGATCGCGAGCTGCGGGTCGACGACGCGGAAATAGACCACCGCGTTCACCTTGACCGAGACGTTGTCGTGCGAGATGACGTCCTGGGTCGGCACATCGAGCACGATAGTGCGCAGGTCGACGCGCACCATCTGCTGGATTCCCGGAATGATGATGATCAGCCCGGGTCCCTTGACGCGCTGAAAGCGCCCGAGCAGGAAGACGACGCCGCGTTCGTACTCGCGCAGGATCTTGAGCGAGATCGCGACCAGGATGATGACCAGCACCAGGCCGCCGATCCAGAAGTTGAAATCGAAGTGGAAGAACATCGTTACCCTCCGCTGGTTTCCGTTCGCCCGGGCTCCACCGTCAGCACCAGGCCCTGCATCCCGGTGACGCGCACCGGCTCGCCGGCCTGCATGGCGCGTGCGGCGCGCACCCGCCAGCGCTCGCCATGAACCCGTGCCCAGCCTTCGCCGTCGAAATTCTCGAGTACCTCGCCCACCGCGCCGATCATCTCCTCGCGACCGCTTACCACCGGCCGCCGGCGGCCGCGAATCAGCATCCCGATCACCAGGAACAGGAATCCCGCGGTGGCCACCGTAACGCCGCCGATCAGCGTGTAGGGAACCGAAAAGCCCGGAATCTTGTCGCTCTCGAACAGGATCACCGAGCCGATGACGAACGCAATCAGCCCACCGACCCCGAGCGCGCCGAATGACGGCGTAAAGGCCTCGGCCACCATGAACCCGATGCCGAGCACGATCAGCGCAAGGCCAGCGTAGTTCACCGGCAGCATGTGAAAGGCGTACATCGCGAGCAGCAGGCAGATCGCGCCGACCACACCCGGAAGGATCAGCCCCGGATTCGAGAATTCGAAGATCAGCGCGTAGATGCCGACCAGCACCATCATGTACGCCACGCTCGGGTTGGTCAGCACGCTCAGCACCCGCGTACGCCAGTCAGGCTCGAACGTCTCGGCGGTCGCGCCAGCGGTCTGCAGGGTCCGGGTTTCGCCATTGACGGTGACCTTGCGGCCATCGAGCGCCTTGAGCAGTGCCGGCACGTCGTCGGCGACCACGTCGATCACGTTGATCTTGAGCGCCTCCTCGGCGGGCAGGCTGACCGCTTCGCGCACCGCGCGCTCGGCCCACTCGGCGTTACGTCCGCGCAGGTGTGCGAGGCCGCGGATGTACGCCGCCGCATCATGGGTGACCTTGCGCATCATGGTGTCCGCCGGCACCGGGGCTTTGTCGCTCTCCTTGCCGCCTTCCTTTTTCGCCTCCGCGGGCTTCTTCTCGGGCTGGGTCCCGGGAACCGAGGGTGCCCCGATCGACACCGGCGACGCGGCGCCGAGATTCGTCGCCGGCGCCATGGCGGCAATATGGCTCGCGTACAGGATGAAGGTGCCGGCGCTCGCCGCGCGCGCCCCGCCCGGCGCGACGAAGCTGGCCACGGGCACGGGCGATGCCAGGATGTCCTTGATGATCTGGCGCATCGAGGTGTCGAGCCCGCCCGGCGTGTCCATGCGCAGGATGACGAGCTGCGCCTTTTCACGCGCGGCGCGTTCGAGCCCCTTTTTCACGAAGTCCGCGCTCGCCGGGCCGATCGCGCCTTCGAGCGGCACGACCAGCACGGGCGCAGGCGCGGCAAACGCCGCTGCTGCGGCCAGCCAGAGAGCGACCAGCGGCGTCAGCCAGCGAATGCCCATACGAATTCTCCGGACTTGCGGCCGTGACACCCGGACACTATAGCCAACTTTTGTGTCCGGACGCGCATTGCGTCATCGCGCGTTTGATCGGAGGTAGGCGTAGCGCCATTAAAATTACGAGCCGCTCTCCCGAGTCCACTCCCGTGAAGCAGGAACAGCCCCCAGGCGCAGCGATCGCCATTCGTGGCGCGCGCCAGAACAACCTGAAGAACCTGTCGCTCGAGATCCCGACCGGAGAGCTCGTCGTGGTCACCGGCGTCTCGGGCTCGGGCAAATCGTCGCTCGTGTTCGACACGCTCTACGCCGAAGGCCAGCGCCGCTACGTCGAGACGTTCAGCCCCTACGCGCGCCAGTTCCTGGACCGCATGGACAAGCCGCAGGTGGACGCCGTCGACGGCATCCCGCCGGCAATCGCCATCGACCAGACCAACCCGGTGCGCACCTCGCGCTCGACGGTCGGCACGATGACCGAGCTGAACGATCACCTCAAGCTGCTCTACGCGCGCGCCGCGACGCTGTGCTGCCGCGGCTGCGGACGGCCGGTCGTGCGCGATGCGCCGCCCTCGATTCTCGCCGACCTTCAACGGCGCGCGACGGCAGCAGGCGATCCGCGCCTGATCGTTACCTTCCCGGTGCCAGTGCCCGCCAACTTCAGCGACACCGAGGTCACCCAGCTGCTCGAGCGCCAGGGCTATACGCGCATCCATGCGCGCTCGAAGACGCTGCTCGAGGTCGTCCAGGATCGCTTTCGCATGTCGAACGTCGAGCAGAGCCGCGTGCTCGATGCGCTCGATGCGGCGATGAAAGTCGGGCGCGGGCGGGTAAACGTCTACGTCGAACACGAAGGGTCGGCGCCCTCGACCTGGCGCTACTCGGCCGATCTGCACTGCGCCGACTGCGACCTGCACTACGCCGAGCCGACGCCAGCGGCGTTCTCGTTCAATTCCGCGATCGGCGCTTGCGAGACCTGCCGCGGATTCGGGCGCGTGATCGGTGTCGACTTCGGACTCGTCGTACCCGACGAATCGAAGACGCTGCGCGAGGGCGCGGTGAAGCCCTGGCAGACGAAGAGCTTCCGCGAGTGCCAAGACGACCTGGAGAAGTATGCGCGCAAGCGCGGAATCCCGCTCGATCTGCCCTGGCGCGAGATGGATGCGGCCCAGCGCCACTGGGTGCTCGAGGGCGAACCCGAATGGGTGAGCTGGAAGAAATCCTGGCCTGGCACCTGGTACGGCGTGCGACGCTTTTTCCTGTGGCTCGAATCCAAGGCCTACAAGATGCACATTCGTGTGCTCTTGTCGAAGTACCGCGCCTACACGCCTTGCGCGACCTGCGGCGGCACGCGGCTCAAGCCCGACGCGACGCTCTGGCGCCTGGGCGACGCCGAGGGACCTTCGATCCACGACCTGATGCTGCTTCCGGCCGATCAGTGCCGGCGTTTTTTCGAGGGCTTCCGTCCGAGCGGCACGCTCGACGAAGCCACCACCCTGTTGCTCGCGGAGATCCGCACCCGTCTCGGCTACCTGTGCGAAGTGGGCCTCGGCTATCTGACGCTCGACCGACAGTCGCGCACGCTCTCCGGCGGCGAGGTGCAGCGCATCAACCTCACCACCGCGCTCGGCACCTCGCTGGTCAACACCCTGTTCGTGCTCGATGAGCCGTCGATCGGCCTGCATCCGCGCGACATGGGCCGCGTGATTCAGGTCATGCAGAAGCTGCGCGATGCGGGCAATTCGCTGGTCGTGGTCGAGCACGACCCGCAGATCATGTTCGCCGCCGACCGGATCCTCGACATGGGTCCGGGACCCGGCGAGCGCGGCGGCGAGATCGTGTTCTTTGGTCCGCCCGAGGCGCTGCGCCGGTCGACGACGCTCACCGCCGACTATCTGTCCGGCCACAAGCACGCGGTCCTCGGCATCCCGCCGCGACCGGTGCTCGACACCACGCCAAAGCTGCGCCTCTACGGCGCGGCCGAGCACAACCTGAAAGACATCGACGTCGAATTCCCGCTCGAGCGCCTGGTCTGCGTGACCGGGGTCTCGGGCTCCGGCAAGTCGACTCTGGTGCAGGAAGTCCTTTACTCCGCGCTCGCCAAGGCGAAAGGCAAGGCGACCGAGTCGCCCGGCGCACACCGCGAGCTGCGCGGCGCGGCGCTTGTCGAAGACGCGGTGCTGGTCGATCAGACGCCGATCGGCAAAACCACGCGCTCGAACCCGGCGAGCTACGTCGGCGCCTGGGACGCGATCCGCGTGCTGTTCGCGCGCAGCCCGCTCGCGCGCGAGCGCGGCTACACCGCGGGCACCTTCAGCTTCAACGCGGGCAACGGACGCTGCCCTGCCTGCGGCGGCAACGGCTTTGAGCATGTGGAGATGCAGTTCTTGTCGGATGTCTACCTGCGCTGCCCGGAGTGCGACGGGCGTCGCTACCGGCCCGAAGTCCTCGAGGTGTCGATCGCCGGGCGCGGGAGCGGTGGGCGGCGCGCCGAGCGCAGCGTCGCCGCGACGCTCGAGATGACGGTGCGCGAAGCGATCGATTTTTTCGCCGAGGACAAGGACGTGCTCGCGCGCCTCAAGCCGCTCGCCGACGTCGGCCTCGAGTACCTGCGCCTCGGCCAGCCGGTGCCGACCCTGTCGGGCGGCGAGGCGCAGCGCCTCAAGCTCGCCGGTCACCTCGCCCAGGCCACTGCGCGGATGCGTCCGCGGGCCGCGGGCGATGCGCGTCCGGCCGGAAAACTGTTCATTTTCGACGAGCCCACCACCGGGCTGCACTTTGACGACGTGGCCAAGCTGCTCGCTGCGTTCCGCAAGCTGCTCGCCGCGGGTCACTCGCTGCTCGTCATCGAGCACAACCTGGACGTCGTGCGCAGCGCGGACTGGATCGTCGATCTGGGGCCGGAGGGCGGCGAGGCCGGGGGCTCGGTGGTGTGTGTGGGGACGCCCGATCAGCTGATCGCGCATGAAGCGTCGCACACCGGTCGTGCGCTTAAGGAATATGTCGCGGCGATCGGCAAGGGTTGGCAAACTGGATCGGCACTTTCGACAGCCTCCCCTTCGTCGCAACGCGGCGGCCGCGCCGGGGAGCCTGTCGCAAGTACCGATCTTGTATCGAACCCTCTTGTGCAAGAGGCTTCGCCTGGGCGTTACCTCGGCAACGCAATCCGCGTGCACCACGCGCGCGAGCACAACCTAAAGAACATCGACGTCGAGATCCCGCGCGAACGCTTCAGCGTGATCACCGGCGTGTCGGGCTCGGGCAAGTCGACGCTCGCCTTCGACATCCTGTTCGCCGAAGGCCAGCGCCGTTACCTCGAGTCGCTCAATGCGTACGCGCGCCAGTTCGTCCAGCCACAGGCGCGCCCGGACGTCGACGCGATCTTCGGCATTCCGCCGACGGTGGCGATCGAGCAGCGCACCAGTCGCGGCGGGCGCAAGAGCACGGTTGGCACCCTCACCGAGGTGCATCACTTCCTGCGCCTGCTCTACGTCAAGCTCGGCGTGCAGCATTGCCCCGACTGCCGCATGCCGATCGAGCCGCAGAGCGAGGATGCGATCGCCGCGCGCCTGATGACCGACTATCGCGGCCAGCGCATCGGGCTGCTTGCGCCGCTGGTCGTCAACCGCAAGGGCGTGTACACCGATCTGGCGAAATGGGCCGCCGGCAAGGGCTATACGCACCTGCGCGTCGACGGCGCGTTTCTGCCGGTCGCCCCCTTTCCGCGCATCGACCGCTTCAAGGAGCACACGATCGAGCTGCCGGTCGCCGACCTGAAGGTGACGCCGGGCAACGAACGCGCGCTGCGCGAGTCCCTCGCGCGCGCGCTCGAGCTCGGCAAGGGCATGGTGCACGTGCTCGCCGACCTCGATGCGCTGATGCGCGCCGCCGCGCAGGGGCGCAAGAACCGCGTCGAACGGGTCGAGCTGATGCTGCACGAGGCGAGCTTCTCGACGCTGCGCGCCTGCCCGTCCTGCGGACGCAGCTTCCCGGAGCTCGATCCGCGCCTGTTCTCCTACAACTCGAAGCATGGTTGGTGCTCGGCCTGCTACGGCACCGGGCTCGCGCTCGACCGGGTGGAGTGGAACGACGAGCGCGCGCGCACCGGCACCGAGGATCACGTGCTCGATTCCTGGATCGAGTGGCTCGAGGTCGAGGAGCACTGCCCGGCCTGCGAAGGGCAGCGGCTCAATCCGGAGGCGCTCGCGGTGCACTGGCGCGGCCGCTCGATCGCCGAGCTGTCGGCGCAGCCGATCGCGCGCCTCGACGCGCTGCTCCAGGGTCTGCGTTTGGACGGTCGGGAGCAGGATATCGGCCGCGACCTGGTGACCGAGCTGAAGAGCCGCCTCGGGTTCCTGTCCGACGTCGGACTCGCCTACCTGACGCTCGATCGTGCCGCGCCGACGCTGTCGGGCGGAGAAGCGCAGCGCATCCGCCTCGCCGCGCAGCTCGGCTCCAATCTGCGCGGGGTGTGCTACATCCTCGACGAGCCGACCATCGGTCTGCATCCGCGTGACAACCGCATCCTGCTCGACGTCCTGCAGCGGCTGGAGGCCAAGGGCAACACCCTGATCGTGGTCGAACACGATGAGGAAACGATCCGCCGCGCGAGTCATGTCATCGACCTCGGTCCCGGCGCGGGACGGCTCGGCGGACGCGTGATCGCGCAGGGCACGGCGGCCGACCTCACGGCGTCGCCCGAGTCGGTCACCGGCCGCTTCCTCGCGGCGCCGCTGCGTCATCCGCTGCAGGCGCGGCGCGCGGTGTCGGCGAACTCGACGGCGCTGCGCGTCGAAGGCGCGACCCTGCACAACCTGAAGCGCGCCGACGCGCGCATCCCGCTCGCGCGGCTGGTCGCCGTCACCGGCGTGTCGGGTTCAGGCAAGTCGACACTCGCGCGCAACGTGATCCACGACAACCTCCAGCGCCTGCTCCAGGCGCAGCGCAGGCCGAAGCGCGACACCGCGCCGGCCGGGTGCCGCGCGCTCAAGGGCTGGCAGGCGATCGAGCGTGTGCTCGAAGTCGACCAGTCACCGATCGGCAAAACGCCGCGCTCCTGCCCGGCAACCTACGTCGGCTTCTGGGACGCGATCCGCAAGCTGTTCGCGGACACGACCGATGCCCGCATCCGCGGCTGGAGCGCCAGCCGCTTTTCGTTCAATACCGCGGGCGGGCGCTGCGAGGTCTGCGCCGGCCAGGGCATGCAGCGCATCGAGATGTCCTTCCTGCCCGACGTCAAGGTGGCCTGCGAAGCCTGCGGCGGCGCGCGCTTCAACGCCGACACGCTCAGCCTACGCTGGCGCGAGCGGACGATCGGCGAGGTGCTGGCGCTCAGCGTCGACGAGGCGGTCGAATTCTTCGCCGCGCACCCCTCGATCCATCACGCGCTGCGCCTTTTGCAGGACGTCGGCCTGGGCTACCTCACGCTCGGACAGTCGAGCCCGACGCTCTCGGGCGGCGAGGCGCAGCGCATCAAGCTGGTCACCGAGCTGGCCAAGGTGCGCGTCGATGCCCCCGCCGGCAACGGTGCGCCGGCACGTGCGCGCGGGCGCGTTGCAAGCTCGGCGCGCACGCTCTACGTTCTCGACGAGCCGACCGTCGGCCTGCACATGGCGGACGTCGAAAAGCTGATCCGCGTGCTGCACCGCCTGGTCGATGCCGGCAACACCGTGCTCGTCATCGAGCACAACCTCGACGTCATTGCGGAGGCCGACTGGATTCTCGACCTCGGTCCGGAAGGCGGCGATGCCGGCGGGCGGATCGTCGCGCAGGGCTCGCCGGAAGACGTGGCCCGCGCCGCGCGCCGCAGCCACACCGGGCGCGTGCTGGCAGACTTTCTCGCCGAGCGCAGTTCGACAGCCTAGAAGAGCAGGTTCGGCAGCCAGAGCGCGATCGACGGCACGTAGGTCACGATCACGAGGAAGGAGAGCAGCACCATCAGCCAGGGCAGCGCGGCGCGCACCACCTGGCCGATCGACATCTTCGTGATTCCGGCGGTGACGAACAGGTTGAGGCC
The DNA here is from genome assembly GCA_022340705.1 of Betaproteobacteria bacterium. Lineage (GTDB taxonomy): Bacteria > Pseudomonadota > Gammaproteobacteria > Burkholderiales > SG8-39 > SG8-39. Next base: position 17,015 of record JAJDNJ010000007.1, read on the forward strand.
CACCGGCGGCGTCACCATGCCGATCTCGAGGTTGACGACCATGATGATGCCGAGGTGCACCGGGTCGATGCCGAGCTGGGTGGCGATCGGGAACAGGATCGGCGCGAGGATCAGGATGATCCCGGTCGGCTCCATGAAGTTGCCCGCCGCGAGCAGCAAGATGTTCACCACGATCAAAAAGCCCCAGGCCGGCATGCCCCAGGACAGGATGTGCTCCGCGATCGCCTGCGGAATGCGCTCGGTGGTGAGCACGTGAGCGAAGAGCAGCGCGTTGGCGATGATGAACATCAGCATCACCGTCACCTTGGCCGCGTCGATGAGCACCGTCGGCACCTTGCGCCAGCCGACGTCGCGATAGACGAACACCGCAATGAAGAACGCGTAGACTGCCGCCACACCCGCGGCCTCGGTCGGCGTGAACACGCCGCCGTAGATGCCGCCCAGGATGATGACGATCAGCAGCAGGCCCCACATCGAGTCGCGTCCTGCGACCACCACCTCGCGCAGGCTGGCGCGCGGCTGGCGCGGCAGGTCGAGCATCGTGGCGCGCACGTAGATCGCGACCATCAGCATCACACCGAGCACGATCCCCGGCACGACGCCCGCCATGAACAGCTTGCCGACCGAGGTCTCGGTCGTGGCGCCGTAGACCACCATGACGATCGACGGCGGAATCAGGATGCCGAGCGTCCCCGCGTTGCATACCACGCCCGCCGCGAACGGCAGCGTGTAGCCGGCGCGCTGCATGCCGGCGATGACGATCGAGCCGACCGCCACCACCGTCGCCGGGGACGAACCTGATACCGCGGCGAACAGCATGCAGGCGAGCACCGAGGAGATCGCCAGCCCCCCGCGCAGGTGCCCGACGCAGGCGATCGCGAAGCGGATCATGCGGCGCGCGACCCCACCGGTGGTCATGAACGCGCCGCCGAGAATGAAGAACGGAATCGCGAGCAGCGTGAAGTGCTCCGAGGTCTCGAACAGCTTGAGGGTGAGCGAGGCGAGCGAATCCTTGCCGAAGAGCAGGATGGTGACGAGCGACGACAGGCCGAGCGCGACCGCGATCGGCATGCCGATCAACATGAAGATGAACAGCAGGGCGAACAGCGCCGCGGTCGTCATGCGCGGCCCTCCGGCGGCGCGCCGGTCTCGTCGAGCTGCTGACGGATCGCTTCCTGCGCCTCATCGCCGAGCAGATGCACCTCCTTGCCCCGGATCAGGCGTACGAGCAGCTGCCCGAAGCGCAGGAAAAGCAGCGCGCCTCCGATCGGCAGCACGAGGCGCGGCACCCACTGCGGAATCGGGATGTCCTCGGCCATGATGCCCACCTGGTACATCTTGGACACGTAGATCCAGCCACCGACGATGACCAGCACGGCGTAGACCATGCACAGCAGGGTCGCCGCGATTGCCGTCACCCGGGCCTTGGCGGGCGATAGCGACTTGACCAGCGCGTCGACCCCGATATGCGCGCCCTCGCGCACACCGTAGGCCGCGCCGAGAAAGATCAGCCAGGCGAAGAGAAAGGTGTTCAGCTCCAGCGCCCAGACGAAGCTGTAGTTGAACACGTAGCGCGCGACCACCTGACTGAAGGTGATCAGCGTCATCACGGTGAGCAGGAGCGCGATCAGCGCCTCCTCCAGCCGTTCGATCAGTCGCATCATCGCGGCGCGCCGGGTGCTCGCCGGCCGCCGCGCAGAGCGGCAGCCGGCTCGCGGCAGATTGCTACTTGTTCGACTTCTGGGCCGCCTGGATCAGGTCGGCGCCGATGTCGCCCTCGAACTTCTTCCATACCGGATGCATCGCCTTGCGCCAGGCGGCGACATCATCCTTGGAAAGCTTCTGGATCTTGGCCTTGCCCGCCTCGGCGATGCGCTTCATGTCGCGCTCGTTGAGTTCCTGCGCGAGCTTGTTGGCATGCGCGGTGGCCTCGGCCATCGCCTTTGACAGGCCGTCGCGCACGTCGGCGGGCAGCTTGTTCCACCAGCCGGCATTGGTGATCACCATGTAGTCGATCACCCCGTGGTTCGTTTCCGCAATCGTCTTCTGCACCTCGAAGAACTTCTGCGAGTAGATGTTCGACCAGGTGTTTTCCTGGCCGTCGACCACGCCGGTCTGCAGCGCCTGGTAAACCTCGCTGAAGGCCATCTTCTGCGGGTTCGCGCCGAGGGCGCGAAACTGCGCCTCGAGCACGTCGGACTGCTGGATACGGAACTTGAGCCCCTTGACGTCTTCCGGGCGGACCAGCTTGTCCTTGTCGCTCGAGAGCTGCTTCATGCCGTTGTGCCAGTAGCCGAGGCCCTTGATGCCCTTCGACTGCATCGAGTCGAGCAGCGCCTTGCCCTGCGGCCCGCTCTGGAAGCGGTCGACGGCGGCGATGTCATCGAACAGGAACGGCAGGTCGAACAGCTGCAGCTTCTTGGTGTAGCGCGAGAACTTCGACAGCGAAGGCGCGATGATCTGCACGTCGCCGAGGAGCAGCGCTTCCATCTCCTTCGCATCGCCGAACAGCTGCGAGCTGGGGAAGACCTGCACCTGCACCTTGCCGGGCAGCAACTTCTCGGCCACTTCCTTGAACTTCAACGCGCCCTGACCTTTGGGAGTCGCTTCGGCAACGACGTGACTAAACTTGACGACGATCGGGTCCGCGAGCGCGGGACCCGATGCAGCGAGCAGCAGCGCGCTCGCAAGTGCGGCAATCAACTTCATGGGTGACTCCAATCGAAAAAGTGAACGCCCGGACCGGCCGGGAACCATCCTCCCACCGCCCTCCTCTAGGGGCGGCAGATTGGATCAGAACCGCGCGCCGAGGGCAACAGATTGATCGCAGTCAACTCGGAGCCAAATTCCATGATGCACTGCACGAAACTCCTGCTCAGCGCACCTGGCGCCCCAGCGCCGCGTCCGGCACCCGCAGCCCGGCTTCGCCAATCTGGCGGTCGAGGTCGGCCTTCCACAGTTGGCGCAGTTCCTCGTTGCCCCAGCGCCGGATGCCGAGCGCCACCGCCCTGGCGGAAATCTTCGAGTCGGCCGCGCCGAAGGTGTCGAGCGCATGGGGGTACCACTTGTCCACCGTGCGCTGGGCCTCCACGGGACCCGCCCCGCACAGGTCCTGGTAGCGGGGATCCTTGACCAGGTCGCGGATGCGGCGCGCACCGAAGGAAGCGTGAAAGCGCTCCTCGTGCACCATGGT
>JAJDNJ010000187.1 GCA_022340705.1 Betaproteobacteria bacterium
GCGTCCTGGACATCGATCAGCACCTGAAGCGCGCGGTTCGGATCGCCGCCGTGACGCGCGACGATCGCATCGAGCACGGTCTTCTGTGCGTTGCTCAATTCCATGTCAGCAGATCCTCGGCAGGGGTTCGCCGGTGAGCCAGTCGACGATGCGCTGCCCGCCGAGCGCAGTGCGCATCTGCACGAAGCGGCGCGGATCCTCGACCACCTCGCCGATCAGCGCCGCGTTTTGCCCGAGCGGGTGCGCGCGCATCGCCTCGCGCAGGCGCGCGGCGTCCGCGTCCGCGCAGATCGCTACCAGCTTGCCCTCGTTTGCGACGTACAGCGGATCGAGCCCGAGCAGCTCGCACGCAGCCGCCACCTCGGGCGCGACCGGGATCGCGGCCTCGTCGAGCCGCATGCCCACGCCGGACTGGCGAGCGAGCTCGTTCAGTGTCGTCGCCAGGCCGCCGCGGGTCGGGTCGCGCAGGCAGTGAATCCCCGGTACGGCGGCGAGCATCGCGGCGACAAGCCCGTGCAGCGCCGCGCTGTCGGAGCGGATCGTGGTTTCGAACGCCAGGTGCTCGCGGTGCGACAGGATCGCGACGCCGTGATCGCCGACCGTCCCGGAGACCAGGATGCGATCTCCTGGCCGCGCGCGATCGCCCGAGATCTCCACCCCCTCCGGCACCACGCCGACGCCGGTGGTGGTGATGAACACGCCGTCGCCCTTTCCCTTCTGCACCACCTTGGTGTCGCCGCAGACCACGGGCACGCGCGCCGCGCGCGCGGCCGCGGCCATCGATTCGACGATGCGCTGCAGCTCGCCCAGGGGAAAGCCTTCCTCGAGCACGAAACCGGCGGCGAGGTAGAGCGGCTCGGCGCCCGCCATGGCAACGTCATTGATGGTGCCGTGCACCGCGAGGCTGCCGATGTCGCCGCCGGGAAAGAAGAGCGGCGAGACCACGTGGCTGTCGGTCGACATCACCATGCGCCGCCCGGGGACGCTGAACGCCGCCTGGTCGTTCAGCGCGCGCAGCCACGGGTTGTCGAGCGCGCGCAGGAACAGCTCGTCGACCAGCTGCGCCATCGCGCGGCCGCCGCTGCCGTGCGTCATGTCGACGCAGCCGGTGCGGAAGTCGAGCGGCCGGATATAGTCGGTCTTCATTCAGGCCGCCTCGCGCACGCGCGACGCCTCATCTCGCCAGCGCCCGTAGCTGTAGTGCGCCGCGCAGGCGCCCTCGGAGGACACCATGCAGGCGCCGATCGGGTTGTCGGGCGTGCACACCGTGCCGAAGACCTTGCAGTCCTGAGGGCGCTTGTGGCCGCGCAGGATCGCGCCGCATTCGCAGGCCTTGTGATCCACCACCGGCGCGACCACGACCTCGGCCGGGAAGCGCCGCTCGGCATCGAACGCGGCGTAGGGCTCGCGCAGGCGCAGGCCGCTCGCCGGAATCTCGCCCAGGCCGCGCCAGGCGAAGCTATCGCACAGCTCGAACACTTCGCTCATCAGCGCGATCGCCTTCGCGTTGCCGTCGCGCGTGACCGCGCGGGTGAATTCATTCTCGACCGCGGCGCGTCCGGCGTTGACCTGCCGGATGAGCATGAGGATCGCCTGCATCACGTCGAGCGGCTCGAAGCCGGCGATCACCACCGGCTTGGCGTAGTCGCGCGCAAAGCGCTCGTAGGGTCGCGAGCCGATCACCGTCGAGACATGTGCCGGCCCGACGAAGCCGTCGAGCGGCACGCCGCCGGGCGCATCGAGGATCGCGGCCATCGCCGCGGGCGTGAGCACATGGTTGCAGAACACCGAGAAATTCCTCAGGCCCTCGGCCCGCGCCTGGCGCAGGGCGACTGCGGTCGGCGGGGTGGTCGTCTCGAAGCCGATCGCGAAAAACACCACTTCGCGCTCGGGCTGTGCACGCGCCAGGGCGAGCGCCTCGGCGACCGAGTAGGCCATGCGTACGCTCGCGCCCTGCGCCTTGGCGCGCGTGAGCGACTGTCCGTGCGAAGCCGGCACGCGCAGCGTGTCGGCGTAGGTCACCAGGGTCGTGTTCGGCCTGCGCGCGAGCGCGATCGCCGCATCGATGCGCGCGATCGGCAGCACGCACACCGGACAGCCCGGGCCGTGGATCATGCGCACGTTCTTCGGCAGCAGATCCTGCACCCCGTAGCGTGCAATGGCATGCGTGTGCCCGCCGCAGAACTCCATCAGGCGGTACGCGCGCGCGGGGTCTGCCGCGCGCGCGATCGCTTGCGCAATGCCGCGCGCAAGCGCGGCGTCACGAAACTCGTCGACGTATTTCATGCGCCCGCCTCGCGCGCGTCGCCGAGCGCGGCGAACAGTTCGAGGGTGCGTTGCGCCTCTTCCCGGTCGAGCTTCTGCAGGGCGAAGCCGACGTGCACGATCACGTAGTCGCCCACCGCCACGTCGTCGACCAGTGCGAGCGAGATTTCCTTGCGCACGCCGCCGAGATCGACCAGCGCCGCCTCGGCGGAGCGGAGCTCGACGACCTGCGCGGGTACGGCGAGACACATCGCCTGCGCTCCCTAGTGCAGGCTCTGCGCCGCGATCCAGGCCTGGCCGAGCGCGACGCCGCTGTCGCTCGGCGGCAGTCGCTTCGCCTCGAGGACCGTGAGCCCGTCGGCTTCGAGCCGGGCGCGCAGCGCCGTGCCAAGCACACGGTTGTGAAAGCAACCGCCGCCAAACGCCACGCGCCGGATGTCAGCGGCCACCGCGCGCGTCCGCACCCAAGCGGCGAGCGCCGCGGCGAGGGTGGCGTGAAACTCGGCCGCGGCCCGTCCCACGGCGTCCGGGTTGCCGGTGTCGACTTCGGCCACGCGCGCGAGCAGCGGCAGCAAGTCGAGGCATCCTTCGGCGTCGATCGTATAGGCGTCGTCGAGCGGTGCGACGCTGCCATGGCGCGCCGCCAGGCGTTCGAGCAGCATCGGCGCCTCGCCTTCGAAGGTTTGCTGCGCACAGACGCCGAGCAGGCCGGCGGCGGCATCGAACACGCGCCCCGCGCTGCTCGTCGCCGGGCAGTTGACCCCCCGGTCCAGCATCTGCACCAGCGTCGACCCGCGCACGCCCGGATAGCGCCGCGCGATTTCGTCGAAGCGGCCAAGCGCGTAGAGCGCCGCCAGCGCCATGCGCCAGGGCTCGCGCGCGGCGCGATCGCCCCCGGGCAGGGCGAGCGGACGCAGATGGCCGAGGCGTCGGCTGCGCGCCCCATCGACGTCCAGCAGCTCGCCGCCCCAGGCGTTGCCGTCGGTGCCGAGGCCGACGCCGTCGAGCGCGAGTCCGAGCAGCCGGCCGTCCACGCCATGCTCGGCGGCGACCGCCGCGATGTGCGCGTGATGGTGCTGCACCCCGATCGCGGGCAGCCCGCGCCGGTCGGCGAAATCCACGGCGAAGCGCGTGCTGTGAAAATCCGGATGGAGATCGTGCGCGACCCCCTGCGGCGCGACCTGCAGCGACGCGAGCATGTCGTCCACGGCCGCCTCGAATGCGCGGCAGGCTTCGGCGTCGGCGAGATCTCCGACGCTGGCCGACAAGAAGGCCTCGTCGCCGCGCGTTACGCAGACCGTATTCTTGAACCAGGCGCCGACCGCGAGCACCGGCGGCAGGCTGCGCGCGAGCGACAGCGTCCGAAGCACCGCCTGCGTCACGCGGCGACCTCT
>JAJDNJ010000189.1 GCA_022340705.1 Betaproteobacteria bacterium
CGGCCGCGCCCGCGCCGAGCGTGACGCCCGAGCGCTTGAGGAACGCGCGCCGATCCATGGTTTTCGCCAGCACCCCGTTCAGGCCGCGTGCCAGACGCGCCTGCGGCGCGCCGTTCGCCTGCGCTTTTCTCGTCAGCAACATGGCCGCCTCCTCAAACCTGGGTGGTGCGGTAGTAGTTCCGCACGTGCGCGGTTTCCTGATAGCCGCGGGAATCCTTACTGTCGGTCGAGGCCGACAGCGCCGCGGGCGTCTTGCCCTTGGCGACGAGCGCGGCTGCGCCGGCAGCACCGCCGGCTCCGACGCTCAAAAGGAACGCGCGACGCGAGAGCTTGGGACTCTTCTCGTTCATGGGTACCTCCTCCAATATCGGGCTGCACCACGATGCGGCAGCCGTTTCTCGAATGTGAAATTACTCGCCTCTATTTGTTGATTCAAGTAAAGAATCTGAGTCAGGCAAGAACGATTCTCATATAGTCAATGCCAGATGAGAACGAATGTCGATTGCGATCTCAGAGCATCGAGAACGCGTTCTTCTCTACGTCCATGAAGATTCGCGTCAGGCGGGCGACGACTTTGTAGAAAAACGCATGCTCTGAATCGCTTAGCGCGGAGCAGAACGCCACGGACGCGTCGTGCACGTAGCGCTCGAAGAAATCTCTTTGCTCTTCCAGGCTCCTGCGCTGCACTGCAATAAGAAAACGCATGGTTTCCAGCATGCCGGCGACGTGGTCCTCGTACTCGCCGACGCCCTCACGCCGCGCGATGCCGAGTTGGCGTAACGCCTCGCGTACGTCGGCGAGCGGCGTGTCGGCCTGATGGCGCAGCACGTACTTCGACAGATACGGCGTCACCTCCGCCTTGCCAGTGCCGACGAACAGCCGCGTGTGCTCGTTCTCGAGCATCACCGGAAACGCGCTGCGGCAGGCCGCGCGCAACGCCTGCCAGGCTTCGGCGAGCGGGCTGTTGTCGCTTGCCGGCGGATCCGGCGCATTTGCGAGCGCCGCGAGCAGCTGCGCATCGGGCGCAGCGTAGTACAGGCGCGCGAGTACGCCGTACAGATCGGCGCGCGCGAGATCCTCGGGCGCGACCGGCGGCGCGGAATCGAGCGGTGTCTCGGCCATGGGCTCCGCCCCTCGCATGCTCAGGGCTTGCGCCCGGTCGCGTCGAAGATCGTCGTCTCGTTCTGGTTTTCCATCATGTCCACGACGCGGCAGTCGGCGCACAGCTGAAGGCGACGCAGACCGGCGCCCGCGAACATGCCGTGCGCGCCGAGCTTGGCGGTCATGCTCTCGACCATCTGGCGCGTGCCGAAAGGCTTGCCGCAGCGCAGGCAATGGAACGGCTCGGCCTCGTTCAGCGTCACCGGCTGCTTGGCCAGCGCAGTCAGCAGGAGGCGCGGTTCGAGCGTGATTGAATGCTCCGGGCAGGTACGCGCGCACAGCCCGCACTGAACGCAGTTGCGCTCGATGAAACGCAGCACCGGCGCCTCCGGCGCGTCCTGCAGCGCCGCTTCAGGGCAGGCGCCGACGCAGGCCTTGCACAGCGTGCAGCTCTGCTTGTCGACGATCAGCCGCCCATAGGGCGCGCCCGCCGGCAGCGCGAGACTGTCCTGCGGCGCGGGCGCGTGCTTCGCCAGGTGGTCGAAGGCGAAATCGAGCGTGCCGCGCTTTTCGTTCGACAAATGGAAGCTTGCGGCCTTGGCAACGACGCGCGCAGGCTCGAGCGCCCAGAGCGCGCGCTCCAGCGCCGCCGCATCCTCGACTTCGAGCAGGACGAAATGCCCCTCGCCGTACCCGAGTCCCGTGAGGATCGCCTGCGCCACACCGAGCTGCGCCTTGAGCGCGGCGCGGTAGCTCTCCTGCGTCGCAGGCGGGGCGACGATCGCAATCTGGCTTGCGCCGTAGCAGATCGCGCCGAGCAAGAGGTCGATGCCGAGCGAGGCGACATGAAACGCCTCGAGCGGTATCGCGCGCGCCGGCAGCCCCTGGCCACCGCGGATCGCGTGCCGTCCGACCGCCTGCACCAGTGCGCGCCCGGCCTCGAGGTCGTGAAACAGGAGGCAGGCATCCTTGCCGCCCGCGGCGTGGTAGCTGTCGAGCAGCGTCTTGATGCGCCGGCCCTGGTGCGCAACGCCCGGATAGGCGTGCCGGATCGCGCCCGACGGGCACACCGTCGCACAGCCGCCGCAGCCGGCGCACAGATGCGGCTCCACCTTGACCTGGTCGCCGTCCGCTGCGATCGCCTCGGTCGAGCAGACCTCGAGGCAGCGCGTGCAACCGGTCAGCTGTGAGCGGCTGTGCGCACAGATGCGCGCCTTGTACTCGAAGAAGCGCGGCTTCTCGAACTCGCCGACCAGCTGCGCGAGGCTGGCCGCGGCGAGCGCCTGTTCGAGCGGATCGGCGCCCGGCGCGAGATAGCCCTGGGGAAGATCGGGCGTGCGCAGCAGCGGTTCGGACGACAGGTCGAGCACCAGGTCGAAGCGTTCGCGCCGCTCGCGCTCAAGGCGCGCGAAGTCGATCGCGCCGACTTCGCCGCAGGCCGCGACGCATTTGCGCTGTGCGGTGCAGCGTGCCGGATCGATCTGGTAGCTGAAGTCGATCGCGCCCTCGGGGCAGGCCTCGAGGCAGGCATTGCAGCGCGTGCACAGATCGAGGTCGATCGCGTTTTCCTGTTCCCAGGAGACTTCGAACGCACCGAGGTAGCCCTCGACGCGCATCTTGCCACCCGACCAGACCGGGTAGCGGCGCTCGATCGGCAGCTCGCCGCCTTCGTTGCGCGTGATCAGCACGCTCGGCTCGAGCGGCGCGCCGAGCCGCTCGGCCCAGTCGAGTGCCGCGGCCGACGGGCCAATGACGAGCAGCTGGCCGCCCGAGCGGAATTCGACATTCGGCACCGGCTCGGGCTCGGGCAGCGCGGCCGCGGCGATCAGCGCCGCAATCTTCGGCGTCGCCGCGCGCCCCTCGGCCGACCAGCCGGCGGCTTCGCGAATGTTTACGAAGCGCAGCTCGGTGCCGCTGCCCGACGCGTCGCGCAGCTCGGAGAACAGTGGCGCTTCCTGGGTGCAGGCGACGAGCAGCTCGGGATCGGCGAGCGCGTCGCGGAACAGGCCCGCCTCCTTGCGGCACAGCTCGCGATGAATGGTGAGTGGCGCGCCGCGCCCGAGCGCCTCCGCGAGCGCCTTGGCATCGAGCCGCATCGTCCCGTTGCAGCTGCACAGCTTGAGCGTCTTGCCTTCGAGGGACATCGCTCAGGCCTCGTGCTGCCTGTTCTGCCTGTTCTGCCGATCGTCGCCCTGCGGCGCGTCGTTGCGTTGCGCGGCTTCGGACGGCGCGTCCTGAGTCGCGTCGGCAGCGTGCGCGGATTCGGACGCCTGCGACGCCTCAGCTTCGGGAACGTTTGCTTCGGCTCCGGCTACGGTCTCGTGATCGCCGTCGCCCGAGGTCGCGGTCTGCGCGTCGCCGAACAGCGTGCGCTTGGCGTGCTCAAGCCCGGCCGCCGCCCCCGCGGCGAGCGTCTCGAGCTGGTTGAAGTCCTCGGCGTAGTCGTCCAGGCCGTCCACCACGTTCAACGCCGGATCGGAAAACAGCTTGCGCAGTGCCGCGCGGCGCAGCTTCTCGTCGACCTGCTCGTGCATGAACGCGCTGAAGTCCGACTCGGGCGTCAGGCTATCGATCGGCGGCAGCTCGGGCGGAGTCGTTTCAGGCCGCGCCGGCAGCTTTGGCTCGGCAGTTGGCTGTCGTGCAGCGCGCTTGCGGCGCGACCAGCGCGACAGAAAGGGCTCGCGATTCTGCGCCATGCCTTCCGAATCAGGACTGGACCCGGTCCTTGGGGTTCTTGAACGACTGCGGTCGAATGCGCCTCTTCGGTTCGGGACGGAAATTCGCCTTCAGGTAGTCGCCCACCCAGGGCACCAGCGTCTCGGGCATCGGCACGCCTTCGACCGACTCGCTCGCGTCCATCCAAGCACTCGCCTCGTCGTAGCTCGCGGTCACGCGCTCGGGCACCGGCAGCGCGTCCTCGTTCTCGCGGCGCCACATGACGAACACGCGCGGCCCGGGCGACACCAGGTTCTGCCAGTAGCCCTCGCACTCGTCGCGGCTCAGCACCAGCTCGAATCCGGGAAACAGCCACTGCGCGACGCCGGAATCTTCGCCCAACGCACGCGCCGCGCCCTCGGCGCTCGCATCGATGCGCACCGCCACCGGCAGCCAGGTCTCCGACGACCAGGGATTGTCGAGCGGCCTGCGCTCCATGACCACCGCGAGGCGCACGCTGGGCGATGCGCTCATCCGTCGTTCCTCCATGGGGACTGAGGACTATAGCGCAATCGCCGGCCTCTGCTATGATTTTCAAGCACCTAGGCAATCGATCCCATCATGTCGGACAAGGTTATTCCGATCCGCGTTGCGGGCGCGCCTTCGGCGCCCGGAGTGGATATGCCGGCGCCCTACGCGGGCGGCGCGCTGCGCGACCTGCGCGGTCGCAGGCTGCGCGACCTCCGCATCTCGGTCACCGATCGCTGCAATTTCCGCTGCATCTATTGCATGCCGCGCGCGGTGTTCGACTCGGACTACCGTTTCCTGCCGCACAGCGCGATTCTCAGCTTCGAGGAAATCGCGCGACTGGCACGCGTGTTCGTCGCGATGGGCGTGGAGAAGCTGCGCCTCACCGGCGGCGAGCCGCTCGTGCGGCGCGATCTGGATCGCCTGATCGCGATGCTCGCCGAGACCGGCGTCGACATCGCGCTGACCACCAACGGCTCGCTGCTCGCCAAGCAGGCACGCGCGCTGAAGGCGGCTGGCCTGCAGCGCGTCACGGTGAGCCTCGACTCGCTCGACGATGCGACCTTCCGCGCGATGAACGACGCGGACTACCCGGTCGCCCGGGTGCTCGAGGGCATCGATGCAGCCGCGGCCGCCGGCCTTGCGCCGATCAAGATCAACATGGTCGTCAAGCGCGGAACCAACGATCACCAGATCGTGGACGCCGCGCGCCACTGGCGCGGCAGCGGGCATATCCTGCGCTTCATCGAGTTTATGGACGTCGGCAGCACCAACGGCTGGCGCATGGACGACGTGGTGCCTTCGGGTGACGTCGTGCGCCGGATCTCCGAGGTTTTCCCGCTCGTTCCGCTCGAGGCGAGCTATTCCGGCGAGGTTGCCGAGCGCTGGCGCTACGTCGACGGCGGCGGCGAGATCGGCGTCATCTCCTCAGTGACCCAGGCGTTCTGCAGCGAGTGCACGCGCCTGCGCCTGTCGACCGAAGGAAAACTGTTCACCTGCCTGTTCGCCGAGCACGGCCACGACCTAATGCCGCTCCTGCGCGGCGGCGCGAGCGACGAGGTCCTGCGCGACGCGATCGCCGCGGTCTGGCTGCCGCGCAACGACCGCTACTCCGAGATCCGCACCGCCGAGACGGCGAAGCAGCGCAAGGTCGAGATGTCGTACATAGGCGGCTAACGGGGTTGGAACGAAAGCGCAGCGCGCGCCGTTCAACCCGTTCGAGGACCATGCCCAGCAAACACCGTCCCGAACTCACCGACGCCGCCAAGCCCGCGACCTTCGAGGTCGAGGCCTACAACGAGCGCGGCGAGATGGTGCCGACTGCGATCGCCGGCGAGCATCCGCTGACGCTGTATCTCGACAAGCGCGAGATCGTCACGCTCATGACGCTCGGCCACGCGCCCGAGGCGCTCGCGCTCGGTTACCTGCGCAACCAGGGCCTGGTACCGTCGATCGAGGCGATCGCCGCGGTGCAGGTCGACTGGGAAACCGAGTCGGTCGCCGTGACCACGCGCAAGCGCGTGAAAGGGCTGCGCGCGCGCATGAAAAAGCGCACCGTGACGAGCGGCTGCGGCCAGGGCACGATGTTCGGCAACCTGATGGAGGAGATCGAGGCGATCCGCCTGCGCGACGACGTGCGCCTGTCGGATGCGCAGCTCTTCGACCTGATCGAGAAGGTGCGCCGCCACGAGACCATCTACAAGCAATCCGGCGCGGTGCACGGCTGCGCGCTCGCGCGCACCACCGGGCCGGCGAGCAGCGAGATCCTGATGTTCGTCGAGGACGTCGGCCGCCACAATGCGGTCGACGCGATCGCCGGCCTGATGTGGCTCGAGCGGATCGACGGCGGCGACAAAATTTTCTACACCACCGGTCGGCTGACGAGCGAAATGGTGATCAAGTGCGTGCAGATGCGCATCCCGTTTCTCGTCTCGCGCTCCGGGCTGACACGCATGGGCTACGAGATCGCGAGGAAGTCCGGCATCACGATGCTCGGCCGCGCGAGCGGGCGCCATTACCTCGCCTTCACCGGGCGCGAGCGGCTCGAGCGCACGGTCGTGCAGCCGACCGCGTACGCGTGAACGATACTCGGCCGCTGGTCGAGCGGCTGCTTGCCGCGCCGGTCGAGGCCGCACCCTGTGAAGACGTTGCGAGCTGGTGGGCGCGCCACCGCGCCCTCGCGGCCGAGTGGCAGGACCCGATTGCCCTCGCGATCGCAGGCGGCTTCGCCGCCGACCGCATCGGCTGGGCATTCGCCTCGGCCTACCAGGCCGCGCTGCGCGCGCTGCTGCCCGAGCTGCCCGCCGACTCGGTGGCGGCGTTCTGCGTGACGGAGGCGGGCGGCAACCGGCCGAAGGACATCCACACGATGCTCGAGCGCGACGGCGAGGCCGGCTGGCGCCTGAGCGGGTCGAAGCGCTGGACCACGCTCGGCCCGGAGGGCGCGTTGTTCCTGGTCGCCGCGCGTGACGCGAGCGTCGCCGGCGAGCGCCCGGCGATCAAGCTGGTGCGCGTGCCCTCGAGCGTGCCGGGGCTCAGGGTCGAAACGATGCCGCCGACACGCTTCGTGCCCGAGGTGCCGCACGCGCAGCTCCACTTCGAGGGCGTCGCGCTCGACGCCGGCGCGCTGCTGCCGGGCGACGGCTACGAACGCTATGTCAAGCCGTTCCGTACCGTCGAGGACATCCACGTCGTGGCTGCGCAGCTCGCCTACACGCTGCGCGAAGCGCGCCGCTTCGCCTGGCCGCAGGACTGGGTCGAGCGCGCGCTCGCCGGGCTCGAAGCGCTGCGCGCGATTGCGCGCGAGGATTGCTCTGCGGCGGCGACGCATCTCGCGCTCGCCGGCGCGCTCGCGCTGGTCGGCGCGCTGCTCGCCGAGGCCGACGCGCATTGGGGGAAGGCGCCCGATGGCGCGGCGCGCGCGCGCTGGGAGCGCGACCGGCCGCTCGGCGGGGTCGCGGGCAAGGTGCGCGCGCTGCGCACCGAGCGCGCCTGGCAGCGCTTCTCTGTCGCGAAAGGCGAGGCCTAAGCCGGCGGCGGCGCGATCGCGTCCTCGTAGCGCGGACGCGTCTTGATCTTGCCCGCGTGCTGAAAGATGTCGAGCGTCGCCTCGTAGGCCGGGCGCGTGATCTCGACGTGCGGCGACCAGTTGCCGAGCTTCTGGTAGGCCGCGATCGTCGCCTCGAGCACTTTCGGGTCAATGTCCGGGAAGAACGCCGCCTCGCGCCGGGCGACCTCCGCGGCGGGCGTCGCGATCAGCCAGGCGCGCGCCTTGCGATAGGCCCGCATAAAGGCCTTGGCCATCTCGCTCGCGAGCCATTCGCGCGTCGCAGCGAGGCTCGAGAACGCGCAGGGCCCGATCGCGTCGCCGAGCGCGGCGACGATATGTCCGTGGCCGTCGTGCTCGAGCTGCTGCGGCGCCGGGCCCTGCAGATGGATGTACTCGCCCTCGCCGCCCTTGAACGCGGCGATCATCTTGTCCGGCGAGCCGGCGTCGATCGCCCGGATCGCGCCGTAATCGAGCCCGCGCTTGTGGCAGGCGTACTGGAACATGACGGTCGGCTGCCCGCCGTGATCGACCAGCACGCCCCGGCCCTTGAGCCGGTCCCAGCTGAAATCGGGCTCGGGCTTGCGCCCGACCAGGAAGAAGCCGTCCTTTTCGTTGACCTGCGCGAAGTGCAGCGCGGGCGGCGTCTTGCCCTGCTCGAGCACGGTGATCGCCTGCGACGGCGCCGACTGCGCGACGTGCACGCTGCCGTCGACGAGGCCCGCGATTGCAGAGACACCCGGCGGTGAGACCGAATGCTTGGGCTTCAGGCCCTCTTTGTCGAGGAAGCCGCCGGCGATGGTCGCGATGAGCGGCGAATAGAACGCGGAAAAACGCGTGAACTGGATGCTGATCTCCTGCATCGAGGAACCCCCGGGTCGAATGGCGCGCGCGGGCCGGCTAGGCCGCCGCCCGCGCGCTGAATTTTTCCATCTGCGCGACGAGCTCGCCGCGCGTCGGAAAGAAGAATGCGGCGCAGAGCATGCCCGCGGCGAGCACGCCGAGCACCATGAACACGTTGCCGAATCCGCCTTCGGTCGCGTGCAGCGCCGCGATCATCGGTACCGCGAGCGCGGCGACGCCGAGCGAGATCACGTAGCGCACCGACAGCACGCGCGCGCGGTACTCGTCTGCGCAGTACCTGCCCACGATCGCGTCGTTCAGCGGAATCTGGCCGAATACCGCGAGCATCATCAGCACCGCGACGCCGAGCATCGCCCAGCCCTCGAGGTTGGCGGCGAGAAACATGAGCGGCACCTGGACCAGTGCGACGCCGATCATTAGCCGGCGCAGCTCGGTGCGGTCGATCAGGGTGCCCATCAGCACCTGCGCGAACGCCGCGAGCGCGTACACGCCGGCGACCAGCGCGCCGATACCGAAGCTCGTCTGGGTCAGCGCGCGCAAGCGCTCGTCGAAGACCTTCGGCATCGATACCGTGGTCGAGTTGAAGATGATTCCGCCGCAGGCGGTGGCGATCAGCATGATCGCGAAGATGCGCGCCATCATGCGCGCGTCGATGTGCAGGCCGATGGACTTGGATACCTTTTTTACCGGCCCCGGATTCGGCACCAGCAGGCGAAAGCCGACGCCGGCCGCAATGCACACCACGCCGGGCACGAAGAACGCGGCACGCCAGCCGACGAACTCGACCAGAGCCCCGGTGATGAGCGCCGCGGTCGCCAGCCCAAGGTTGCCCCAGAGCCCGTTCCAGCCGAGGATGCGCCCCATGTTCTGCGGCACCGCAACCAGCATCGCGATGCCGACCGGGTGGTAGATCGCGGCGAATGCGCCGGTGAGCGTCAGGCCCGCGGCGATCTGCCAGGGCGACTGCGCAAAGCCGGTCAGGATCATCGCGCCGCCGATGCCGAAGAAAAACAGCAGCATCGTCTTGTAGCGGCTCCAGTGGTCGGCGAGCCAGCCCGCGGGAATCGCGAACGCGCCGAAGGCGATGAAGCTGCCGACCGCCAGCGGGAGTAGCTCGGAGTACGACTGATGCCATTCGCGCGCGAGCGCGACCACCGCGGTCGGAAACACGAGCATCACGAGGTGATCGAGCAGGTGCCCGATGTTGAGGAAAGGAACCAGGAAGCGCCGCTCGGTCATGGCCGCGGCAGTGTGGCACGGCGTTCCCCCTGCGGCAAACGCGGTTTCGCGGGGTCCGGCGTCGATACAATCTGCGCATGCAAGGGGTGACCGGGATCGTGCTTGCGGGTGGCCAGGGTCGACGCATGGGAGGCGTCGACAAGGGCTTGCAGCTGCTCGAAGGACGGCCGATGGTCGCGCGCGCGATCGAGCGTCTCGCGCCGCAGGTCGAAACCATCGTCGTCAACGCCAACCAGAACATGGAGGCCTATCGCGCCTTCGGCTTTCCGGTGGTAAGCGATGCCGTCGGCGGCTTCGCCGGCCCGCTCGCCGGACTGCACGCGGGGCTGCAGGCGACCCACACCCTGCTGGCAGTGACCGTGCCCTGCGACTCGCCGTTTCTGCCGGCGGACCTCGTCGCGCGTTTGCACGCCGCGCTCGAGGCGCAGAGCGCCGAGCTGGCGGTCGCCAAGACCGGCGCGCAGGCGCATCCGGTGTTCTGCCTCGTACGCCGCCGCGTCCTGTCGCACCTCGAGGATTTCCTGCAATCCGGTGGACGCAAGATCGACGCCTGGTACGCGAGCCTCGCGGTCGTCGAGGTATCCTTCGACGACCAGCCGGAGGCCTTCAGCAACATCAACACGCGCGAGGAGCTGGCGCGCTTCGCGACGCAGGACAAATGAACGAACGCATCGCTTCGATCAGCGCGGTGGTGAGCTGCATGGACGGCTACGACCCGGACGCCCTGCCGGTCGACACCGCGCGCGCGGCGATCCGCGCCTGCCTTGCGCCGGTCGGCGGCGTCGAGCGGGTCGCGACGCGCAGCGCGCTCGGCCGCGTGCTCGCCGAGGAGCTGGTGCCGGCGTTCGACGTGCCCGCGCACGACAACTCGGCGATGGACGGCTGGGCGCTGCGCAGCGCCGACCTCGAGGCGGCCGGTGCGACCACGCTAAACGAAATCGGCAGCGCGCTCGCCGGAAGGACCTACAGCGGGGCGGTCGGACCGGGCGAGTGCGTGCGGGTCATGACGGGCGCGGTCATGCCGCAGGGCACCGACGCCGTGGTGATCCAGGAGCTCGTCAAGGTCGATGGCAGGCGGATCACCGTCCCAGCCGGACAGAAGCGGGGGCAAAACGTGCGCGCGGCGGGCGAAGATCTGAAGACCGGCGTCGCCGTGCTGCACCCCGGACGCGCATTGAGCCCGGCGGATCTGGGGCTGATCGCCTCGCTCGGCATCGGCGAGGTCGCGGTGCGCACTCGGCTGCGCGTCGCGTTCTTCTCCACCGGCGACGAGCTCGCCTCGATCGGCCAGCCGCTCGCGCCGGGCCAGGTCTACGACTCGAACCGCTACACCCTGCACGGCATGCTCAGCCGCCTCGGCGTCGAGTTGGCCGACATGGGCGTGGTGCGCGACGATCCGCGCGCGCTCGAGGAGGCCCTGCGCAGCGCCGCGGCGAGCGCTGATGCGATCGTGACCTCGGGCGGCGTCTCGGTCGGCGAGGCGGACTTTGTCAAGCAGACGATGGCCAAGCTCGGCGAGGTGCTGTTCTGGAAGATCGCCATGCGCCCCGGCCGGCCGATGGCCTTCGGGCGCATCGGAAACGCGTTTCTGTTCGGCCTGCCGGGCAATCCGGTGGCGGTGATGGTCACCTTCTACCAGTTCGTGCGCGAAGCGCTGTTCGCGCTCGCCGGGCGCGGCGACGACGCTGCGCTGCCGCTGCTTTCGGCGCAGGCGGCGCACCCCTTTCGCAAGGTCCCCGGGCGCACCGAGTACCAGCGCGGCATCGTCTACCGCGACGGTGCAGAGTGGAAGGTGAAGTCGACCGGCCAGCAGGGCTCGGGCGTGCTGCGCTCCATGTCGGAGGCGAACTGCTTCGTCGTGCTCGAGCACGCGCGCGGCCGGGTCGAGGCCGGCGAACCGGTGCAGGTGCAGCTGTTCGAAGGGCTCGTCTAGGGAAACGCTGGTCAAGTTCCCGACTTGATCAGTGTTTTGTCTGACGTCGGGAGATTACAAGGGGCGGAGCCCCTTGTTCTCACTGGCGCCCGAGACCTTCGCGCATCAGCGGGACGAGGACCGCGTCAAAGGCGTCGTTCCAGGCCTTCTCCGCCTCAGCGCTCCACTTGCGCCCGAGTCGCTCGCCGAGCAGCTCGAGAAAGGTGCGCTTGAAATTGTCGAAGTCGCGCGCGGTCAGGCCGTAGGCCTTGTGCGCCTGCCCGACCTTGTGCATGTGCGGCGCGATGCTGCTGCGGTCGTCCGACAGGTTGGCGACCAGCGCCATGGTCTGCACCATCTTCTCGAGGTGGCGCGGATTGAGCTCGAGCGGAAAGAGCGGCCGGTAGTCCGGGTACCGCTCGAAGAAGCGCCGGTAGAAGGCTTCGACGAACTCGCGCTGCGCGCTGCCCAGCGCGTCCCAGGTTTCGGCGATCAGTTCGGTCTTCATGGCGGTCGTTTCTCGCTGCCGGATTGCCGCGGATGCGCATAGCGTCCGACGGGGCGCCGGCCCGGCGCTTGACCTGCGTCAATTGGGGCCGACTCCGCCGCGCGGTTTCGTGCGCCGCGTCCGGCGTCGTAACATGCCGCCCGTCATGATTGATCCGCTCGCCCGCGTGCATCCGCAGGCCGTGCTCGGCGCTGGCGTCTCGGTCGGCGCCTGGACGACGATCGGTCCAGGCGTCGTCATCGGCGACGGCAGCTGGATCGGCGAGCACGTCGTGATCCGCGGCCCCGCGCGCATCGGGCGCGAAAACCGCATCGATCCGTTCTGCGCGATCGGCGAGCGCGCACAGATCAAGGGCTTGGAAGACGACCCCGACTCGCGCGTCGAGATCGGCGATCGCAACGTGCTGCGCGAATACTGCAGCGTCAACCGGGGATCGCCGAAAGACCAGGGGGTCACGCGCATCGGCAACGACAACTATCTGATGACCGGCGCGCATGTGGCGCATGACTGCCGCGTCGGAAACCATACGATCTTCGCCAACCATGCGACCCTCGCGGGTCATGTCGAAGTCGGCGACCACGCGTTTCTCTCGGGGTTCTGCGCCGTGCATCAGTTCTGCCGCGTCGGCGAGAGCGCGTTCGTCGCCGGAGGCGCGATGCTGTGGCACGACGCGCCGCCGTTCGTCATCGTCGGCGGCGACACCGCGCGCGCGCGCGGCCTCAATCGCGTCGGTCTGCGCCGCCGCGGGCTGAGCGCCGAAGACCTCGAAGCCTTGCGGCGCGCCTACCGCACGCTGTTTCGCTCCGGCCTGACCCGCGCCGAGGCGCAGGCCAAGCTCGATGCCATGGCACCGACGAACGTCTACGTGCAGCGGCTCGCGAATTTCGTGCGCAGCTCCGTACGCGGCATCGCGCGCTGATGCGCATCGGGATCGTCGCCGGCGAGCCCTCGGGCGATCGCCTCGCCGCCGGGCTGATCGAGGCGATCCGCCGGCGCGCGCCGCAGGCGCGCTTCGCCGGCATGGCGGGACCGCGCATGGTCGCCGCGGGCTGCGAGCAGCGCTTCTCGATCGATCAGCTCTCCGTTGTCGGTTTCGTCGAGGTGCTGCGCCAGTATCCGCGCCTGCGCCGGCTGCGCGACGAGCTCGTGCGCAGCGTTCTCGACGAGCGGCCGGACGTGTTCGTCGGGGTCGACGTTCCGGATTTCGTGCTCGGCATCGAAACGCGGCTGCGCGCCGCCGGCATCCGCACCGCCCATTTCGTCAGCCCGACGGTCTGGGCCTGGCGCCCGGGGCGCGTCGCGACCGTCGCGCGCGCGGCCGACCTGCTGCTGTGCATCTTCCCGTTTGAGCCGGCCTACTACGAGGGGCTCGAGCTGCGTTGCGAGTTCGTCGGCCATCCGCTCGCCGACGAATTTCAGCTCGAGGTCGACCGCGCGGCGCAGCGCGCCCATCTCGGACTGGAGGCCGATGCGCGCGTGCTCGCGCTGCTGCCAGGCAGCCGCATGCAGGAGCTGCGCCTGTGCTCGCGCGCCTTTCTCGAGGCCGCGGCGCGCGTCGTGGCGCAGGATCCGTCGGTGCGCGTCGTATGCGCGCCGCTCGACGCGCGCGCGCAGGCCTTCATCGAGTCCGAGCGCGCGCGCTGGACGCCACAGCTCGCGCTCCTGCAGCGCAGCGGCGCCTCGCGCGAGCTGCTATGCGCCGCCGACTGCGCGCTGATCACCTCGGGCACGACGACCGTCGAGGCGCTGCTCGCCAAGTGCCCCTCGGTCGTCGCCTACCGCATGAACTGGGCGAGCTACCTCATCGCGCGTTCGCTGGTGCGCACGCCCTACATCGCGATGGCCAACATCATCGCCGGAAGCGCGTTGTTTCCCGAGTTCGTCCAGGGCGCGGTACAGCCGGAGCCGATGGCCGACGCGCTGCTCGCCTGGCTGCGCGACGCCGAGCGCGTGCGTGCGCTGCGCGCGCGTTGCGACGCGCTGCACGCCGAGATGCGCCGCGGCGCGGCCGATCGCGCGGCCGAAGCAGTGCTCGCGCTCGCCGAGGGTTCATTGCCGGCGCCGCGCTGAGCGCGCGTACGCTCGCCGGAACATGGGATGCCCCGCGCGCGCCGATCCGGCTAGGCTGCGCTGAGCTGCGGCGACGCTTGCTCCCCTGCGCCAAAAGGGCGCAAGATGCCGCGGCGTTCTGCATCCATCCAGGGAGGAAGGCATGCGAATCGTCCTTGCCGCACTGCTCGCGTGGAGCTGCCTCGCGGCCGCGCAACAGCAGCAGCAGCAGCAGGCGGACAACCCGATCACCCAAGAGCTGCGCAAGCTCGCCTGGCAGCAGGGGCCGACCGAGGGCAAGATCGGTGACCAGGCGACGGTCCGCGTCCCCGAAGGCTACGTCTTCCTCGACGCGGACAACACCAGTCGCTTCCTCGAGCTGATGGGCAACCCGCCGCGCGGCGGGCACTACATGCTCGCGCCGCAGTCGCTCGACTGGTTCTCGGTGTTCGCGTTCGATGCCTCGGGCTACGTCAAGGACGACGAGAAGATCGATCCCGACGAGCTGCTCAAGCAGCTGCGCAGTTCCGACGAAAAACAGAACGCCGAGCGCAAGCGCCGCGGCATGGAAGCGCTCTATACGGACGGCTGGCAGGTTCCCCCGCACTATGACGGCGGCACGAAGCGGCTCGAATGGGGCATGCGCCTGCGCTCCGAGCACAACGAATACGTGGTCAACTACACCTCCAGGCTGCTCGGCCGCTCGGGCGTAATGAGCGCGATTCTGGTCTCGAGCCCCGAGGCGCTTGCGGGCGACACGGTCGAATTCAAGCGCGCGCTGCAGGGCTTCGACTACGTACGTGGTGAAAAGTATTCCGACTTCAAGCAGGGCGACAAGGTCGCCGAGTACGGGCTCGCCGCGCTGATCGTCGGCGGCGCGGCCGCCGCCGCGGCCAAGACCGGGCTGCTCAAGGGCCTCGGCAAGTTCCTCTGGGTCGCGATATTCGGAGGGCTGGCGGCGGTCTGGGCGTTCATCAAGAAGCTGTTCGGCCGCAAGGACTGAGTGCCGCACACGCGACACGCAGCGCGCAACGAGGCCTGACGATGCTCGCGGCTGAAGGCCTCGTCGGCCTCGTGCTCATCGGCCTGTACTTGTTCGATTGCCTGCTGACCCTGCAGCGCGCGCAGGGGCTGCTCGAACCGCGCGGCGCGCACTGGTCCCTGAGATTCCCGTCGCCGCACTACGCGATCCGGGGTGCGCCGGTCGCTCTGCTCAATCCGCTGACGCCGGCGAGGCCGGTGCTCGCGACGCTGCCCCCCTTTGTCGCGCCGGACGCGCGCGCGGTGCCCGCGTCGCGCGCGGTTCGCGCGCTGCGCGCGATGCGTGCGTCGACGCGCGCGCAGTTCGTCCTGGTGCTGATCGCCCTGCCCTACTGCCTGTTCTATGCCCCGGGCTGGCCGCTGCTCGCCGTGCTCGCGGGCGCGTACGCCAACACACTCGCACTGATCCTGCTCGCCGCGCGCGGCTGCCGGACGCTCGGCTTGCCCGCGACGCGCGTCGCCATGCTCGCCTTCAACGGGCTGATCTGCATTCCGCTGTCGATCAACATGATGCGGCGCGCCCTGCTGCGCGTGCCGATGCGGCGCGATGCCGCGGCGAGCCTGCGCCTGCTGCGGGCCGGCGACCGAGGGCGGGCGCGCACCGAGCTGCTGGCCCAGCTGCGCGAGGCGCTTGAGGACGAGGACGAGGCAGGCGAATCCTATCCGCGGCTCGTTGCGTTATGCGCGCGGCTGCAGGGGGAATCCGATGACCGGAATTGACGCGCTCGTCATCGTCGTCTTCTTCCTGATCGGCTTCGGTATCGTCGCCGGGCTCTGGCCGAAGAAAAAGCCGGCGCAGCAAGCGGCTGCGCCCGCAGGCGAACCGAACGACACCACGCCCCGCTGGCACGAAGTGCTCGGCGTGGCGCAGGACGCCGCGCCGGAAGCGATCGAGCAGGCCTACCGCGCTCTGGCCGAGCAGTATCACCCGAGCAAGGTTGCCGATCTCGGCCCCGAGCTCAGGGCGCTCGCCGAGGAGAAGATGCGCGCGATCGACGAGGCCTACGCCCAGGCCCAGTTCGTGCGCGGCCGGCCCTAGGTCAGGCGCGGGCGCGGTTGCGCGCGAGCATGCTTTGCGTGTTCGGCACGTAGAGCAGGTGCGCGATCTTGCGCACGTAGTGGTCCTCGTAGTAGTCGAGCTTGCCGTCGGCGAAGCTCACGCGCCATAGGTGCTCGACCAGGCGGACGCGGTCCTCGAGCGAGAACGCGCGCTTGATCACGCTGACCGGCGCGAAGAAGCTGGTCAGCTGCTGCGCCCTCGCACGCCCCTCTTCGAGCAGGGCCGCGCAGTCTTCCGGCGCGAGCCCGAACAGGTCGGCGAGCGCGCCCTCTGCCGGCACGGTCTCCTCCTCACCGATGTGGTAGTCGGCGCGGCGCGCTTCGTGCAGCAGCACCGCCACCGCGACCTTTAGCTGTCGCTCGGCGCTCGCCGCGCCTCCGGAAACGGTCGGCTCGGGGTCGAACAGGGTCTTGAGCGCTCTCAGCATGCAGGCGAGTGTCGCACGGCTAGACGCCGGCCGGAATCTTGGAGCGCATCATCTTTCTTCGATCGAGCCTGCGCCCATCCGCGATGAACGTACCGTCGCCGACCGCGTGCAGGGTTCTCTTCTCCTTTCTGGAAGCGTCGACATACGCGGCGAGACCTTCGAGCACGACGATGTCGTGCTGCGTCACGATATCGAGCACGCGGCATTCGATGTTCGCGAGGCACTCACGTACCAGGGGCGCGCGAACATGCCGTGCCTTGATCGGGGACAGCCCGAACTTGGCGAATTTGTCCGTGTCCGCGCCGGAGCAAGTTCCCACGCCGACCACCAGGTCGACGAGGTCCACCGTGGGGATCGCGATGACGCACTCCCGGGATTTGCGTAGCGCAGCGTAGGAAAAGTTCCAGGGTCCGGTGGTGATGGCAAATCGCGGAGTGAAGTCCATCACCATCGTCCAGGAGATGGTCATCAGGTTGTCGTGTTGCCCGTCATGCGTGCTGACGAAGACCACCGGCCCGGGCTCCATGAGCGTGAACGCCTTGCTGATCTTCAACTTTTTCATCCTCGGCCCCTTCGCGCGCGATCTAGAGCGCAATTTCGCCGCGGATGACTTCAACGCTGTGCCCGCCGACCCAGATGTCGCCCTCGATCTTGCGCAGGTGGACGCGACCAGCGCGTTCGAGCGCCGTGCCTTGCGCGGCGACATAGGACGTCGGCGCCAGTCCCGCACCGATCAGCCACTGCGCGAGGCTGGCGTTGAGACTTCCGGTCACGGGGTCTTCGTATCCCGCGCCGCCGATGAACGCGCGAACCTCGAAGGCGGCGTCGTGGCCCGGATCGTGCGGTCCGATCACGCCCAGCTTGAGCGGGTCGAGCGCGACCCAGTCCGGTTTCAGCGCGAGCACCTGCCGCGCCGAGCGCAGCATCACCGCACACCACCCCGGTCCGTTGTCGGCCCACTGATGCTGGGCGATGTCCGACGCGTCGAGGGAGAGGGCCTGGGCGATCTTTTCGCGGATCTCGGTCTCGAGCGGACCGCTCCGCATCAGGGGCGGTGCGGCGAATTCGAGGCGCGCGTCATCCTGCCTGACGCGAACGAGCCCTGCGCCGCATTCCTGGACGATGGTCCCGGCGTCCTTGGGTCTGCCACCGGCCGACAGCCAGGCATGGCAGGAACCCAGCGTCGGATGTCCGGCGAAAGGAAGCTCGCGCGCCGGTGTGAAGATGCGCACGCGGTAGTCGGCGCCTGGATCCGTCGGCGGCAGTAGGAACGTGGTCTCTGAAAGGTTCGTCCAGCGTGCAAGCGCGGCCATCTGCGCTGCGTCCAGCTTTTCCGCACCGTGAACCACGGCGAGCGGATTCCCTCCGAGCGGATCTTTCGAGAAGACGTTGACTTGAGAAAACTGATAATTGGACATGCACCACGCCTTGATCAGCTTTTGTTACCCGCCTTTGCACTCACGATCGTCAGCGCGATGTATGGGACGAGGTTGAGCGCCAGCCAGAATATCTTGTATGCGCCAAGCAGCGCATAGAGGATCTGAGAAACCGACTCTCTTGGAACCTGAAAGATCGCACTGTGCAGATCCACCGCCACTCTTGGTGCCATCGCGACGCCCAGGATTGAAACGAGCAAGACCACGCCGTTGATGATCGTGCACCACTTAAAGAAGGATTTGAGCTCTGACAGGTCCATAGGTTCCCTCGTTGTTTGAGCGCGCGCGGCTTGCGCTCCCGCTTTGGCACAGGCTGCAAAAGGGCCTCTGTCGGACCGCTCTGGCCCAACCCTCGCGCTGAGCCGCCGCCGAGGAGCGCAGCGACGAGGGCACCGCGAGTCGGCGAAGCCCGCTGGCGGCGGTCGGCTCGAGCGCGATGTTAGGCAAGCCACCTCCGCTCAGCTGTTGCCCTGTCGGCGGGTCTCATGCAGGGTTGGTGGCAGCAGCAACCAATACCTCTGCGGGTGCCTCGAACCCCGTCGCCGTTTCGAAGGTTTCAAGCATCTTCGCGACCTCGGCCCACGCCGCAACCCGAACGGGTTCGGTCGCATCGCTCACCACAGCCCGATAGGCGCCGAACGCCTCGCGCATCAGTTCCAAAGCCTGCGCGGCGGACGGCATGCGCAACCGAAGGGCGAGCGTGCGCTGCTCGACGCCCACATAGCCGCAGTCCGTAAACAGACGCTCGATGACTCCGGGTGCGCCCAGCGAAAAGATACCTGGCTGCCCGGGCGACGGCGGCGCCTTTCCAGCATAGCGAAGGAGAATCTGCATCGGATTTGCCATGAACGCATTGGTCACCGGCGTGGTGAAAACCACCACCGCCACTTTCCCGCCGGGCTTCACCGCGCGTCTCACCGCAGCGAGCGCATTCGCCGGTTCCGCAAACAGCATGAGACCGAGACGGCAGATCGCCGCATCGAAACTTCCACTGTCCACATCGAGATCCTCGGCAGCGCTTGCCAGCGTGCTTACGTTGTTCAGGCCGGCAGTGCGGGCGCTCTCCCGCACATGTTGCAGCATCGTTTCCGAGATGTCGTTGGCAACCACGTGACCCTGCGCGCCCACTTTGCGGGCCGCACTCAAAGTCTGACTCCCCGCACCACTCGCGAGGTCGAGTACGCGATTACCGGGGACGATATTGGCCATGGCGAGCATGGCTGTTGTGGCTGGCTCTATCCAGCTAGCCACCGTGGTTTCCCATTTCGCCCAGCCGGGCGCAGCGCCTTCCCACTGCTTGCGGATGTCTGCCTGCCGCATGCCTGCACTCCTTATCGGCTTAGGTTCGAGCGCGACGCCTCGCCCGATTGCCGCACTATTGTTAGTCGACTTACGAGTCGTATATCACGACAGCTAGCCTCAACAAAGCGCAAGCATTCAACTGCTTGCACATAATCCGGCCGTGCTATGCAGCGTCATTGAGGTCAACTCACTGATTCCGAGTTTAAACGCACGCGCGCCGCGAATTACCGGCCCACGCTCCTCGCGAAATGACGATAAGTCGCCGCGGCGAACGGGAGCCTTCCCGCGCCGCGCGACTCCGATAGGCACGCCCGCCTCGCGGGCGTCAGAAATTCAGATCGACCGCCACGCCGCCGTGATCGGAGGGCCAGATGCCCTTCCCCGCCGGCGGCGTCTTGTCCGACACGTTGGCGCCGACCACGCGCGCCTGCTTGACCTTCGCCGGTGCGCCGAGCGACCAGATCAGATCGACGCGCTCGTATAGCGCGGACTTGTGGTTGGAAAGATCCACGGCTTGGCAGCAGGTCTGACCAGGCACCGCACCGGGTCGCAGAGTCCAGGAATCGGTGTAACCAGAGCCCGCAAAGAGCATGTAGGGCGGGACGATCGGGCCGCCTGGCGTTGCGATCGGCTGATCTTCGGGCGCCGAGTTCATGTCTCCCAGCACCATGAGCCGGCGCTCAGGCGGCGTTGTTAGCAGCAGTGTTCCCAGCAGTTCGGTAGCCTGAGCCGTCTGGAAGTACCGACTGTATGGATTGCCCGGATCAGGCTCACGCTGCTCGAGGTGCGTATCGACGATACGGTAATCGTTGCCGTTGACCGTAACATCGACCGCGACAAACCCGCGCAGCATGTTGATGGTCCCGATGACCGGGCTCGTGGCCGAGGCCGAAACCTGATAGTTGCAGCCGTCCGCCGAAACCAATACGCAGATCATCGGATCCACGCCCTGGAAATTCACCGCCACCGCCTCGATCCCGTCGCGCACCAGGATCACGTCGCGGTCGAGGGCACTCAAAGCAACGGGAACACCGTGGATGAGGACCGGGAGCCCGTCCGGTGCCACGGCGGCTGTATCGAAGTTCTCGACGATCGCGACCGCGTGATAGTGAGCCCCCAGCACCTGCAGCGCGGCGAGCGTGTATTCGAGCTGGTCCACAAAGGCGTCGGCGATCGACGGATCGGTACACCCCGCGCCCGGAATTGGCGGATCCAAAGCCTCAACGCAGCCGAAGCGCCAGACTTCCTGCAAGGCGACAACGTCCGGCGCGCGCTCCGCGATCTCCTTCGCCTGCCGCTGCACGCGCTCCACGAATCGGTTGGCTGCGACCTGCTGTGCGATTTGCACCAGGGCCGCGTTGTACTGCTCGAAGTTCTGCGCCGCGAGCAGTGGCGTCAGTTCCGCACCCAGATATTGGTTCTGGGTGAGTACCTTGATTTCGTCCTTGGCAAATGCCGGGTTGGCGGCGAGCAGTGCGAAGCTACAAATCAGGCTGGCTAAGGTTTTCATGCGGCCTCCCCGCGGTTTGACGGTGCAGGGTCACCCTAGTCCTGGTCAGGACTTGCTTCAATCACATCTTTGGGTGACCTTGACCATGCGCAAATCGACCGACGCAGCAACCGACAGGGAAATGGTTCTCGATGCAGCCCGACGGCGCGCACGACCAGTCCGCGACACGCGACAGATCGACTGTGCGCTCCTCGCCCTCCGTCAAGCGCCGGCAGGCGAGCCGACCAAGTAGACAACCGCCACCACCGTGATCGTCGCGCCAGCGGCCACTGGCCACGAGAATTGCTCCTCGCGAAGGAGCACGGCGCCGAAAACCGCGGTGATCAACGGGTAGGAAGCGACGATCGGCGCCACGGTCCAGACCGGCGCCATGGTTAGCGCCGCGTACATCAGGAGGACGGCGGCGCCGTTGAGCACGCCGGTTCCCGCGAACCAAGCGACGCCATGCCGCGTCAGCTGTCGACCCCGCGATCGGCGGAACCGATCGGCGCCCACCACGGTGGCGGAAGACACGACGTAACCGATCAGGCTCGCCGCGAAGGGATTCCCCCAGAGCAGCAATCCCGCCTTCGCTCCAGCCTGCGCGAGCCCGCGCACGAAAGCACCGGCAATCGGCCACAGCAGAGACCAACCCAGGAACACCCGACGTGCCGCCCCCCGCTTCCAGGAAAGCAACGCAACACCCACGACCACCCCGGCCGCCGATACCGCCGCGTGCGCAGGCACCCGTTCCCCGAGCAGCAGGCCAGCGGCGAGCAGGGCAACCAGAGGCGCCGTTCCCGATACCGCGCTCGTGACTGTCGGGCCGAGCAGTTCATTCGAACGAAACGTCAAGAGCGTGACGACGGCCGGGAAGAACAAGCCGACGGCCGCGAACAACAGCGCCGCCCGAATGTCGAAGCCGTCGACAGTGAGCGCAAAGGGCGAGGCGATGACAAAAACAAGCGTGGCGGTCGGAACGCTGATGGCGGCTCCGGAACGCGCATCGAGCATGCGAAGTCCGACCCGGCCCGTGATCAGCGCAACGCCGAAACAAAGCGAACTGAGCAATGCGAGGGTTAGTGCCAACGCCCCTCCCTGTACCTAACGTTCACCCGAACCGGCGCGCGCCGACCCCGGCTTCGCTCAGCCGAACTCGCTGCGCAGCAGCCGCGCGCCTTCGACCATCGCGCGCAGCTTGGCGTCGGCCACCTCGCGCGGCAGGTATTTCATCCCGCAGTCCGGCGCGAGGATGACGTTCTCCTGCGCGACGTAGGGCAGCGCGCGCTTGATGCGCTCGACCACGATTTGCGGCGTTTCCACCTTCATGTTGTTCAGGTCGATGCAGCCGACCATGATCTTCTTGCCCGGCAGCTTGGCAAGCACCGCGCAATCGAGCCCCGACTGCGCCGTTTCGATCGAGATCTGCCGGCAGCTGCAGGCGGCAAGCTCGGGCAGGAACGAATAGCCCGACGGACGTTCGTGGATGATCGCGGCGTAGCCGAAGCAGATGTGCACCGCGGTCGTACCGTCGATCCCGTCGAGCGCGCGGTTGAGCGCCTTGAGGCCGTAGGCGCGCGCCTTCTCCGGCCGCGCCTGCATGTAGGGCTCGTCGATCTGCACGATGTCGGCGCCGGCGGCAAACAGGTCGCGGATCTCCTCATTCACCGCCGCGGCATAGTCCAGCGCCGCGGCTTCGTCGCTCGGGTAGTAGTCGTTCTGCGCCTGCTGGCTCATGGTGAACGGCCCGGGCACGGTCATCTTCACCGCGCGCGCGGTGTGGCGCTTGAGGAACTTCAGATCGTCGACTTCGACCGGGTGCCGGCGGCGGATCGGCCCGACGATGCGCGGCACCGGATTGGGATGCCCCGAGCGGTCGAGCGCGCTGCCAGGATTGTCGATGTCGACGCCCTCGAGCGCGGTGGCGAAGCGATTCGAATAGCTTTCGCGCCGGATCTCGCCGTCAGTGATGATGTCCAGCCCGGCGGCTTCCTGCGCCTGGATCGCGAGCCGGGTGGCATCGTCCTGGGCTTCGGCGAGGAAAGCGTCGGGAATTCGCCACAGCTCGCGCGCCCGCACCCGAGGCGGAAAGCGTCCCGCCAGCTTGGCGCGATCGATCAGCCAATTCGGCTGGGGATAGCTGCCGACCAGAGTCGTGGGAAACAGCATGTGCACCTCCTCCGCGCCGAGATTCTACGCAGCCCGCGCCGGATTCCGCGGTTTCTGGCAGACTGCGCCTGCCCACGCAGCCGGTGGGCTCTTTTTTGTGCCCGCCATGAGACTGCTCGCTGCCGCCGCCCTGGTCCTGGTGCTCGCCGCACCCGCCGGCGCGCAGACCCAGGGGCGGCTGACCGGCGGCATCATCTATACGCTGCCCGACTGGTTCAAGGCGAGCCTGCTCGACCTGCGCGAAGACGTCGACGACGCGCGCAAGGCGAATCGCCACCTGATGCTCTTCCTGCATCTCGACGAATGCCCGTACTGCGCACGCATGCTGAAGGAAAGCTTCGTCGACGGCGACAACGCGCGCATCCTGCGCGCGCATTTCGACGTGATTGCGGTCAACGTGCGCGGCGCCTCCGAGGTGACCTGGACCGACGGCAAGAAGTTCACCGAGCGCGCGCTCACGCGCGAGCTGAAGGCCTTCGGCACGCCCACGCTTATATTTCTCGACGGCAAGGGCGACGTGGCTCTCAAGCTCGTCGGCTACCGCGATCCTGCTGCGCTGCGCGACGCGCTCGACTACGTGCAGAGCGCGGCCTACCGCAGTCAGACGTTTACCGCCTACGTCGCGAGCCGGCGCAGGCCCGAAGGCGCCCCGCTGCGCGACGAGCCGCGCTTTGCGCGGGTCACCGACTTCAAGGGCTACCGCAAGCCGCTCGCGATCGTGTTCGAGGATCGGCGCTGCGCGGAGTGCGCGCGGTTTCACGAAAAGACGCTCGACCATCCGGACGTGCTCGCCGAGCTGAAGAAGTTCCTCCTCGTGCGGCTCGATACCGACTCGAGCGCGCCGGTGATCGACCTCGACGGTAAGTCGCTGACCCCTGCGCAATGGGCCGCGGCGCTCGACCTGTCCTACCGTCCCGCAGTCGTGCTATACAACGAGGGGCGTGAGATCGTGCGTATCGACACGCGCCTTTACCATTACCATTTCAAGGAGCGGCTGCGCTACGTGAGCGGCGAGTACTACAAACGCTATGCCAACCTTTCGCAGTACGGCGCCGCGCGGCGCGCGGAACTCCTCAAGCAGGGCATCGACATCGACTATTCGGAGTAGCGCAATGATCACTTCCGATCGACGCATCTCTCCTTGGGCGCACGCCCTGCTTGGCGCCTGCGTTGCCGCCGCGCTCGGCCTCGCCCAGCCGGCCCTCGGCGCCGAAACCAACGCGAAAGCCGACGCGGACGAGAAGGCCGACGCCGGCAAGAAATCCGGCGGCAAGCTGATGATTCAGTACGCCCCGAACGCGATCCACTACAACTACAGCGTCGACCACGCGAAGCAGTCTTGGCTGGTCGGCGCCGAGTACATATGGACCAGCAACTGGCTGGTCGGCTTCTCCTACTTCAACAACTCGTTCAACCAGAAGTGCCAGCTCGTCTACGGCGGCTACAGCTGGAAGCTGTTCGGCACCCCGAAATCCCATGCCTACTTGAAGGTCGGGGGTGGATTGATCATCGGCTATCGCAAGCCCTACGAAAACAAGATTCCGGTCAACAGCAGCAATGGCATCGGGCTCGGCGTGATTCCGGCTCTGGGCTATCAGTACGAGCGCTTTAATGTGCAGATGAACGTGCTCGGTACCGCGGGCCTGATGTTCACCATCGGCTACGACATTTTCAAGTGAGCCCCTGGGGCGCCCGCGGCATCCGTACAGTGCTAACGGTTTTCCTGCGGGCGCAACTACGGCAGAATTAGGCGCAGCGACGCGACTCTGCTTAGCCGACGCGCGTCGCACCTTCTCCGTAATCCGGTAGCAAACGCGCAGACCTTGACTGCAGCGAGCACCCATCGATGACCAAGCGCATGCTCGTCATGCTGGTCCTGGCCGGATGCGTATTCGGCGGCATCATCGGCTTTCAGGCCTTCAAGGCGCGCATGGTCAAGCAGTACCTGAGCTCGCAGGGCCTGCCGGCGCAGACCGTATCGACCACCACGGCGGACGAGAGCGAGTGGCAGCCGACGATTCGCTCTGTCGGCACGCTGCGCGCCGAGCGCGGCGCGGACATCGCGCCGGAACTGGCGGGCGTGGTGTCCGCGATCCACTTTCGCTCCGGCGACGAAGTGCAGGCCGGCGCGCCCCTCGTCCAGCTGAACGATGCCTCGGAGCGCGCGCAGCTCGCCTCGCTCGTGGCGGCGGCGCAGCTCGCCGGGATCAACTACCGGCGCGATGTCGAGCAGTTGCGCAAGGGCTTCGTCACGCAGTCCGTCGTCGACACCGACGCGGCCAACCTGAAGGTCGCCGAAGCGCACGTCGCCGAGCAGCAGGCGCTGCTCGACAAGAAGCTCGTGCGCGCGCCGTTCGCCGGACGACTCGGGATTCGCGCCGTGGACCTCGGACAATACGTCGCGGCCGGGACGAAGCTCGTCACGCTCCAGTCGCTCGATCCCATCCTGGTCGATTTCAGCCTGCCGCAATCCGAGCTCGCGCAGGTCGCGCCCGGGCGCAGGGTCTCGGTGAGCACCGATGCGCTGCCCGGCGAGCGCTTTGCGGGAACGGTCGAGGCGATCGACGCCAAGCTGGACCCGGCGACCCGCAACGTCCTCGTGCGCGCATCGGTCGGCAATCCGCAGCACCACCTGCTGCCCGGCATGTTCGTCGACGCCGAAGTCTCCGCGGGCGAGACCAAGCGCTACCTGACGCTGCCGCAGACCGCGATCGCGTTCAACCCCTACGGCAACACGGTGTTCGTCGTGACCGAGAAAGGCAAGCACGCCGACGGCAAGCCGCAGCTGGTCGCCGCGCAGCGTTTCGTGACCACCGGCCCGACACGCGGCGACCAGATCGCGGTGCTCTCGGGACTCGCGAAGGGCGAAACCGTCGTCACCGCCGGCCAGCTGAAGCTGCGCAACGGCATGCCGGTGAGAATCGACAACAGCATCCAGCCGACGAACCAGCAGAACCCGCAGCCGAAGGACCCCTCCTGAGCGCGCGCCGCGCATGAGGTTCACCGATCTGTTCATCCGCCGGCCGGTGCTCGCCACGGTCGTGAGCCTGATGCTGCTCGTGCTCGGCCTGCGCTCGATCTCGCTGCTCCCGGTGCTGCAGTTCCCGCGCACGCAGAACGCGGTCGTCACCGTGACCACCACCTACACCGGCGCCGACCCGGCGCTCGTGGCCGGGTTCATTACCACGCCGCTCGAGAACTCAATCGCGCAGGCGAACGGCATCGACTACATGACCTCGGCGAGCCGCCAGAGCGTGAGCACGATCACCGCGAACTTGCGGCTCAACTACGACCCGAACAAGGCGCTCACGGAGATCAACACCAAGGTCAACGCGGTGCTCAACCAGCTGCCGCAGGGGTCCCAGCAGCCGGTATTGACGGTACGGATCGGGGAGACGATCGACGCGATGTACATCGGCTTCTCGAGCAAGGTCCTGGCGGCGAACAAGATTACCGACTACCTGGTGCGCGTCGTGCAGCCCGCGCTGCAGGCGGTCGAGGGAGTGCAGACCGCCGAGATCCTGGGGCAGAAGCTGTTCGCGCTGCGCGCCTGGCTCGACCCGCGCAAGCTCGCGGCGCACGGCCTGACCGCCTCCGACGTGCAGCAGGCGCTCGCCAGCAACGACTACATCGCCGCGGTCGGCAGGACCAAGGGTCAGATGGTCGAGGTCAATCTGACCGCGTCGACCAGCCTGCACTCGCTCGATGCGTTCCGGCGCCTGATCCTCAAGCAGAGCGGCGGCGCGATCGTGCGCCTGGAGGACGTCGCGCAGGTGTCGCTCGGCGCCGAGGACTACGAAACCGCGGTTGCGTTCGACGGCAAACAGGCCGTGTACATCGGCATCCAGGTCGCGCCCGCCGCCAATCTGCTGGAGGTCGTCAAGCGGGTGCGCGACGTCTTTCCGAGCATCCGGGCGCAGCTGCCGCAGGGCCTCGACGGACGCATCGTTTACGACTCGACCAAGTTCGTGAACAGCTCGATCCGCGAAGTCGTCAAGACGCTTGCCGAGGCGCTCGTCATCGTCACGCTCGTGGTGTTCGCCTTTCTCGGCTCGCTGCGCTCGGTCCTCATCCCGACGGTGGCGATTCCGTTGTCGCTCGTGGGCACGTTCACCGTGATGCTGATCTTCGGCTTCAGCATCAATCTGCTCACCCTGCTCGCGCTCGTCCTCGCCATCGGCCTGGTGGTGGACGACGCGATCATCGTGGTCGAGAACGTCAATCGCCACCTCGAGCAGGGCGTGCCCAGGATGGAAGCGGCGCTGCGCGCGGCACGCGAGCTCGCCAGTCCGATCATCGCGATGACCGTGGTGTTGATTGCGGTCTACGTGCCGATCGGATTTCTCGGCGGGCTGACGGGCGCGCTGTTCACCGAATTCGCCTTCACCTTGGTCGGAACGGTGACCGTGTCCGCGATCGTCGCGCTCACGCTCTCGCCCATGATGTGCTCGCGCATGCTCGAGCCGCACGACGCCACGCCGCGCGGCTGGCAGGCGCGGCTGGTGCAATGGCTCGATCGGGCGTTCGCGGCGCTGCACCGCCGCTACGAGTCGCTGCTGCATCGCACGCTCGACTACGTGCCGGTCACGCTCGTGTTCGCGCTACTGGTCGTCGTCAGCATCGCTCTGCTCTATGCGGGGTCGAAATCCGAGCTTGCGCCGCAGGAAGACCAGGGCGTGATCATCGAATCGTCGAGCGCCGCGCCCAACGCGACCCTCGCGCAGCGCGAGCTCTACGCGCAGGCGGTCTACCGCCTGTTCGCGGCGCACCCGGAGACCGACCACGTGTTTCAGCTCGACGTGCCGGGGCGCTCGATCGGCGGCATGGTGCTCAAGCCCTGGGACCAACGCGCCCGCTCCGCGGCGCAGCTTCAGCCGGTGATCCAGCAGGAGCTCAACGGTATCGCGGGCATCAAGGCGGTCGCCTTTCAGCCTCCTCCGCTGCCGGGTGCGCGCGGCCTGCCGATCGAGTTCGTGATTCAGACCACCGAGCCCTTCGAGCGTCTGAACGACGTGGCGCAGAATTTCCTCGCCGAGGTCCAAAAGAGCGGCCTGTTCATGTTCGCCGACAGCGACCTCAAGTTCGACCAGCCGCAGACCCGGGTGGTCATCGACCGCGACCTCGCGGCGCAGCTCGGGCTGTCAATGCGCGACGTCGGCGGCGCGCTCGCCGCCATGCTGGGTGGCAACTACGTCAACTACTTCAGCTTCTACCAGCGCTCGTACAAGGTGATCCCGCAGGTGCGGCAGGCCGACCGGCTGAACGCCGACCAGCTGCGCGGCTACTACATCCGCACCGCAAGCGGCGACATGATCCCGCTCGCGACGATCGCGCACCTAGAAACCACGGTTGCGCCCCAGGCCTTGAACCACTTTCAGCAGCAGAACGCGGCAACGATTTCCGGCGTCGCCTTTCCGGGCGTCTCGCAGGGCGATGCCCTCGCCTACCTCGACGATCTCGCCGCGCGCACGCTGCCGCAGGGCTATTCGGTCGACACCTCGGGGCAGCTGCGCCAGTTCGTGCAGGAGTCGAGCGCCCTGATCGTCACCTTCTTCTTCGCACTGGTGATCATCTTCCTCGCGCTCGCCGCCCAGTTCGAGAGCTTCCGCGACCCGCTCATCATCCTGGTGTCGGTGCCGATGTCGATTCTCGGTGCGCTGATCTTCATCGGCCTCGGGGTCGGCGGCGCCAGCCTGAACATCTACACCGAGGTGGGGCTGGTCACGCTGATCGGACTGATCAGCAAGCACGGCATCCTGATCGTCGAATTCGCCAACAACCTGCAGCGCGCCGGGCGCGGCAAGCGCGAGGCGGTCGAGATGGCCGCGGGCATCCGGCTGCGCCCGATCCTGATGACCACCGCGGCGATGGTGCTCGGCGTCGCGCCGCTCATCACGGCGAGCGGCGCGGGTGCCGTGAGCCGCTACAACATGGGGCTGGTGATCGCGAGTGGCATCGCGATCGGCACCCTGTTCACGCTGTTCGTCGTGCCGGCGATGTACGTGGTGCTCGCCGCGGAGCATCGCGCGCAGCCTGCCGGGGCGCCGGCGCCGGACGCGGCGCACTAGGCGCGATCTTCCTCATCCGCGGCGCAGGTTGAGCCACACGCCGGCGAAGATGATCGCCGCGCCGGCGAATACGTAAATGGTCACCGTCTCGCCGTACATCAGCCAGGCCACCACCGCGGCGAGCGGCAGGCGCGCGAAGTCGATCGGCACCACCACCGTGGCATCGCCGTAGGCCAGCGCGCGCGACAGGCAGTAGTGCGAGGTCAAGCCGACGATCCCGATCACCAGCACCCAGGGCCACAGCGGCGCGCTCGGCCATACCCAGTCGGCGCCGGTGACCGCGAGCCCGAGCGGCAGCTGCACGGCGTTCATCCAGAGCAGGATGGTGATCGGCCGGTCGGTGAGCACCAGGTTCTTGGTGAACGCGTAGGTCAGCGCGTAGCCGAACGCCGCACCGAGCGCAGCGAGCGAGGCGGCGTCGATCGCGGCCGAACCGGGGCGCAGGATGACGAGCACCCCGGCGAAGCCGAGCACCACCGCGCCGATGCGCGCCGGGTTGAGGCGCTCGCCGAGGAACAGCACTGCGAGCAGCGCGGTCCAGATCGGCGTGGTGAACTCGATCGCGAACACTTCGGCGATCGCGATGTGCGCGATCGCATAGAACCAGCCGAACTGCGAGGCGAAGTGGATCACGTTGCGCAGCACATGGCGCCAGGGCTTGGCGGTGCGCGCGAGGCGCCAGCCCTGAATCGTGAGCAGGACGGCCAGGATCGCGAGGCAGACGATGTTGCGGAAGGCGACGACTTGCGCCGGCCCGATCTCGGCCGAGAGCTGGCGCCCCGCGATCCCCATGAGGAGGAACGAGACGATGGTGGCGAACATCCAGGCCACCGCGCGTGGCAGCGACTTGACCGGGGTCTGCATGGCGAGCGCGCAAGTCTAGCCGCGAATGCCGTGCGCCGCAGAGTTCTGGCATAGTCCGGCGTCCGGCACAGAATCCGCGGGAGACCCCGTGATGCAGAACGAAGCCGCGCCGCGCGT
>JAJDNJ010000193.1 GCA_022340705.1 Betaproteobacteria bacterium
CGCACCGGGTAGTAGGCCGACAGGTACGGACAGGGGGTGCCGGGGTCGGCGACGACGATAGCGTCCGCATCGAGCTGCGCGGCAAGCGACGCCACCAGTCGCTCGGGGCGGATCGGCAGCGCGTCCGAGCGCGCGAGCTTCTCGAAGCGCGCGAATTTCTCTTCGCGCGCCTTGCGCACCGCATCGATCGCCGCAGCTTCCACCGCGCGGCCGGCGAGATCGTCGCAGGCCTCGCACAGCGCCTCGAGCGCGAGGCGCGCATCGCCGACGACCGCTGCGTCGGTGGGGTAATTGGTTCCGATCACTGCCGGATCGACATCGAGATGGACGATGGTCTTCGTTCCCGGAGCGGGATGGCGCCAGCGCTCGGTGGTCACCGACCCGGCACGGCAGCCGATGAAAAAAACCAAGTCCGCGGAATCGACGATCACGCGCGTCTCCGGGGTGCCCCCGTTCGAGCCGACGACGCCCACTGCGAGCGGATGATCATCGGCAATGCTGCCCTGCCCGCTCACCGTGGTCGCCACCGCCATCGAAAGCCGCTCGGCAAGCGCGGCGAGCGCCGCCTCTGCGCCGGCAATCACCACGCCGCCGCCGCAGATTGCGACCGCCCGCTTGGCCGTGCGCAGCAGGCGCGCGGCGGCGTCGATCTGCCCGCCCTCGGGCGCGACGCGACTCGCCGGAGTGCGGCCTGACGCGGCGTCGGCCCACAGCTCGCTCGCGTCGACCGGCCCGTTCTGCACATCGAAGGGCAGCGCGATGTGCGTCGCGCCCGGACGGCCGCTCGTCATCTGCCTGAACGCCGTGCGCAGGACGCGCGGAACGTCCGCGGAACGGTCGAGCACCGCGTTCCACTTGGTCAACGGGCGCATGAGCGCGCCTTGGTCGACTTCGGTGAGGGTGTAACGTCCGCGCGCGCTCACCGATACGTCGGTTGTAATCGCGAGGATCGGCACCGACGACTCGTTCGCTTCGACCAGTCCGGGCAGGATGTAGGTCGCGCCGCCGCCACTCGGCCCCTCGCACACGCCGACGCGGCCGGAAACGCGCGCGTAGCCGTCGGCCATGTAGGCCGCGGAGCGCTCGTCGCGCGTCAGCACATGTGTCATGCCGTGCGGCAGGCGTGCGAGCGCGTCGTACAGCGGCAGGCTGGTGTCACCGCACAGCCCGAAGATCGTCTCGACATCGTGCAGCCGAAGCATCTCGACGACCGCCTCCGCGCCGCTCAGCGTGCGCGCGCGCTGCGCATCGGATACCGCTGTCGGCGCCGCGGGCTTGTTCATGCGGCTATTATTGCACCGAGCTTCCGGATGACGCATTCGAACGCAGACGTTGCACGGCACCAGCGCCCCGCGCCCGGAGAGCTGGTGATCGATCACGTCGCGCATTTCGTCGAGGATCTCGACAAGGCGGTCGACTGGCTGCAGACGCTCGGCTTCGTGGCCTCGCCGCGCTCGGACCAGACCACGCGCGAGGCCGACGGAACCGAGCGGCCCGCGGGCCAGGCGAATCGCTGCATCATGCTCGAGGCGGGCTATCTCGAGATCCTCACACCAACGCTCGACACGCCGACCAGCCAGCGCACGCGTGCGCAGATGGCACGCTATGCCGGCGTCCATATCCTCGCCTTCGGCACGCCGAGCGCCGAAGAGGATCACGCGCGACTCGCGCGCCATGGCTTCGATCCGCTGCCGCTGGTCGATCTGCAGCGCGGGCTTGAGGTCGAAACGCCAGCCGGCGTGACGCAGGCGCTCGCGCGCTTCGCCGTGCAACGCGTGCCGACCGAGCGCATGCCGGAGGGCCGCGTGCAGTTCTGCGAGCAACTCACGCCGGAGCATCTCTGGCAGGCGCGTTATCTGCAGCATGTGAACGGCGTGCGCGGGCTCGACGCCGTCGTGGTCTGCGCAGACGATCCGGTGGAGGCGGCGGCGCGCTTTGCACGCTTTGCCGGACTGCTGCCCGCTGCGGGCGGCGAATTCCTGCACCTGCGCACGACGCGCGGCAGCGTGCTGATCGGAACCCGGGAGGCCTGCGTGGCTCTGCTCGGCGCTGCGCCGCCCGCGCCCGCGCTGGCCGGCTACGCGCTCGCCTGCGATGATCCGCCTGCGTTCGCGCGCCGGCTCGAAGCGCTCGGCTGCATGGTGCGCCGTATCGAAGACGAACTTTTTTCCTGCGTTTTGCCCGCCGCGCTTGGCGGGGCGTGGCTGTTCGCGCGCCGCGACGCGCTCGCGCGCTGGGCGCAGGACTGATTCGTTCGCGCCATGTGGAAACCCGCGGAGAAGATACTTTACGAGGCGCAGCCCGGGCACTGGCCGAGCGCAGACGAGGCGGCCCGCGCGCGGCTCTTTCAACCGCTGTCGGTCGGACGCCTGCGGCTCGCGTCGAGGACCTGGGTTCCGGCCATGGTGCCGTGGCGCGCGACCGAGGAAGGCGATGTCACCGATGAGGTGATCGGCTGGTACCGGCGCTACGCCGAGGGCCGGCCCGGCGCGATCGTCGTCGAAGCCACCGGCGTGCGCGACATCCCGAGCGGACCCTTGCTGCGCATTGGCGACGACCGCTTCATTCCCGGGCTGAAACGCATCGTCGATGCGGTGCGCGAAGCGAGCGACGGCAAGACCCGCCTGTTCATTCAGCTCATCGACTTTCTCGCCATCCGCCGGCGGCCCGAGCCGGCGAAGTACTTCGAGAGCTACCTGCGCGTGACCGACCGGCTGCGCCGTGCGCTCGGCGCCGAGGACTGGCCCGAGGCACGCGTGCGCGAGCATCTGCGCGGCCTGCCGGAGGCCGAGCTCGAAGGCCTGCTCTCCGCGCGCGAGCTCGAAGCCCTGCGCTACGGCTACCGCGAGCGGGTGACCGACCTCGACCTGCCGCACATCGCCGCGCTGCCGCGCGTGCTCCCGGATCTGTTCGCCGCCGCGGCGCGGCGCGCGGAGCGCGCGGGATTCGACGGCGTCGAGCTGCATTACGCACACGCCTACACCATGGCTTCCTTCCTTTCGGCGACCAACACGCGCTCCGACGGCTACGGCGGCGCACGCGAGGCGCGCCTGCGCCTACCACTCGAGGTGCACGCCGCGGTGCGTGCCGCTACCGGAAAGGACTTCGTCGTCGGCTGCCGCTACCTCGCCGACGAGTGCATCGACGGCGGCAGCGGCGTGGAAGACGCCTGCGCCTTCGGCGTCGCTTTCGCGCGCGCGGGCATGGATTTTCTTTCGCTCTCGCGCGGCGGCAAGTTCGACGACGCGAAGCAGCCCGCCATCGGCTGGGCCGCCTACCCTTACACCGGACGCAGCGGCTACGAGTGCATGCCGGCACGGCACTCGGACGCCTTCGGCCCGTTCGGACGCAACGTCGAGGCGACCGCGCGGGTGCGCGCTGCAGTCCGCGGCGCAGGCTGCGCGACACCCGTGGTCGTGGCTGGCGGCATGCACAGCTTCGAGCAGGCCGAGGCGGTGTTACAGGCGGACCAGGCCGATATCGTGGGCTTCGCGCGCCAGGCGCTCGCCGACCCCGACTGGTTCGAAAAAGTGCGCAGCGGGCATGGCGACGCGGTGCGCGTGTGCCGCTATACGAACTACTGCGAGGGGCTCGACCAGAAGCACAAGCAGGTCACTTGCGAGCTGTGGGATCGCGAGGCGCTCGATGCGCCCGACGCGACTTTCAGCGTCGACGGCAAGCGCCGCCTGCTCGCCCCGCACTGGCAACGCAGGCCGAATCCATAAGGAGCGTTCCGTGTCAAAAGTCTTCACGCACGAGCAGCAGGTTCGCTTTTCGCACTGCGATCCCGCGGGCATCGTCTACTTTCCCGAGTTCTTCGACATGGCGCATTCGGCGCTCGAAGACTGGTTCACCCATGGCCTCGGCCACACGCACTCCGAGATGCTGATGACCAAGCGCATCGGCACCCCGACGGTGTCGATCCATTGCGACTTCAAGAAACCGTTCCGCATCGGCGAAACCCTGCACTTCGAGATCCGCGTGCTCAAGATTGGACGCAGCTCGATGCAGCTGTCCTACCGCGGACTCAAGGATGGCGTCGAGCACCTCGTCATCACCCAGACCGTGTGTTTTCTCGACCTTTCCACCGGCCGCGCGATCCCGATCCCCGACGACATGCGCGGGCCGATCGAAAGTTACTTGGCGACGTAGTTAGGCGCGACATCGGGGTCAGACCCCTGTAGATAACTTGCATGGACAGTAGTTGATCAATCCATGTCACAACTTATCCACAGGGGTCTGACCCCAAACCCGCTCCATGAAATAGCAAAGGCAGTCCTGCCGCACGGCGCGCTCGTCGCGCGTGAGCATCGCGGGCATCACGCGGCGCAGGAGCTCGATGCGCCCACCCTTGCGCGCGAGG
This sequence comes from Betaproteobacteria bacterium, assembly GCA_022340705.1. Taxonomy (GTDB): domain Bacteria; phylum Pseudomonadota; class Gammaproteobacteria; order Burkholderiales; family SG8-39; genus SG8-39. Next base: position 4,364 of record JAJDNJ010000193.1, read on the forward strand.
AAGCGGGCGCCGACGTCGCGATCCCGCTCGTCGCGCACGTCGAGACAGGCGGTCGCGTCCTCGGCGCATTGCGCGAAAACGGTGCCGGGCTCGAGCTCGCGGAAGTTGAACCATTCGAGCTCGCTCGCGAAGCGCAGGATCGCTGGACGATCGTCGAAGCTGAAGCTCACCCCTTCTTTCAGACGCACGGTGGCGACCGTATGGAACAGGTGCACGTCCCCACTGCGCACCGGCTGCGTCGGGATCTCCGCAAGGTGCAGCACGGCGTCGACAAACTCGGCGGCGTGCAGCGCGCCTTGCGGGTCACTCGCGCGCCCGCATTCGGCCGCGACCGAGGGGCAGAGCTTCGAGAATGCGCTCGTCTGCGTGCCCTCGGGACGGCGGAAATGCACTACGGTACGGCTGAACAGCGCCGCGAGCTGTAGATGCGCGACGTCAAGCTCGGTCACGCAGCAATAGAACGGGTTGTGCCCGGTCGTGTTGTGCAGATCGATGCTCGCGAACACCTTGCGCGCGCGCATCGCCTCCAGCACCTCGCCGAACAGCGCCTGCAGCGCGCGCGCCTGCGGGTCGCCCTCGGTCAGCACCCCCCCGGGCCAAACTCGGTTGTAGTCGGGTTGCGTGTCGAGGCGGCGTACCCCCGCCTGCGCCGCGACCACATTGCCGAACAGAATCGACAGCGCGCGTGGCAGCTCGCGTCCGGCGTAGTCCGCGAGCACCTTCTGGATCGCGCGCAGGCCGCTGGTTTCGTTGCCGTGCAGCAGCACCGAGACGAACAGGGGTTCCGGCCGCCGGCCGGGCAGATGGACGAGCGTCGGCCCCGGCAGTACGGTGCTCAGCGCGCGCGCGTCGGCGCTGAGCACCGCCGCAGGCAGCTGATCGAGAACGGTGAGTGCAATCCCGGGGTTGCGCATCACAGGCTCCAGGCGTGCACTGGAGTCCCGGCGCTGCAACGCTCTTGGTAAGCGCGCACCAGAGCACCGAAATCCGCACCATGGCGGTCGACGAACGCGCACTGCCAGACCGTACCGGTCTGCCCGCTTGCTGCGCGGGCCTCGACGATCTCCAGGTAGCGATCGACTTCGGCCGCCCGCACGCCGAGCCGCTCGAGCCCGCTCTGCGCGAGCGGGAGCAAGACATCGAGAACCAGGCGGCGCAGCTCCCAGCGCTTGCCGTCGAGCCAGTCGACGCGCGCGTTCAGCCCGAGCCGCGCGGCCTCATAGAAGTTCGTCTTGGCGCTGGAAAACGGAAGTTGCTGCTCTGGCGCGGGCTCGACGTGCATGATCCAGGCGAGCAGCCCGACAAAGAACGCCATGTTCGCGACGACATCGACGAGCGAAGGCCCGGCCGACATCGGACGGTGCTCGACGCGCAGGTGCGGTGTGCCGTCCGCATCGAAACCGACGAGGGGCCGGTTCCAGCGCCAGATCGTTCCGTTGTGCAGCCGCAGGTGCGCGAACGCGCCCGCCTCTGGGCCCTGATCGAGCGGCAGGATCGGCGCGTAGTGCCGCTCGTTCTCGACGAACAGCTCGAGCAGCGTGTCGCGCACATAACTCGAGCCGAAGGTCACGCGACGCTCAGGCCCGCCGACGTCGACCGCCTGCTCGAACAGCGGGATGCGCGTTTCTGCCCACAGCCGGCGCCCGAACAGAAAGGGCGCGTTCGCCGCGAGCGCGACGGACGGCGCCGACAGAATGCTCGCCGCATTCAGCGCGCGCGCCGCGGATTTGGCCGGCACCTGGATGTGTACCTGAAGCGAGGTTCCCGCCGCCTCGAGCATCACATCGGCGTGCGAGGCGCGCAGGCTTTCCGCGCCGACCAGGTGCAGCTCGATCGGGCGGCCGCTGCGCAGGCGCAGCACCTGCTCGTTCAGGGCGCGGTAGCGCGCCGAGGTCGACATGTACTGCGGACTCAGCTGTGCGTCGCGCAGCGTCGGCAGAATGCCGATCGCGACCACGTTCGCGTCGAGCTCCGCAGCAACGCGCTCGCAGGCACGCCAGGTCGCGCTCAGGTCGTCCTCGAGGCGCCGCAGCCCCTCGCCCGCGAGGGCCTGCTGCTCGACGTTCAGCTCGATATTGAACTGGGACAGCTCGTGGACCACCTTCGGGTCGGCGAGCCGCTCAAGGAAAGGCTCGTTCAAGGGGCAGGGAAATCCGTCGCCGTCGACCAGCCAGACCTCGAGCTCCAGCCCGCCGACCTCGCCGCGCGCCGACAGCGCGCCGCGGTCCGCCAGTGCATGCAGGTCCTGCGTTTCCTGCCGCAAGCGGCTCGCGAAACGCTCGAAATCCTGCGGTTCGAACCGCGCACGGTCGATTTCCTGGCCCACGCGTCGATTCTCGTGGGGCCCGTCAGGAGGGCCTCTTGACGCAGGTCAACCGACACGACGGCGAGACAAACGCATAAAATGCCCGCATGAGCGACGATCTCTGCAGTCTGACCGCCACTCAGCTGCTCCGCCTGTATCGCAAAAAGGCGCTGTCTCCAGTGGACGTCGTACGGGCCGTCCTCAAGCGGATCGAGGAGCACAATCCGCGCCTCAACGCGTTCAATTTCATCGCGCCGGACGCGCTTACCGCGGCCAAGACTTCCGAGGCCCGCTGGGCCAGGGGCGAGCCGGTCGGACCGCTCGACGGGGTGCCAGCCTCGATCAAGGACATCCTGCTGACCCGCAGCTGGCCGACGCTGCGCGGCTCGCAGACCGTCAACCCGAAAGGGCCCTGGAACGACGATGCGCCCGCCGTGGCCCGACTGCGCGAGGCCGGGGCCGTGCTGCTTGGCAAGACCACGACGCCCGAATTCGGCTGGAAGGGTGTGACCGACAGCGCACTGACCGGGATTACGCGCAATCCCTGGAACACCGAGTGCACCCCGGGCGGATCGTCGGGCGGCGGCGCGGCCGCGGTCGCCGCAGGCATGGGACCGCTCACCATTGGCACCGATGGCGGCGGCTCGATCCGGATTCCCTGTGGTTTCACCGGACTGTTCGGACTCAAGCCGTCGTTCGGGCGCGTGCCGGCCTGGCCGCTCTCGCCTTTCGGTACGGTGGCGCACCTCGGTCCGATGACCCGCACGGTGGCGGACGCGGCGCTGATGATGAACGTCCTGACGCTGCCGGACGCACGCGACTGGCACGCCCTGCCCTACGACGCGCGCGATTACCGAGTCGGCCTCGAGGATGGCATCAGGGGCATGCGCATCGCGTATTCGGCGGACCTGGGCTACGCCAAGGTGGACTACGAAGTCGCCGCGCTGGTACGCGAGGCCGTCCATGTGCTCGCCGATCTCGGCGCGCATATCGAGGAAGTCGGGTCCGTCTTCGAGAGCCCGGCGGAAATCTTCAGAGTGCACTGGTACGCGGGCGCAGCCTACGTCCTTTCCGCTTTGCCCGCCGAGCTGCGCAAGCTGGTGGACCAAGGAATGCGCGAGGTGGCGAGCGAAGGCGCGAAGATTACCCTCAAGCAGCACATGGACGCGGTGCAGAATCGCGGTGCGCTCGGTGTCGCGATGAACGCGTTCCACACGCAATACGACCTTCTGGTGACGCCGACGCTTCCGATCCCTGCGTTCCAGGCAGGCCGCGAAGTGCCCGATGGCAGCGGCATGAAGCGCTGGACGGAGTGGACGCCGTTCAGCTATCCGTTCAATCTGACCCAGCAGCCGGCGGCCACCGTGCCCTGCGGCTGCACGTCGGCGGGTCTGCCGGTCGGCATGCAGATCGTCGGCCCGCGTTACGCCGACGCGCTGGTTCTGCGCGTCGCGCGCGCCTTCGAATCGGCACGCCCGTTCCAGATGCCCGACATGAGCGTCGTTTCCGAGCCGCAGCCGGTGGAAACGCCCGCCCCGGTCGACCTCGGTGCCGAGCGCGAACCGAAGGCGACGCCCTCCGCACCCGAGGGCGGCGCGCCGAAGGCGGCGCCCGCCGCGCCGCGGACCGCGCCGGCTCCGACCGCAAGCAGCGCGCCGCAGACTGCCCCCACTGCGACCCCGCACGTCGCCGAACAGGCGAAAAAGGATCGCACCGGGACGATGAAGCCCGCCGCGCAGGAAGCGCCGCGCGCGAAGGACAGCACCGGAACGATCAGGCCCGCCACATCGGAGGCAGCGCGCGCGAAAGACAGCACCGGAACGATGAAGCCCGCAGCGCCGGAGGCCGCACGCGCCAAGGACAGTACCGGCACGATCAAGCCCGCCACACCGGAGGCGGCGCGCGCGAAAGACGGCACCGGGACGATGAAGCCTGCGGCGCCGGAGGCCGCGCGCGCCAGAGACAGCACCGGAACAACAAAGCCCACGGCCCCGGTTGCGCCGCAAGCGCCTGCACCCGAGGCCGCCCCGCCAGCTCGGCCCGCCTCGCCCGATCAGACCGGTCGGGAGCGCGGGATCGACGCGACGACAATCGTTCTGCCACCGCGCAAGCCGCAGTAGCGCGCACCGAATTCGGCGCGGCCCGCAGGCTTAGGGCAATTCGATGGTCATCGTCGCGCCGTCGTAACCGCGTGGCTTGTGACGCGCACGCACCACGACCTTGTTCACCTCGGGCGGAATCTTCACTCCGCTCAGCTCGCGCGTGAACGGCTGCTCGGTCTCATGCGGATGGAACAGGATCCGCCGGCCGAGAAGCACGCCCTTGGGCGTGAGCACTTCGAAGGCATCGGCGTAGTAGTCCCAGCCGCGGTCGTTGCTCTTGACGGTGACGTCGAAGCGCCAGGTCCCGTTCGACTCGCGCGTCGGCTTGACCGCTACCACATCGGCTTCGCCGGCGAGCGCAACCGCCGCGAGCAGCGCCAGGCAGATGCCCGACACCGCGCGCCTCTTCAATCCGTTGGCCATGCCAGATCCTACCCCGCCTAACGCGACGCGGCAGCCTCTGCGTCAGCACGCGCCACGCCAGTCGCGATTCGCGAAGGGCTCCGTACGTCGGACACCTGAGCACGTTCGGCCTCGACAAGCGGCCCGCGGTTGCGGCACACGAGCAGCGTCGCGTAGCCGAACAGGTTGACGCCACGGCGCTCGAGCACTTCGAGCTGTGTCGTGGCGAGAAAGCGTTCCAGGTCCAAGTCCGGGCGGTACTGCAGCAGGCGGTAGATCGGCGCGAGCAGCCACTCGCCGACCCGCAGCAGAATGCCGCGCGCGCGGAAATGCTCGGCGATCACGATCATTCCGGCCGGCCGGCACACGCGCAGGATCTCGCGCATGGCGCGCGCCCGATCCGGCAGTCCGGAAAGCGCAAACAGCATCACCACCTTGTCGAAGCAGCCGTCTGCGAACGCCAATTGCCCGGCGTCCATGCGCAGCACGCCCTCGACCTGCGACAACCGCCGCGCAGCGATCCGCGCGCAGGCCTTCTCGAGCATTTCGCGGGAAAGGTCGACCCCGATGACGCGCAGCTGCGCCGGGTAAAGCGGCAAGGACAGCCCGCTTCCGACGCAGACTTCGAGCACGCGTTCGCCCGGATGGCCTTTGAGCGCCTCGATCGCGGCGCGGCGGCCCGGTGCCAGGCTCGCGCCGAACATCAGGTCGTAGAGCGGCGCCACGCGCCGATATGCGTGCTGGTTGCCTGCGCTCGCCATGTCCGATTCCTCGGCGCCGGCGCATCCGACGCGTACGCCTCGCGCAGCATGAATCATGGCGAAGGGCCGGATCAGCGCCTTGATTTCACGCAAACTATACTTGCGCTCGATGGAGCCGCGCCACGCCCGATTCTGGCCGAAGAACCTGCCGCGACATCTGGCGCCGGCCGGCACGACCTTGCATGCGCGTCTCGCCGAGCAAGCGCGGCGCGCTCCCGACAAGCTGCTTTCGATCTTCTTCGGCGGCGTGCTCCGCTATGCAGAGGCCTGGAACAGCGTCGAGCGTCTCGCGGGATTTCTGCAGACCGATTGCGCCGTGGCCCCGGGCGATCGGGTACTGATCGACCTGCAGAGCAGCCCCCAGTTCCTGATTGCGCTCTACGGGGCGATGCGCGCCGACGCGGTGCCGGTTCCGGTCAGCCCGATGTGCGTCGAGCGCGAACTCGCCGGCTACCTCGAGGACTGCAGCGCGCGCGTCGCGATCATCGGCCAGGAAAGCTGGGCGCAGCTGCAGGGACTCGTCGGGCGCACGCCGCTTGCGCGTGTCATCGTTGCCGCCTACCGCGACGCGATCGCGCCCGAGACGGACCTGCCGCTGCCCGAGGCGGTCGCGCAGCCGCGCATGGCGCTCGACGCGCGCGGCGTCACGCTCTGGGCGGACGCGCTGGGCTCGGGACGGGCTGCGCGTGCTTCGACCACCACGGTCGATTCGCTTTGTCTATTGCCCTACACCTCGGGCAGCACCGGCAAGCCGAAAGGCTGCATGCACACGCATGCGACCGTCATGCACAACGTGGTCGGCGCCGCACTCTGGGAGCGCATGCACGGCCAGGCCGTCTCGCTCGCCACCGCGCCGATGTTCCACGTCACCGGCTTGATCCACAGCCTGCTCGCCACGGTCGAGGTCGGCGGCACGATCGTGATCCAACCGCGCTGGGATCCGCTCAGCGCGGCACGGCTGATCGAGCGCCATCGATGCACGCACTGGGCGAACGTGCCGACAATGGTGGTCGACCTGCTCTCGCATCCCGAAGCGCTGCGCCACGACGTCGCCTCGCTCGAATGCGTGTTCGGCGGCGGCGCGTCGATGCCCGAGGCGATCGCGCAGAAGCTCTTCGAGCGCTGCGGCATCGCTTACATGGAAGGCTATGGCATGACCGAGACGATCTCGCAGACGCACTCCAACCCCGCCGACCATCCGAAGAAGCAGTGCCTCGGCATTCCGGTGTTCGACACCGAGTCGCTCGTCGTCGATCCCGATTCGCTGCGCGTGCTGCCGCCCGGTGAGGCGGGCGAGATCGTGGTGCGCGGCCCGCAGCTGCTCAAGGGCTACTGGGGCAACGAGAAAGCCACCCTTGAGTCCTGGGCGGAGATCGAAGGCAAGCCCTTCTTCCGCACCGGCGATCTTGGGCGCATGGACGAGGACGGCTTCTTCTTTATCGCCGACCGCCTCAAGCGCATGATCAACGCCGCGGGCTTCAAGGTCTGGCCGGCCGAGGTCGAGTCGACGATGTACCGCCACCCCGCCATTCAGGAATGCTGCGTGATCGCGGCGCCCGATGCGCGCCGCGGCGAGACCGTGAAGGCGGTGGTCGCGCTCAAGCCCGAGCATCGCGGCGCGCTCAAGCCCGAGGACATCGTCGCTTGGGCGCACGGCGCGATGGCGGCCTACAAGGTGCCGCGCATCGTCGAGTTCGTCGACGCGCTGCCGCGCTCGGGATCGGGCAAGATCCAGTGGCGCGCGCTGCAGGAAAAGGAGTTCGCGTGATCCGCATCGGCTCGGGCGCCGGATTCGCGGGCGACCGGCTCGAGCCGGCGGTGATCCTCGCCGAGCGCGCCGGGCTCGCCTACCTCGGACTCGAGTGCCTTGCCGAGCGCACCATCGCGCTCGCGCAGCTGCGCAAGCTCAAGGATCCGAACGAGGGCTACGACCCGCTGCTCGCCCGGCGCATGGAGCGCTTGCTGCCGGTGGCGAAGAAGAATGGCGTGCGCCTTCTCTCCAACATGGGAGCGGCGAATCCGGTCGCCGGTGCCGCCGCGCTGCTCGAAATCGCGCGGCGCCGGAAGATCCCGCTCAAGGTCGCGGCGGTCACCGGCGACGACGTGCTCCAGCTGCTCGAGCCGAACGATCGCATTCTCGAGACCGGCGGGCGCGTGGCCGACTATCCCTGGCTGGTCTCGGCAAACGCCTACCTCGGCGCCGAGGCGCTGCTGCCGGCGCTCGCATCCGGCGCCGACGTGGTTCTCACCGGGCGCGTCGCCGACCCGTCGCTCTTTCTCGCGCCCGCGATGCACGAATTCGGCTGGGATCCGGCCGACTGGGATCGCATCGCCGCCGGCACGGTGATGGGACACCTGCTCGAATGCGGCGGCCAGGTGACCGGCGGCTACTACGCCGACCCGGGCGTCAAGGACGTGCCGCGCTTCGCCGAGCTCGGCTTTCCGTTCGCCGAGATCGAGCCCGACGGGCGCTTCGTCATCGCCAAGCCCGAGGACACCGGTGGCGTGGTCAACCTGATGTCGGTCAAGGAGCAGCTGCTCTACGAGGTCACCGATCCGCGCGGCTACGCGACGCCCGATGTGCTCGCCGACTTCACGACCGTTCAGATCCGCCCCGCCGGCACCGAGCGAGTCGCGGTCTCTGGCGCGACCGGGCGGCCGCGCCCGCAGCAGCTCAAGGTGAGCATCGGCTATCACGCCGGCTGGGTCGGCGAAGGCGAGATTTCCTACGGCGGTCCGAATGCGCGGGCGCGCGCCGAGCTCGCGGCCGAAACGCTGCGCGCGCGGCTCGCTCCCGAGTTCGCGGAGCTGCGCGTCGACTTGATCGGTCTCAGCTCGCTGCACGGGCGGCCACTGCACGCGGTCGGCGAGCCCTACGAGATCCGCGTGCGCGTCGCCGGACGCGCCGGCATCCGCGAAAAGGCCGAGCGTGTCGGCGAGGAAGTCGAGGCGCTGTGGACCAACGGTCCCGGGGGCGGCGGCGGCGCGCGCAAGTACCTGCGCGAGCAGATCGGCGTCGTCTCGACGCTGATCGAGCGCAGTCGCGTGCGGCCCGAGCTGCACGTCACGGAGGTTCGGGGTGAAGAAGCGACTGTATGAGCTCGCGCACTGCCGCGCGGGCGACAAGGGCAACACCTCGCTGCTCTCGGTCTTCGCGCTGCGCGACGCCGACTACCCGCTGCTCGTCGCGCGGGTGACCGCGCAGGCGGTCAAGGCACAGCTCGGCCACATCGTGCGCGGCACGGTGACACGCCACGAAGTGCCGAATCTCTGTGCGCTGCAGTTCGTCTGCGAGGACGCGCTCGGCGGCGGGGTCACCACCTCGCTCGCCATGGACGCACACGGCAAGAGCCTGAGCTACGCGCTGCTCGAGATGGAGATCGAGAGCTAGCCGGGTCCGGCCGCGAGTCCTCCGGCCATGTGCCATCCGGATTGGCAGCGTGCATTACGTGTACTTCAACCGGACATCGCATGTGCACCAATGCACGCGCAGTGTGTGCCTGATTTTCACTAATGCTATGTAAAAACAGATAGTTGAGCATCTGGCACGGTCCCTGCGGAAGTCGAGGCAGCAACCGACTTTTCAGGAGACCGACGCCATGACGCTCTACTCCAAGCCCGCAACCACCCGCACCCCTCGCGCCCGGTCGACCGGCGCGCTCGTCGTGCTCACCGGCCTGCTGATGCCCGGCGGGTCCCTGCTCCTCGCGTGGATGCTGGGCCGCCGTTTGCTGTCGCGGGTCAACCGCGAAGCGGCGAAGCGCTTCGTCCAGACCGCTGCGCTGATCGTCTTTCTCCAGGGCTGTGCGACGCAGTTCGAAGCACGTCAAGAGGTTTCGCAGAACCCGATGGCGGACTCGGCGGTTCCCGAACTGCACTTCCAGAACCCTTCGGCCGAGCCGGTGGGCAAGAACGCGTTCGTGAGCGCCGATCAGCTTCGGCCCGGCGACATTCTGCTGACTTCGATGCCCGGCATCGCGGCTGCCGGCATCGAGCTCCTGACCACGGCGCCGGTCAGCCACGCGGCGGTGTATGTCGGCGAGGGGCGCGTGATCGAAGCGGTGCGCTCCGGCGTGCGCACGCGCAGCATCGAGCAGATCATGGCCGAGGAATCGATCGCGCTCGTGCTGCGCTACCCCGGCCTGAGCCACGCGCAGGCCCGGCGCATCCGCGAGTACGCGCAGCACAAGCTCGGCGCCGGCTTCAGCTTCTTCGGCGTCACCATGCAGGCGCCCTACTCGATCAGCCGCAAGGCCTGCGAGCTGCCGCTCGTCGCCGCCCCGATGCGCGACGCCTGCATTCGCGCCATGGGCGTGTTCAGCCAGCTCGCCGAATCCGAGCGGCAGCTCTTCTGCTCGCAGCTCGTGCTGCAGGCCTACCGCAGCGCCGGCGTGCCGTTGACCGATGCCGACCCGCGCATCGTCAGCCCGGGGGACATCCTCCACATGCGCGAAGGCGACGTCCCGTCGCTGCGCATCCGCAAGGCG
>JAJDNJ010000240.1 GCA_022340705.1 Betaproteobacteria bacterium
ACCAGGCGGCGCAGCGTTTCCTCCTCGCGGTAGGCGGCATGGATCTGGAAGTTGCCGAAGCGCAGAAACGATGGCGCGACGCGGCAGACCACCGCGCCCGGCTCGGCTTCGGGACGTCCGTCGTAGAACATGTCGCGGATGACCGGCTCGCCTGTGGCGACCAGACTCAGCGCGCGCGTGGTCGGCACGCCGAGCGCGTGCATGGCCTCGCTGCACAGGAATTCGCGCAGCGAGGAGCGCAGCACCGCACGGCCATCGGCGCTGCGCGAGTAGGGCGTGAGGCCCGCGCCCTTGAGCTGCAGTTCCTGGCGCTGCCCGCGCTGGTCGATCACTTCGCCGAGCGTGATCGCGCGGCCGTCGCCGAGCTGCCCGGCCCAGGCGCCGAACTGGTGCCCGCCGTAGCGCGCGGCGTAGGGCCGCATGCCGTCGAGCACCCGGTTGCCGCCGAGCACCTCGACCGCCTCGGGCGAGGGCGCGTCGATCCCGAGCTGCGCGGCGAGCGCCTCGGACCAGGCGAGCAGGCGCGGCGCGCGCACCGCGGTCGGCACGATCGGCGTGTAGCAGGCCTCGGGTACGTGACGCGGCACGTTTTCGCGCGACGCATCGGCCGGCAACGCCTCGACGAAGCGGTTCTCGAAGGCGAGGTCGAGCAGGTCGGCGGCGGACTTGCCTTCTGCGAGCGCTGGGTGCACGGTGTCTCCTGAGCGTCGCATTATGCCGCGGAGCAGACCTGCTTCCGACAGGGTCATTCGACGGCGCAGAAGACGAGAGCCGGCATGCGCGAGTCCTGGTACGAGCGAAACATATTGCCCTTCATGATCGACCTCGGTTGTGGGGGGAAGCCGATTCGTCGCCAGCGCGTCAAGGTGGTGCCGCGTGCGCATGGGCGCGTGCTCGAGGTCGGCATTGGCAGCGGCCTGAATGCGCCGTACTACGACCGCGCGCGCGTGAGCGCGATCGTCGGGCTCGATCCGTCGGGCGCGATGCGCCGGCGCGCCGAGCGGCGCATCGCCGAGGCCGGCCTGCAGGTCGAGTTCATCGGCCTGTCGGCGGAAAAGATTCCGCAGCCCGACGCCTCGTTCGACAGCGTGCTGATCACCTACACGCTTTGCAGCATCCCCGATCCGCTGGCGGCGCTCGCCGAGATGCGCCGTGTGCTGAAGCCCGAAGGCCAGCTGATCTTCTGCGAGCACGGGCGCGCGCCGGACGATTCGGTGCGCCGCTGGCAGGATCGCCTCACGCCGCTGTGGCGCCGCATCGGCGGCGGCTGCCATCTCAATCGCGACATTCCGGCACTGCTCGCCGACGGCGGCTTCGACTGCGGCGAGCTGGAGACGATGTACCTGCCCGGTCTGCGACCGCTGACCTACAACTTCTGGGGCACGGCGACTGCGCGGCGGGGCTGAGTGCACGCTGCACGCGGCGCGGTAGAATCGCCGCCTTCTCGCAGCAGGAACGTTTCATTGCGCATCTGCATCTTCGGCGCCGGCGCGGTCGGCGGCCATCTCGCCGCGCGCTTTGCCGCGGCGGGCCACGAGGTCTCGGTGTTGGCGCGGGGCGCGCATCTCGATGCGATGAACGCGAGCGGCATCGAGCTGCGCTCGGGCGACGAGGTCGTGCGGGCGAAGGTCCGCGGCAGCGATCGCCCCGCCGCGCTCGGCACGCAGGACGTGGTGTTCGTGACGCTGAAGGCGAATCTGCTGGGGCTGTTGGCCGAACAGGCGGCGCCGCTGCTCGGTCCGGATACGCCGGTCGCGTTCGTGCAGAACGGGATTCCCTGGTGGTACGCGCAGGGCCTCGGCGCGGACCGGCCCGCGCCGCCCGACCTGTCGCGCCTCGACCCGGGCGGTGCGCTCGCCCGCGCGATCGCGCCGGAGCGCGTGATCGGCGCGGTGGTGTTCTCCGCGAATCACGTTGCGGCGCCGGGCGTGATCCAGAATTCCACCCCGGGCCGCAACATGCTCACCGTCGGCGAGCCCGACGATGCACCGTCGGCGCGCATTCAACGGCTGCGTGCGACGATCGCCGCCGCCGCGCTGCACTCGCCCGAGACCGGCGACATCCGCCAGTCGATCTGGAGCAAGCTGGTGCTCAACATCGGCAGCTCCACGCTGTGCGTGCTGACCGGGCTCAGCGTCGGCGAGCTGATGGGCGATCCCGCACTGGCAGAAATACGCACCCGCATCACCACAGAGGGCTTCGCGATCGCCGCGGCGCACGGCATCGCGGTCGAGGGCGCACCCAAGCGCCCGGGCGGGCAGACGCCGGGTATCGTCGGCCACAAGCCGTCGATGCTGCAGGACTACGAGCAGGGCCGCCCGATGGAGATCGAGTCGCAGATCATGACGCCGCTCGCATTCGCGCACAGCGCGGGGGTCGATGTACCAAGCTTCGAGCTCGCTGCGACGCTCGCGGCACGCAAGGCCGCGGAGAAAGGCTTGTACGCGGCATGAAATTCGCGATCATCCCGGTTACGCCGTTCCAGCAGAACTGCTCGCTGCTCGTCTGCGAGGAGACCCACCGGGCCGCCGTAGTCGATCCGGGCGGCGATCTCGAGCGCATTCTCGGCGTGGTCGAGCGCGCCAAGGTCGAGCTGGAGAAGATTTTCCTCACCCACGGCCACATCGACCATTGCGGCGCCACCGCGGAGCTGCGCCGCATGACCGGGCTGCCGGTGGAAGGTCCGCAGCGCGAGGACGCGTTCTGGATCGACCAGCTGCCCATGCAGGGCCAGCGTTTCGGCCTGCCCGCGCTCGAGGCGTTCACGCCCGACCGCTGGCTCGAGCAGGGCGACACGGTGCAGTTCGGCAAGGTCACGCTCGAGGTGCGCCATTGCCCGGGGCACACGCCGGGCCACGTGATCTTCTTCTCTCCCGCCGACCGCCTCGCGCTCGTCGGCGACGTGCTGTTCGCCGGTTCGATCGGGCGGACCGACTTTCCGCGCGGCGATCTCGAGACGCTGCTGCGCTCGATCCGGGAAAATCTGTTTCCGCTCGGCGACGATGTGTCCTTTATCCCGGGCCACGGACCGATGTCGACCTTCGGCGAGGAGCGCGCCTCCAATCCTTTCGTCGGCGACGCTGCGACTGGCGGCGGTCGTCGGCGCTACCTGTAGCGCGGTGCGCATGGCGGAGCCGATCGATCTGCGCAGCGACACGGTGACGCGCCCGAGCGAGGGCATGCGCCGCGCGATGCTCGCGGCCGAGCTCGGTGACGACGTGTTCGGTGACGATCCGACGGTGAACCGCCTGCAGGCGCGCGCCGCCGCACTGCTCGGCTTCGAAGACGCGCTGTTCTTTCCCTCGGGCACGCAGTCGAACCTCGCCGCGCTGATGAGCCATTGCCAGCGCGGTGACGAGGTGATCGTCGGGCAGGAGGCGCACACCTACCGCTTCGAGGCGGGTGGCGGCGCGGTGCTCGGCTCGATCCAGCCGCAGCCGCTCGCCAACCGCGTCGACGGCACGCTCGATCTTGCCGAGGTCGAGGCTGCGATCAAGCCCGACGACGCGCATTTCGCCCGCACCCGGCTGCTCGCGCTGGAGAACACGATCGGCGGGCGCGCGATCCCGCGCGCCTACCTCGAACAGGCACTCGCGCTCGCGCGACGGCGCGGCCTCGCGACGCATCTCGACGGCGCGCGCATCTTCAACGCGGCGGTCAAGCTCGGCTTGCCGGCGCGCGCGCTG
>JAJDNJ010000242.1 GCA_022340705.1 Betaproteobacteria bacterium
CGGGTCGTCATGACCGAGGCTGGGACACGGTTCATCACGCCGACCACGCTGCAGGCGCTGTCCGGCCAAAAGGTGTGGACCGACCTGTGGGATTCGGAAGCGCCCGATCACATGGCGCATATCGAGCTGTCGCGCGATCGCGACCTCGTCGTCGTCGCCCCGGCGACCGCGGATTTCATCGCCAAAGCCGCGCTCGGCCTGGCCGACGATCTGCTCTCGAGTATCGTGCTCGCGCGCGAATGTCCGCTGCTGGTGGCGCCCGCGATGAACCGCCAGATGTGGGAGCAGCCGGCAACGCAGCGCAACGTCGGAACGCTGCGCGGCGACGGCGTTGTCGTGGTCGGACCGGCGATCGGTGACCAGGCCTGTGGCGAAACCGGCCCGGGACGGATGGTCGAGCCGGAAGCGCTGCTCGAGGAGATCGCGGCAGTCTTTCAGCCGAAGGTCCTCGCCGGCAAGCGCGTTCTGGTGAGCGCGGGACCGACCGAGGAACCGATCGATCCGGTGCGCGTGCTCACCAACCTGAGCTCGGGCCGCATGGGCTACGCTGTCGCGCAGGCGGCACGTGAGGCGGGCGCGCAGGTCACGCTGGTCAGCGGACCCGTGCAGCTTCCGACGCCGGGCGGCGTCGCGCGCGTAAATGTGCGCACCGCGCGCGAGATGTTCGAGGCAGTCAAGAGCGCATCGGGCGCCTGTGACATATTCTTTTCGGTGGCCGCCGTCGCCGATTACCGCGTCAAGAAGCCGGCCGCGCAGAAAATCAAGAGGGGCGCGGCGGCCCTGCGCCGGATTGAGCTCGAGGAAAACCCGGACATCCTCGCCTGGGTTGCAGCGCGCCCGCGCCCGCCATTCTGTGTCGGCTTTGCCGCTGAGAGCGAGAATCTCGCGGCGCACGCCAAAGCGAAGCGCGAAAAGAAGAGAATCCCGCTTATCGCCGCGAATCTCGCGCAGGAGGCGATCGGCGCCGAGGACAGCGCGATCACGCTTTACGACACGCGCGGTGCGCATGCGCTCGGGCGCGGACCCAAGCTGGCGCTCGCACGCAAGCTGGTGGCGCACGTCGCTGGCATGATCTCCGGCGGCCGGCGGCGTCCGGCACGCGCCGCGCGCTCGCGCGGCGGGCGCAAGAAGAGGACGCGGTGAGGGCGCTGCAGGTCCGCGTCCTCGACGCCCGGGTCCGGGACGCCCTGCCGCACTACGCCACGCCCGGTGCCGCCGGACTCGATCTGCGCGCCTGTCTGGACGCGTCACTCACCCTTGCGCCGGGCGACAGCCAGCTCGTGCCCTCGGGGATCGCGATTCATCTTGGTGACCCCGGCCTCGCCGCGGTCGTACTGCCGCGCTCCGGGCTCGGAGCGAAGCACGGCATCGTCCTCGGCAATCTCGTCGGCCTGATCGATTCGGATTACCAGGGGCAGATCTTCGTGTCGGTCTGGAACCGCGGGCGCGAGCGCTTCACCATCGAGCCGATGGAACGTATCGCGCAGCTCGTCGTCGTGCCGGTCGTGCAGGTCGCGCTCGAGGTGGTCGACGCCTTCACCGAATCGGATCGGGGCGCGGGCGGTTTCGGCAGCACCGGCCGTTGACGCGCGCACAATGAAAAAGGGCCGCGCTTTCGCGCGGCCCCCCGGAACCGGATAGCGAACGCCGTCGCTCAGACGACCGGCGCGGCCTCTTCTTCGAAGCGCAGCACGATGCCATCGTCGTCGCTGACGTCGATCGTGACCTTGCCGCCGCTTGCGAGCTTGCCGAACAGCAACTCGTCGGCGAGCGCCCGCCGGATCGTGTCCTGAATCAGGCGCGCCATTGGGCGTGCGCCCATTGTGGGGTCGAAGCCCTTCTTGGCGAGATGCTCCTTGAGCCGGCTGGTGAACATCGCCTCGACCTTCTTCTCGTGCAGCTGCTCTTCCAGCTGCATCAGGAACTTGTCGACGACGCGCAGGATGATCGCGTGGTCGAGCGAACCGAACGAGATGATCGCGTCCAACCGGTTGCGGAACTCCGGCGTGAACATCCGCTTGATCGCCTCCATCTCGTCGCCGGTCTGGCGATCCGTGGTGAAGCCCATGGTGTTCTTCGACAGCGATTCCGCCCCGGCGTTGGTCGTCATGATGAGCACGACATTGCGGAAGTCGGCCTTGCGCCCGTTGTTGTCGGTCAGCGTGCCGTGGTCCATCACCTGGAGCAGGATGTTGAAGATGTCCGGATGGGCCTTTTCGATTTCGTCGAGCAGCACCACTGCATAGGGCTTCTTGGCGATCGCCTCGGTGAGCAGGCCGCCCTGCTCAAAGCCGACGTAACCCGGAGGCGCGCCGATGAGGCGGGAAACCGCGTGGCGTTCCATGTACTCGGACATGTCGAAGCGAATCAGCTCGATGCCCAGGCAGTAGGCGAGCTGGCGCGCGACCTCGGTCTTGCCGACCCCGGTCGGCCCGCTGAACAGGAAGTTGCCGATCGGCTTCTGCGGGTTGCCGAGGCCCGAGCGCGCCATTTTGATCGCCGCCGCGAGGGCGTCGATCGCCTGGTCCTGGCCGAAGACAACGGCCTTGAGGTCGCGGTCGAGGTTGGCGAGCGCGCTGCGATCGTCGGTCGAGACGCTGCGCGGCGGGATGCGCGCGATCTTCGCGATGATGTCCTCGATCTCGGGCTTGCCGATCACCTTCTTCTGCTTGCCTTTGGGCGCGATGCGCTGCGCCGCGCCGGCCTCGTCGATCACGTCGATCGCCTTGTCCGGCAGGTGCCGATCATTGATGTAGCGCGCGGAGAGCTCCACCGCGGTGCTCAGCGCATTCGCCGTGTAGCGCACGCTGTGGTGTGCCTCGAAGCGGGTCTTCAGTCCCTTGAGGATTTCCACCGTCTCCTCGATCGAGGGCTCGACCACGTCGATCTTCTGGAAGCGGCGCGACAGCGCATGATCCTTCTCGAATACCCCACGGTACTCGATGTAAGTCGTTGCGCCGATGCACTTCAGCTGCCCGGTCGACAGCACCGGCTTGAGCAGGTTTGAGGCATCGAGCGTCCCGCCCGAGGCCGCGCCCGCTCCGATCACGGTGTGAATCTCGTCGATGAACAGGATCGCCTGCGGGTTGTCGACGAGCTGCTTGAGCACCGCCTTGAGACGCTGCTCGAAATCGCCGCGGTACTTCGTGCCCGCCAGCAGCGCACCCATGTCGAGCGCGTAGACCGTGGACTTGGCGAGAAGCTCGGGAACCGTGCCCTCGACGATGCGCCGCGCGAGCCCCTCGGCGATCGCGGTTTTTCCGACACCGGCCTCGCCAACGAGCAAGGGGTTGTTCTTGCGCCGCCGGCAGAGCGTCTGGATCACGCGCTCGAGTTCCTTCTCGCGACCGATGAGCGGGTCGATTTTCCCCGAGAGCGCGAAGGCGTTCAGGTTCTGCGTGTAGTTGTCGAGCGGGCTGTTGGACGTCTGCGCGTCGCCTTCCTGCTCGGCCTCCTGCTCGCCCTTGGCGCTCGCCTGCTGCGGCGTCTTGGTGATGCCGTGCGAGATGTAGTTGACGACATCGAGGCGCGTAATGCCCTGCTGCTGCAGGAAATACACCGCGTGCGAGTCTTTCTCGCCGAAGATCGCAACGAGCACGTTCGCGCCGGTCACCTCCTTCTTGCCCGAGCTCTGCACGTGCAGGATCGCGCGCTGGATCACGCGCTGGAAGCCGAGCGTCGGCTGAGTGTCCACCTCGCGATCAGACGGAATGCGCGGCGTCTGCTCGCCGACGTGCTGCGTGAGCTGCTTGCGGAGCTCGTCCATGTTGGCGCCGCAGGCGCGCAGGACCTCGGCCGCCGTCGGGTTGTCGAGAAGCGCGAGGAGGAGGTGTTCGACGGTGATGAACTCGTGGCGCTTCTGACGCGCCTCGACGAACGCCATGTGCAGGCTAACTTCGAGTTCCTGGGCGATCATGCTTAAGTTTCCTCCATCACGCATTGCAGCGGGTGTTGGTGCTTGCGCGAGAAACCGGCCACCTGCTGCACTTTCGTGGCAGCGACATCCTTCGGATAGACGCCGCACACGCCGATGCCTTCGCGATGCACCTTAAGCATGACCTGAGTTGCCCGCTCCCGGGTCATGTTGAAGAATTTTTGCAGAACGAGAACGACGAACTCCATTGGTGTGTAATCGTCATTGAGCAGCATGACCTTGAACATCGAGGGAGGCTTCAGTTTGCTCTTCTGTGCCTCCAGTAATGTGTTGTCCTTGTACTGCGCCATGCTGCTTCGTGTCCGACTTCTGAACCACCCCCGTTCGACCGTTGCTGCTGCGCGATGTTTCTAGGCCCATTTTGCTGCACTGCGTCCGGGATGCCGAATGCGAGGTTGCGTGCGCTTATCGTAATCAATGTGAGGGGGTCATGCAATGTACGACGACGCGGGAAAAGCTGGGCTTTTCACAGGGTTGCGGACTTTTTTTGCATCGGCCAAACCCTCTTGACGACGTAGGTCTGGGCGCGTAAAACGCGACCTGTGTTTGGATTCAGGCTGTCTGGTGCGCCATCAACAGGGGCGGGCAGGCCGGAAGTTCAGGCATGGCCCGGGTCCGCCCGGTTGGGAAACGAACAAGGAACACGATATGGCGACAGGCACCGTGAAGTGGTTCAACGACGCGAAAGGCTACGGATTCATTACGCCGGATGACGGCAGCGAGGATCTGTTCGCGCACTTTTCCGCCATCAATATGGGCGGTTTCAAGACGCTGAAAGAAGGCCAGAAGGTCAGTTTCGACGTCGTGCAGGGCCCCAAAGGGAAGCAGGCCTCCAATATCCAGAAGACATAAGGCCGACGATCAGCCAATAAAAAAGGCCGCCCACGGGCGGCCTTTTTTTCGGGCAGCGCAAGGCCTTACATGCGTTCGATCATGGCTTGCCCGAACCCCGAGCAGGACACCTGCTTGGCCCCTTCCATCAACCGGGCAAAATCGTAGGTGACGACCTTGGCGCCGATGGTAGCCTCGATCGAGCGAACGATCGCGTCCGCCGCCTCGGTCCATCCCATGTGGCGCAGCATCATTTCCGCCGACAGGATTTCGGAGCCGGGGTTGACGTAGTCCTTGCCGGCGTACTTCGGCGCGGTGCCATGGGTCGCCTCGAACATGGCGACCGAATCGGATAGGTTGGCGCCCGGCGCGATGCCGATGCCGCCGACCTCGGCTGCCAGCGCATCAGAGACATAGTCGCCGTTCAGGTTGAGGGTCGCGATCACGTCGTACTCGGCCGGACGCAGCAGGATCTGTTGCAAAAACGCATCGGTAATCACGTCCTTGACGATGATTTCCTGCCCGGTTTTTGAATTCTTGTAACTGCACCAGGGGCCACCGTCGATCAGTTTGGCGCCGAACTCTTTCTGCGCAAGGCGGTATCCCCAATCGCGGAATCCACCCTCGGTGAATTTCTGGATGTTGCCCTTGTGGACCAGGGTGACCGATTTGCGGTTGTTGTCGATCGCGTACTGGAACGCTTTGCGGATCAGCCGCTCACTGCCTTCGCTGGAGACCGGCTTAATGCCGATCGCCGACGTTTCCGGAAAGCGGATCTTGCGGACCTTCATTTCATCGATCAGGAACTTGATGACCTTTTTGGCCTCCGGCGTTTGCGCCGCCCATTCGATGCCCGCGTAGATGTCCTCCGAGTTCTCGCGGAAGATCACCATGTCGACTTTGTCGGGCTCTTTGAGCGGGCTGGGCACGCCTTTGAACCAGCGCACCGGGCGCAGGCAGACATACAGGTCGAGCTCCTGACGCAGCGCCACGTTGATCGAGCGGATGCCGCCGCCGACCGGGGTGGTCAACGGCCCCTTGATCGAAACCACGTACTCCTTGGCCGCCTCGAGCGTCTCGTCCGGCAGCCAGACGTTTTCGCCGTAGACCTTGCAGGACTTCTCCCCGGCGAACATCTCCATCCAGACGATCTTCTTCTTGCCGCCGTAGGCCTTCTGCACGGCAGCGTCGACCACTTTGAGCATCACCGGTGTGATATCGACGCCGGTGCCGTCGCCCTCGATGTAGGGGATGATCGGCTGGTCGGGCACGGAGAGCGAGAAGTCCTTGTTTACGCGGATCTTCTCGCCATTGGAGGGAACCTTGATGTGCTTGTACGCCATGACAGCTCCTGCGCGGATCGGTGGGGATGCGAGTTAAAAGATATATTATATAAGACTTGGCTCGCGGGAATTTCCCGAGGCCGGCGGGGCGAAATGTACGCCGCCCCCGCAGCATTGCAAATCCGCCCGGCCCGCCACTTCCCGTACCTCTCGCACGAGACCCGCGTCGCTTTCCGGTCACAAGGCGGACGCGGCGCGCCGCCGCAGGTCCGCCTGTCAACCCTGCGCGGCGCGGCGCGTTATAGGCCTCGGGCTGGCATCTCGCCGCTCACTCAGACTCTTTCGAAAGGGAACCACCCATGAAGCAGTTGCTGACGATCCTCTTCGCTGCGCTGTTTGCCGCCGCGAGCATCAACGCCGTTGCGGCCGACGAGAAGCAGGGCACGACCGCCGAAATGAAGAAGGAAACGAAGGACGCCAAGGCCAAGAAGTCGACCAAGGCGAAGAAGTCCACCAAAAAGAAAAAGGCCAAGACGAGTCAGCCCAAGCCGGAACAGACCAAGTAACGCAATCCAAAGCCGTGCAAGGCAGGGCACCAGCCCTGCCTTTTTTGTTTGTACCATCGCGCGATGCGAGCCCTCCTAGTCCTTGGCTTCATCCTGTCGGTCGCGCTCCTCGGCGCGCTGCCGCCGCCGGCACGGGCGCAGCTCCCCGTCGTCGAGCTGAGCGCGGGCATGCATCGAATTCGGGCCGAGCTCGCCGCCGATGACTCGAGCCGAATGCGCGGGCTGATGTTTCGGGAGTCGCTCGGCCCCAACCAGGGCATGCTGTTCGTGTTCGACGAGATGACGACGCATTGCATGTGGATGAAGAACACGCTGATCCCGCTCTCGGTCGCGTTTCTCGACGAGTCGGCGCATGTGATCAACATCGCCGACATGATGCCGCAGACCGAAGACGCGCATTGCGCGACGCGCCCGGCGCGCTACGCGCTAGAAATGGCGCGTGGCTGGTTTGCGCAGCGCGGCCTGGGGCCGGGCACGCGGATCCGCGGCATCGTCAACGCGCGCTGACGCCGCGGTCGCGCGCGCTACGCGCCGCGCTGACTTAGCCGAAGTTCTTCCCGGCGAAATCCCAGTTCGCGAGGCTGTTGAGGAAAGTTTCGACGAATTTGGGCCGCGCGTTGCGGTGGTCGATGTAATAGGCGTGCTCCCAGACATCGATCGTGAGCACTGCCTTGTCGGCGCCGGTGAGCGGCGTGCCGGCATTCGAGGTGTTGACGATGTCGACCGAGCCGTCGCCTTTCTTCACCAGCCAGGTCCAGCCCGAGCCGAAGTTGCCGACCGCGCTCTTGGTGAACGCGTCCTTGAAGCCGTCGAACGAACTCCACTTCTTGTCGATCGCAGCGGCGAGCGCCCCGGCGGGCTTGCCACCGCCGCCCGGCTTCATGCAGTTCCAGAAGAAGCTGTGATTCCAGACCTGGGCGGCGTTGTTGAACACCCCGCCGGAAGACTTCTTGACGATGTCTTCGAGCGACGCATTTTCGAATTCGGTGCCCTTGATCAGGTTGTTCAGGTTCGTCACATAGGCCTGGTGATGCTTGCCATAGTGAAATTCCATCGTTTCCTTAGACATATGCGGCGCGAGGGCGTCCATCGCGTACGGCAACGCGGGCAGCTTGTGCTCCATGATCGGTTCCTCTAGGCGGGTGGATAAGCCATCAAATTCTAGAGGATGGCGACGCGCGATGCCAACGTGTAGCCGACTCCTCAGAACGGAAAAAACCGTGGCAACAAGAGGGAATACGAGGCGAGCATGATCGCGAGCAGGGGTAAGCCGCCGCGCACGAAATCGCCGAAGCGGTAGCCCGCCGCGCTCATGACCAGCAGGTTCGTCTGATAGGCCATCGGCGTCACGTAGCAGAAATTGGCGCCGAACATGATCGCGAGCACCAGGGGTTCGGGCGCAACGCCGAGCTGCGCCGCGATGTTGATCGCGATCGGCGTGCCGACCGCCGCAGCGGCATTGTTGGACACGAAATTGGTGAACGCGGCGACCAGCAGCATCAGCAGGGCGAGCAGCCACTCGACCGGTAGGCCGGTCGTGGCATCGACGAACGCGGCGGCGAGCCAGGCGGTGGCGCCGGTTTTCTGGAGCGCCGCGCCGAGTGCAAGGCTCGAGGCGACCAGCAGCACGACCTTGGCCGAGAGCGCCTGCGTGGCCTCTTCCCAGTCCAGGCAGCGCGTGAGGAGCATCGCGGCGACGCCCGCCAGCGCGGCGATCGAAATCGGCGCGAGCTTGAGCGCGGCGACGGCAACGACGAGCGCGAGAATTCCGAGCGCGATCGGCGCGCGCTCGGTCCGCGGGAGCTCATAGCTGCGATCCAGCACCAGCAAGCGCGCGCGCGAGCGCAGCGCGGCGATGTCCTTTTCGGTGCCCTGGACGAGCAGGATGTCGCCCGCGCGCAGGACCACGTCACCGAGGTCCTCGCGCCGTCCCAGTGCCGCTGCGCCGGGGCGATGCAGCCCGACGATGGTCACATCGTAGAGCTCGCCGAAGCGGCGGCTGCGCAGCGTTGCGCGGTGCAATGGCGAGTACTCGGTGATTACCACCTCGGCGAGACGCTGATCCTCCGCGGTCAGCGGGTGCTCCTCGTCGACCAGCGGCTCGGTTTCCGCAGGCTGGTGCAGCGTAGCGCCGAGCTGCTCTGCGAACTCGCGCAGGTCCTGCGCATGCGCGACCACCGAGAGCCGGTCCCCAGCGCGCAATGTCAGGGTGGGCAGTCGCGCGAGCTCGAGGCCCTCGCCGCGCAGGATGCGCCTCACCCGCAGTCCGGGTCCGATCTTCTTCTGAATCTCGGCATAGCTGCTGCCGTCGGCCATCCCGCCTTCGCTGATATGCAGGACCGCGGAAAACACCTGAGGCGCGTCATCGCCGATCGGTCCCGCACGCTTTGGGATCAGACGCGGCAGCACCAGCCAGAGATAAAGGATTCCGCCGATCGCCGCCAGCGCAGTGACGTGAATGAAGTCGAACATCTCGAAGCGACGCACACCGAGATCGGCGGCGATGCTCACGACCAGCAGATTGGTCGACGTCCCGATCGTCGTGCCCATGCCGCCGAGCAGCACCGCGTAGTTCATCGGCAGCAGGGTGCGCGTGGGCGAGGTTTTGGAACGCAGCGCCGCACCGACCAGGATCGGCAGCATCAGCACGACGATCGGGGTATCGTTCATCACCCCGCTCGCGGCAGCACATAGTACGAGGACGAGCAGCATGGCGAGGCTCGGCCTCGCTTCGAGCATGCGTCCGAGCAC
>JAJDNJ010000292.1 GCA_022340705.1 Betaproteobacteria bacterium
CAGCAGCTGGCGCAGGCGGTCGAAAAACAGCGCCCGGTTGGGCAGCTCGGTGAGCGCGTCGCGAAACGCGAGATGCGAGAGCATGCCCAGGGCACGGCGCGGCTCGGTGACATCGTTGACCGTGACCACCGCGCCGGCGCCTCCGGGCAGATCGAACCCGGAGCTCGCGAGCTCGCCGTCGAACACGCTGCCATCGGCGCACAGCCCGCGAAACGCAGTGATCGCGGACTCGGCGCCGGGCGTCTCATCGAGCACCCCGGCGAGCATCTCGCGATCGTCTTCCACGACGAGGTCGAGAAAGCGCCTGCCGGTCGCCTCCTGCGCCTCGAGCCCGAACAGCGCGAGCAGCGCGGGACTCGCCCAGACGATCCGCTCGGCGCGCAGCACCGCCACCGCCAGTTCGCGGCGCTTGATGAGTCCGGCGAGCGCCGCGACGGTGAGAGCAGGCTGCATGGGCAAACGGGTAATCTAATCGACTCGACAGCGGGCGTGTTGCCATTTTGGCTCAGGAAAGCGCGGCCCCGCGGCCCCCGCCCCGCGGCTGGACACTGCACAAGCGTCCATGTAGTCTTTTTGACCTAGGCGCAGTCCACGAAAAAAAGAAGGACGATGTTCGAAGGACAGGTCACGGTGCTGCCGAAAAAGACCAGCGACACCGTGATGGTGGTCGATGATCTTTCGATCACGCGCGCCATTCTCGAGCAGGTCGTGCGCAGCATCGACCGGCACATTCAGGTGAGAGCCTTCGAGCGGCCGGTGGACGCTTTGGTCTGGGCGACTCGGCATGTCGCCGATCTGGCCCTGGTCGATTTTTCGATGCCCGAAATGGACGGCATCGAATTCGTCACGCGCCTGCGCGTGCTGCCGGGCTACGAAAACGTGCCGATCCTCATGGTGACCGCCTACGATCAGCGCGACGTGCGCTACGCGGCGCTCGACGCCGGCATTTCCGATCTGCTGACCAAGCCGGTCGACCTGCGCGAGTGCGTCGCGCGCTGCCGCAACCTCCTCACCCTGCGCCACCAGCATTTCGCGCTCCAGGACCGGCAGCGCCTGCTCGAGGAGATGGTGCAGCAGTCCGCGCGCGAGGCACGCGCGCGTGAGCTCGAAAAGGAAACCCTCATCCGGCTCGCGCGCGGCACGGATGCCCGCGCCGAGTCGAGATCGGGTCATGTGTTTGCGCGCATGCCGCGCTATCTGCGCGCCTTCGTCGCGCCCAAGCCAATGGGCCAGTTCCGCCCGCGGCGCAAGATCGCCGGGCGACCGACCGGCTGAGCGCGCGCGAACGCGGGCCGCCGCAGGCTGGTGCATCGCCGAGCGGCGCGCACCCGCGCGGTGCGCAGCCTGTCCGGCAAAGCGCGATTCGCGCGGCAATCGAGGCTGGCGCGGTTCTTGCGATGCCCTGGTTAGGGCGGCGCCGATTCTGCCGTGGTCTCCTCCCCTCCTCCGCCGCGGCACGGCGCCGACCCGGCTTCTCGCCCGTGCGCGGCGCGCTTCAGCTCACCCGGAAGATTCCTCTGACCAGGCGGACCTGGCCTTCTTCCAGACTGCGCCGCGCATTGCCGGCCTTCTGCGACAGGTCATCGACGAATACCCCGAGGCCGAGTTGTCCAGACGCAGCGGGCGTCGCATTCGCGATGGTCCTGCTCAAGTGCACGTCGCTCGTATCCTCGAACAGCTCGGCGACGAATCCGCATGCGCCGAGCGCCGCGCCCATCTCCTCTAACGGGACCAGAAAGCTGTCGCCCGGTTCGGTGGCCCAGGGAAGCGGAAAATAGGACGTCGTCCGCTCTCCCGCGGCCATCTCCTGGAAGGCATAGCGCCCACCCGGCTTGAGGACGCGGTAGATCTCTGCATAGAGACCGGGCTTGTCCGCGATGTTCATGCCGACGTTCTGCATCCAGACGACGTCGAACGCATCGTCGGGAAACGGCAGCTCGAGGGCACTGCCCTGATGCACCTGGATCCGGTCCTCGAGGCCGGTCAGCCGATTGAGCAGCACGGCGCCGGCGCAGTAATCGGAGGACATTTCGATGCAGTCGACGCGGCAGCCGAGCTCGGCAGCGAGCATCCGGGCGGAACCGGCCAGGCCAGCGCCAATGTCGAGCACGCGATCCTCGGGCCGGATCTGTGCCATCTCGAGCAACTCGCGCGAAGCGCGCAGGCCGCCGGTATGAAAATGGTCGAGTGCCGCGAGTGCCTCGGGCGTCAGGCGCTGATCCGGATCGAGTCCGGCTGCACGGAGGCCCGCCAGGATTCGCGCCTCGATCTCGCGCGCCGCATAGTGCTTTTCCAGACTCGACATAACGTTCTCCTCAAGTTTTGAAACGATCCGGCGCGCTAGATGAGACGACTGAGCTCGCCATTCCTGTTCAACCGGTAGCGTGCCAGATCCTCGGCCAGAAAAAGGCGGCCGCGATAACGGGCGGCGGCTTCCGCTTGGATCTCGCCGATCGACGGCGACCGACTGCTGTCCGCCTGGTAGCGCGGGCTGAAATGCGTCAGCACCAGGTTGGGCAATCCGACGGATTCGGCGAATGCGGCAATCTGCGCGGCAGAACTGTGTCGGGCTGCATTGCCGATTTTAGCGGCGATATCCCGGGTGAATGTGGCTTCGTGCACCAGCACCTGCGCATCCCGGCACTGCGCGCTCAGCAGCTCGGGCCGATCATTGTCCCCGCTGACGACGATGCGACGCGGCCGGCTCGCGGGGCGAAGATAGTCGCGACTCGTCAGCCTGCGCTCGCCCAGCACGACGTCTTCGCCCGCCTGCAGGCGCCCCCAGACCGGTCCGCGGGGAATTCCATCGGCGATCAGCTTTTCGGTATCCAAACTCGCCCCCCGTTCTGCCTCGGTGAAGCTGAAGGCAAACGAGGGGACCCGATGCGAGAGGGCCACGAAATCCACCGCTACATCGTCGTCTGTCCAGGAAGCGATGGATGCGACGTCGAGGAAGCGCAGCTCGAACGGCAGGACCAGCCGGGTGATCTCCTGAGTGGCCCGCACCCATTCTTCGATGCCCTGCGGCGCGACGATGAGAAGTGGGTTCCTGCGCTCCGACAGCGCGGCGCTGGCGAGGAGCCCAGGCAGGCCATAGCAGTGGTCCCCGTGCACATGGGTGACGAAAACCGCGCTGAGCCGATGCATGGACATGGGAGTGTGCAGAAGCTGGTGCTGCGTCCCCTCGCCGCAGTCGACCAGGTACCAGCCGCTGCCATTTTCGATGCTCAGTGCGAGCGCCGACACATTGCGCTGCTTGGTCGGCGTTCCGGACGAGGTTCCCAGAAAATGGATGTCCACCCGATCCTCACACTGAGTCCGCGCCGCGCGCCTACTTCGGTCGCAGGCGCCGCCAGAATCCACGCCGCGGCGCGGCCGCCGCGAAATCGGCACCGATGCGTTTCACCGCATCGGTCACCAGGCAATCGACGCCCCAGCGCAACAGTTTGCTTGCTGCACGCGGGTCGTTCACCGTCCAGGCGAGCACCGCGACACCGGCGTCGTGCATCGCCCGCACCAGCGCCTGCGTCAGCAGGCGCCCCTCGCAGTGCAGCGCGACGCATTCGAGGTCGCGTGTCATTTCCAGCCAGTGCGGCGGGATGCGCCGCTTCAGGAGCAGGCCGCGCGGCAGCTCGGGCGCCGCTTCGCGCGCCGCACCGAGCGCGAGCGGGGAGAACGAAGACAGCACCGGTGCCAGCGGCGCACCCTGCCAAAGCGCGCGCGCTGCGCGCGCCACCGCCTCGCCGGTGCGCCGCTCGAAGCCATTCGCCGGCTTGATCTCGACGTTCGCCCACAGGCCGAGCGCGCGGCACAGCTCGGCGGCCTGCTCGAGGCGTGGAACGGGCTCGCCGCGCCAGCGCCGCCCCTTCCAAGCGCCCGCATCGAGCCGAGCGAGCTGCGCGGCGCTGTGCGCGCTGACCAGACCGCGACCGCTGGTGGTGCGCTCGAGCTTCTGGTCGTGAATCAGGACCGGAACGCCGTCGCCGGACAGCATGACGTCAAACTCGACGCCGCCGAAGCCGAGCTCGGCGCCGAGACGGATCGCGGCGAGCGTGTTTTCCGGCGCGGCCTTGCCGCCGCCGCGATGGGCGACGATGCGCGGATAGGGCCAGCGCGGCATCTATTCCAAACGCTGGCCGCTTTCGGCGTCGAACCAGTGCGCCTGCGCCGGGTCGTAGCCGAGCGGCAGGCGTCCGGTGCGCGCGTCGATCGAGGCGTGCAGGCGCGCGGCAACGCGCACGCCATTGCCGCCACCCAGATGGCCGTAGACCAGGGTATCGGCGCCGAGCGGCTCGATCAGGTCGACATCGACAACGAGCTTCGCCTCCGACTCGGCGCAGGGCTCGAGGTGCTCGGGGCGGATGCCGAACAGCACTGCGCGGCCGTCGCGCGTCTGCGGGATCAGGTTCATCGCGGGCGAGCCGATGAAGCCGGCGACGAAAGTCGTCGCCGGCCTGGCGTAGACCTCGAGCGGCGCGCCGATCTGCTCGGCGCGGCCGCCGTTCATCACGATCATGCGCTGCGCGAGCGTCATCGCCTCGACCTGGTCATGGGTGACGAACAGGCTGGTGGTGCCCAGGCGCCGGTGCAGCGCCTGCAGCTCGGCGCGCATCTGCACGCGCAGCTTGGCGTCGAGGTTGGACAGCGGCTCGTCGAACAGGAACACCGCCGGCTCGCGCACGATCGCGCGCCCCATCGCCACCCGCTGACGCTGCCCGCCCGAGAGCTCACGCGGCCGCCGCTCGAGCAGCGCGCCGAGCTCGAGAATCTCGGCCGCGCGCTTGACGCGCGAATCGATCTCGGCCTTCGTCATGCCGCG
>JAJDNJ010000019.1 GCA_022340705.1 Betaproteobacteria bacterium
CTCGCCGTAGAAGTGGTCGCGCGGAATGTTGAGCTGCGTCGGCCCCATCTCGAGGATTGCGCGGTCGAAGGCGCGCGCGGTGAGCTCGGCCATGCGCGCCGGCTGCGTGACGTGCGCCTGGTACTTGGTGATCTTGGAGAAAATCGGCAGCTGATCGGTCTCCTGGAAACCGCCCAGGCCGATCGTCAGGCTGCCGGTCTCGGGCGTCACGGCGACCACCGGCGAGTGCGCCCAGTAGGCCGCGGCAATCGCGGTCACGAAGTTGGTGATGCCCGGCCCGTTCTGGCCGATGCACACGCCGTGTCGCCCGGACACGCGCGAATAGCCGTCGGCCATGTGCGCGGCGCCCTGCTCGTGCACCGTCGGAATGAAACGGATACCGGCAGCCGGAAACAGGTCGAGCGCATCCATGTAGGCCGAGCCGACGATGCCGAACACGTCGGTCACGCCGTTCGCCACCATCGTTTCCACGAACGCCTCGGAAGGCGTCATCTTCTGCCGGCCTTCAACGACGTTGCGCGCGCCGGCTGCCAGCGCGCCGATCTGATCTGCTCCGCCCATGATGAACCTCCTCACCGCTTGGGAGGGCAAGTCTTGCACAGCGGTCCGTCGCGCGGCAACACGGTTTCAGCGCCGCGCTGCGCTGTGAAACGCCCTGCTGCGGCGCGAAGGTCTGCGTAGAATCTCCGCGCAGGAGGAGCAGCGCATGGACCTGGGACTGAAGGGCAAGGTCGCGATCGTCACCGGCGGCACGCAGGGCATCGGGCGCGCGAGCGCGCTGCGTCTTTCGGCCGAGGGCGCGCGCGTGGCGATCGTCGCGCGCGACGCGGGCCGCCTCGAGCGCACGCTCGGCGAGCTGCAAGGCGCGGGCGGCGAGGCGCTAGCCGTGCAGGCCGACGTCAGTCGCGCCGCCGACTGCGAGCGCGTCGTCGCCGAGGTGCTCGGGCGCTTCGCAGGCGTCGACATCCTGGTCAACAACGCAGGCACCTCTGCGACCGGCGAATTCGAGGCGGTGAGCGATGCGACCTGGCAGGCCGACTTCGATCTCAAGCTGTTCGCCGCGATCCGGCTCGCGCGGCTTGCGATTCCGCACATGCAACGCGCGGGCGGCGGGCGGGTGATCAACATCACCAACATCGGCGCGAAGCAGCCGCGCGCGCGCTCGATGCCGACGACAGTCACCCGCGCGGCCGGCCTGGCGCTGACCAAGGCGCTGTCCAAGGAATACGCGCCGGACGGCATCCTGGTCAACACGATCTGCATCGGCCTGGTGCGCGCCGGTCAGCACGAGCGGCGCGCCGCGCAGCGCGGCGTCGACGTCGAGGCGCTGTACGCCGAGATGGGCAGGGACATCCCGCTCGGGCGCGTGGGCCAGGCCGAGGAAGTCGCCAACGTCGTCGCGTTTCTCGCCTCTGCCGCGGCAAGCTACGTGACCGGTACCAGCATCAACCTGGACGGCGGAACCTCCGCCGTGCTTTAGAAAGAAATCGATGGCCAGCGTGATGCTTGCAATACGCAGGACGACGCCGAAGTGCGGTGCCGACGTCTCCGGCATCGATCTGTCGCAGCCGATCGACGAGTCCTGCATCGCCGACCTGCGAAGCGCGTTGGCCGATCACGGCGTGCTGTTCTTCCGCGATCAGCGCATGACGCCGGAGCAGCAGAAGGCCTTCGGTCGGCGCTTCGGCGAGCTGCACCTGCACCCCGCGTGGCCGCGCCTGCTCGAGGGCCATCCGGAGATCATGGAAATCTACGCCGACGCCGACAGCAAGCGCATCGCGGGCGAGGACTGGCACTCGGACGTGTCCTGCGACCCGGAGCCGCCGCTCGGCACCCTCCTTTACATGCTCGAGGTGCCGTCGGTCGGCGGCGATACGCTGTTCGCCAGCATGTACGCCGCGTACGACGCGCTTTCCGCACCGATGAAGCGCATGCTCGAGGGCATGACCGCGCTGCATGACGGCGAGACGACGTACCGCGGACGTTACGAAGGCATGAATGAGGCGGCCTCCTACCCCTCGGCGGAGCATCCGGTGATCCGCACCCACCCGGTGAGCGGGCGCAAGGCGCTGTTCGTGAACCGCATCTTCACGCGTCGCATCCTGCAGCTCGAAAAGCACGAGAGTGACGCGGTGCTCGAGATGCTGTTTCGGCACATCGAGACACCCGAATTCCACTGTCGCTTCCGCTGGCAGCCGGGTTCGGTCGCGTTCTGGGACAACCGCTGCGTCCAGCACCACGCGCTGTGGGACTACTACCCCCAGCGCCGGCGCGGGCTGCGCGTGACGATCAAGGGGGAGCGGCCCTTCTACCGTCCCTAGGCAAGCTTTGATCGAGTCGGCGACCCGATCAGAGATTCGTCCGACGTCGCGGGCTCACAGGGGCGGAGCCCCCTTTTTTGTCGAATCTTCGCTAAGCGCCCGTCGGCGGTGCGCCGCGCTCAAGCGATGCCGGCGCGGCCGCGCCACGCGCACCGCGCGGCTGGGCAAGAAGATAGATCGATGGAATCACCAGCAGGCTGACGAACATCGAGAACAGCAGCCCGAAGACCATGCATACGGCGAGCGGCTGCAGCATCTCCGACCCCGCACCGAGGCCGAGCGCGAGCGGCGACATGCCGACCACCGTGGTCAGCGTGGTCATGACGATCGGGCGCAGCCGCAGGCGCGCCGCCTCGATCACCGCGGGAACCAGCGCGGTGCGGCGCCGACGCAGCAGCTCGATGTACTCGACCAGCACGATCGCGTTGTTCACCACGATCCCGATCAGCATGATCACCCCCAGCCAGACCGGCATTGACAGCGGCAGGTCGGTGACCAGCAGGCCGATCACCACGCCGATCAGGGCGAATGGCACGCCGAGCAGAATGACCAGTGGGTTGCGCAACGATTCGTACTGCACGGCCATCACCACGAACACCAGGAACAGAGCGAGTCCGGCGAGCGTCAGCACGAGGACGTTGCCGCGCTGCAGGCTGTCGTAGCTGCCCGCGAAATACAACGAGTAGCCGGCCGGCAGCTCGAAATCCCTCAGATCCTCGCGTAGCGCCCCGACGACCGCCCCGAGCGGAAGCTCCCCGGTGAGCGCCGCCTTCACCTCGACGATGCGCCGCTGGTTCTCGCGCCGCACCTCGGCTGGCGACACGATCAGGTCGACCTTGGCGACGTCGCCCAGATAGACCGGCCGCCGCCCGCCCTGCCCGCCGAACAGCAGAACCCCCTCGAGCGCAGCCGGGCTGTCGATCGTGCGCTGCGGCAGGCGCACACGCACGTCGTAGGCGCGATCGTTCTCGATGAAGTCGCTCACGATGATGCCGTCGAGCGCGATCTTCAGCGCGCGCCCGATCTGCGCGGTGTCGATGCCGAGCTCGGCGGCGCGCCCGCGATCGACGCGCACCGCGAACTCCTGGCGGATTTCCTCCGCGCTGTGCTGCACGTTGCGCAGGCCCGGGCGACCGCGCAGCCGCTCGGCAAGGCGGTCGCCGATCTCGGCCAGCATGGCGAGATCCGGACCCTGAACGCGCACGCTGATGTCCTCGTCCGAGCGCGAAATGCGCAGCCCGCGCACGCCCGCAGGTCGCGCGCGCACCTTGACACCGGCGAGCTCGGCGCGCGCCACCGCGCGGCTGTAGTCCGCGACCCAAGCTTCGGCGCTGCGCCCGCGCTCGGTCACCGGCACCAGCTGTATCGACAGCGTGCTGCGGTTGGGCCGCTCGCGCTGCGTGCGCCCGAAGATCGAGCCGCCGACGAGCACCGAAACGCCCTCGACGTCGCCCTGCGACACCGCGAGATCTTCGAGCTTGCGCACGGTGCGATCCATCGCGTCGAGCGAGCCGCCCGGGTCCGCGAAGATGAGGACCTGCACCCGCCCGTCGTCCATCGTCGGCAGGAAGGCCTGCTTGCCTGTGAGGTGCAGGAACAGCGCGCCGAATGCGGCAAGTAAGGTCAACGCGACAATCACGACGACCGAAGGGGCGCGCGCGGTGGCCGAGACCAGCGGAACGTAAAGCGCCTGCGCCTTCGCAACCATGCGTTGCACCAGGCGGGTGAACGCCGAGGCGCGCACCGGCCGGCCGCGCGCCGCGAGCGCTGGCACCAGCGTCACCGCGACCACGAGCGAGGCAACGATCGCTGCCGAGATCGTGAAGATCAGCTCGCGAAACAGCAGCCCGACCAGTCCGCTGATGAACAGAAAGGGGACCACCGCCGCGAGGTTGGTCGAGGTCGCGGCGATGATCGGGCTGTTGACCTCGGCGGCCGCCGCGGCGGCCGCATCCAGCCCGTACTCGCCCTCGCGCTGGTGACGCTCGATGTTCTCGAGCATCACGATGGTGTTGTCGACCAGCATCCCGATACCGAGCGCCAGACCGCCGAGCGTCATCAGGTTGAGCGACAGTCCGCCCAGCGCCATGATCACGAAGGTGATCATGATCGAGATCGGAATCGCCGAGCCGATGATCAGCGTGCCGCGCACGCTGCCGAGAAAGGCATAGACCACCAGCATCGCAAGCAGCGCGCCCGCAAGCGCCGCGGTCGCGGCGTTGTCGAGCGAATGGCGCACGTAGACCGATTGGTCGGAAACCTTGTCGACGCGCACGTCCTCGGGCACCAGCTGGCGTTCGTAGAGCTGGACGAGGCGCGCGTTCACGACGTCGGCGACGTCGACCGTGTTCGCCGTCGGCTGCTTCTGTACCGAGATGCGCACGCCCGGCGTGCCGTTGTAGCGCACGCGAATGCGCTCGTCCTCGTGCACGTCGATCACCTCGGCGAGCTCGGACAGCGGCACGGCGGTGCCGTCCGGCAGCCGCACCGGCAGCGAACCGAGCTCCGCGACGCTCTGCACGCGCCCGGAGGTGCGGCTGGTGTACTGCTGCCCGGCCATCTGCAGTCTGCCGGCCGGCTCGTCGACGTTGCCGCGCTGAATCGCGCTCACCAGGTCATCGATGGACAGGCCGAGCCCGGCGAGCCGCCGCTGGTCGGGCAGCACGTGAACCTCGCGCACCAGCCCGCCGCCCACCTCGACCGACGCGACGCCCGGAAGGTTGAGAAAGTACTTCGCGAAGATGTCGTCGGTCCAGGTC
>JAJDNJ010000024.1 GCA_022340705.1 Betaproteobacteria bacterium
GCTGAACGCAAACGCCGGGTTGCGCTCGACGAACTCGCGGAAGTCTTCTTTGGGCACCACGAGCAGCTGGCAGGGCTCGACCGTGGCGACTGACGCGGAGCGCGGCCCCTCGTCGAGCAGTGCCATCTCTCCGAAGTACTCCCCGGGGCCGTGTGTGCCGAGAACGACTTCGTGCCCGTCTTCATCGCTGACGAAGACCTTGACGCGTCCGTCGAGCAGGATGAACAGGCTGCCGGTGCTGTCCCCTTCGCTGACCAGGATGGTGTTCTTCGGGTGCTTGCGCGTCACCGCATGCGCGCTGATCGCCGCAAGCTCTTCGTCGCTCAGGCGGAAAACTCGCGAAGCGGCATGCGCCGTCATGGCGTGTCTTAGCGCGGCAGTTCCGACGACCCCATCAGGAACTCATCGACCGCGCGCGCACACTGGCGGCCCTCGCGAATCGCCCACACAACGAGCGACTGGCCGCGGCGCATGTCCCCCGCCGCGAACACTTTGGGCGCCGACGTGGCATAGCAGCCCTGGCCGTCGGTCGTCGCACTTGCGTTGCCGCGTGCGTCCTTGTCGACGCCGAACGCGTCGAGCATCGTCTGAGTCGGTGAGACAAATCCCATCGCCAAAAGAACGAGATCGGCGGGCAGGGTGAACTCCGACCCGGGAACCTCGCTCATCTTGCCGTCCTTCCATTCCAGCCGCACGGCCTTAAGCGCCTTCACTCGCCCGTTCTCGCCGATGAATTCCTTGGTCGCCACCGACCAGTCGCGCTCCACGCCCTCCTCGTGCGACGACGAGGTGCGCAGCCGCGTCGGCCAGTACGGCCACACCGGATTGCGCTCGGGATCCGGCGGCATCGGCAGCAGCTCGAACTGCGTGACCGATCTCGCGCCGTGCCGATTCGACGTGCCGACGCAGTCCGATCCGGTGTCGCCGCCGCCGATGACGACCACGTGCTTGTCCGTCGCCCAAAGTTCCTCCACATTCTTGTCGCCCGCCACGCGCCGGTTCTGCAGCGGCAGGAAGTCCATTGCGAAGTGTATGCCGTCGAGTTCTCGGCCCGGTATCGGCAGATCGCGGGGCCGCTCGGCGCCACCAGCGAGGACCACCGCATCGAACTCATCGACGATTGTCGCCGGATCGAGCGTAACCGCTTCGGCATTGCCGGCACCGACCGGCGCCTCACCGACTCGATGGTTGGTGCGAAACGTGACACCTTCGGCTTCAAGCTGCTCGAGGCGTCGATCGATCAACCACTTCTCGAGCTTGAAGTCGGGAATGCCGTAGCGCAGCAGTCCGCCTGGGCGGTCGTTTTTCTCGAACACCACGACTTCATGGCCGGCACGCGCGAGCTGTTGCGCGCAGGCCAAACCCGCGGGCCCCGAGCCCACGACCGCAATGCGCTTGCCGGTCTTGTGCGTGGCAATCTGCGGCGCAATCCAACCCTCTTCCCAGGCCTTGTCGATGATCGCGTGCTCGATCGACTTAATCCCCACCGGGTCGTTGTTGATGCGTAGGACACAGGCTTCCTCGCAAGGCGCGGGACAGACACGCCCGGTGTACTCAGGAAAATTATTCGTTGAATGGAGGGTTTCGATCGCCCGTTGCCAGTCCTGCCGATACACCAGGTCGTTGAAATCCGGAATGATGTTGTTGACCGGGCAACCCGACATGCAGAACGGCGTGCCGCAGTCCATGCAGCGCGCGCCTTGGATCTTGGCCTCGTCGTCCGTCAGATGAAGGACGAACTCGCGGTAATGCTGCTTGCGCACGTCCACCGGCTGCGACGCCTCGGAGAGACGCTGATGCTCAAGAAATCCAGTGACCTTTCCCATCTTTCGTTTCCGCTATGCACGCCAGGGGATTCGGACTGCAGCACCGGGAATCGCGGGCGCAATCACCGCCCGGCGACCGAACTGCGCCTTTCCCTCAGGCCGATGTTCGCCTACGCCGCCGCCTTGCGATTTGCCTCGGCGAGTTGTCCGAGCGCACGCCGGTACTCCTTCGGAAATACCTTGACGAATTTGGTGCGTGCTTCGGACCAGGTATCGAGCAGCAATTGCGCACGGCGACTGCCGGTATAGGCCGCGTGTTTCTCGATCATGCGCCGAAGGACCACTTCGTCAGCCTCCCCGAGATGCCATAGATCGCGCGACAGCTTGGCTTGCTGCTCGGATTCCGCGAGCACCGGCTCGAGGTCGACCATCGTGGGGTTGCAGTAACGCCGGAATTCGCCGTCGATGTCGTACACGTAGGCAATGCCACCCGACATTCCGGCGGCGAAGTTTCGGCCGGTACTCCCGAGGACAGCGACGGTGCCTCCCGTCATGTACTCGCAGCCGTGATCCCCGACGCCCTCGACCACCGCATGCGCGCCCGAATTGCGCACCGCGAAGCGCTCGCCCGCCACGCCGCGGAAATAAGCCTCTCCAGCGATCGCGCCATACAGCACGACGTTGCCGGTGATGATGTTCTCCGTCGGCTCGCCGCGGAACTTGGGCGAGGGCTGCACCGAGATACGGCCCCCGGAAAGCCCCTTGCCGCAGTAGTCGTTCGTATCGCCGATCAGCTCGAGCGTGATGCCGCTTGCCAGGAAGGCGCCCAAGCTCTGCCCGGCCGATCCGGCGAAGCGCACGTGGATCGTGTCCTCGGGCAGACCGTCGTGACCGTAGCGCTTGGCCACTTCGTGCGACAGCATGGTGCCCACCGTGCGGTTGATGTTGCGAATCGGCATCTCGATGGAGACCGGCTCCCTGCGCTCGAGCGCCGGCTGCGCCAGCTCGATCAGGCGCCGGTCGAGCGCCTTGTCGAGTCCGTGATCCTGCGTCTCGCAGTGATAGCGCGCGACGTCCTCGGGCATGGACGGCATGTAGAAGATCTTCGAGAAATCGAGACCCTTCACCTTCCAGTGCGAGATGCCCTTGCGCATGTCGAGCAGGTCTGTGCGGCCGATCAGTTCGTCGAAGCGCCGCACGCCGAGCTGCGCCATCAGTTCGCGTACTTCCTCGGCGACGAAGAAGAAATAATTGACGACGTGCTCAGGCTTGCCGCGGAACTTGCGACGCAGCACCGGATCCTGCGTCGCCACGCCCACAGGGCAGGTGTTGAGATGGCACTTGCGCATCATGATGCAACCCTCGACCACCAGCGGCGCGGTCGCGAAGCCGAACTCGTCGGCGCCGAGGATTGCGCCGATGACCACGTCGCGCCCGGTCTTTATCTGCCCGTCGACCTGCACCGCGATGCGTCCGCGCAAGCGGTTCAGCACAAGCGTCTGCTGGGTCTCGGCGAGACCCAGCTCCCAGGGCGTGCCAGCGTGCTTGATCGACGACAAGGGCGAGGCGCCGGTACCGCCATCGTGCCCGGCAATCGTTACATGGTCGGATTTCGCCTTCGATACGCCCGCTGCGACCGTGCCGACGCCGACTTCGGACACCAGCTTGACGCTGATCGACGCTCCGGGGTTCGCGTTCTTCAGATCATGGATCAGCTGTGCGAGATCTTCGATCGAATAGATGTCG
Organism: Betaproteobacteria bacterium; assembly: GCA_022340705.1. GTDB lineage: Bacteria > Pseudomonadota > Gammaproteobacteria > Burkholderiales > SG8-39 > SG8-39. Next base: position 3,513 of record JAJDNJ010000024.1, read on the forward strand.
TGGTGCGGGGGCGGGCTGATCAGCTCGACGCCAGGGGTCGAATAGCGCAGCTCGGCGATGTACTCCGACACCTTGCGGCCGGGCAGCTGCCCCCCCTCGCCGGGTTTCGCGCCCTGCGCCATCTTGATTTGGATCTGCTCGGCGCTCGTCAGGTACTCGGCGGTGACACCAAAACGCCCCGAAGCCACTTGCTTGATCTTCGACTTGAGGACGTCTCCATCGCGCAGCTCGATGTCGGCCTCGATGCGGCCCGCGCCCAGGCGGGTGCGCAATGTCTCCCCGCCACGCACTGGCGCGAAGCGCCGCCAATCCTCGCCGCCTTCGCCGGTGTTCGACTTGCCGCCGATCCGGTTCATCGCGATCGCGAGCGTGGTATGCGCCTCGGTCGAGATCGAGCCGAGCGACATCGCCCCAGTGGCGAATCGCCTGACGATTTCCTTGGCCGACTCGACCTCCTCGATCGGCACGGGCGTGCGCTTCGCGAAGCGGAACTCGAACAGCCCGCGCAGCGTCATGTGCCGCCGCGCCTGATCGTTGATGATGTCCGCGTACTCGCGGTACGTCGCATAGCTGTTGCCGCGCGTCGACTGCTGAAGCTTGGCGATCGCGTCCGGCGTCCACATATGCTCCTCGCCGCGCACCCGCCACGCGTATTCGCCGCCCGCGTCGAGCGCGTGCAGGAGCACCGGGTCGTCGCTGAACGCAGCCCGGTGCACCCTGATCGCCTCCTCCGCAAGCTCGAACACTCCAACACCCTCGACGGTGGAGGTCGTCCCAGTGAAATACTTTTCGACCAGCACCTTCTGCAGACCGACCGCCTCGAAGATCTGCGCGCCCGTATACGACATGTAAGTCGAGATGCCCATCTTGGACATTACCTTGCGCAGACCCTTGCCAATCGCCTTAACGAAATTCTTGACCGCCTTGCTTGCCGCAGCGCTGTCCTCCGGGTGCATCGCGAGCACCGTTTCGAGCGCCAGGTAAGGATGCACGGCCTCCGCGCCGTAGCCGCCGAGCAGCGCGAAGTGGTGCACCTCGCGCGCGCTGCCGGTCTCAACCACCAGGCCGCTCGTCGTGCGCAGGCCCTTGCTCACCAGCTGCTGGTGAACGGCGGAGAGCGCGAGCAACGCCGGGATCGCTACGCGTTCGGCGTCCACCAGCCGGTCTGAGATGATGATGATCGAGTAGCCGGCGCGCGCCGCGTCCTCGGCCTGCGCGCAGAGCGAAGCCAGCCGCGCCTCGATTGCTTCCTTGCCCCAGGCAATGGGATAGGTGATATCGAGCTCGCAGCACTTGAACTTGCCGTTCGTGTAGCGCTCGATGTGCCGGATCTTCTCCATCTCGTAGAAGTCCAGCACCGGCTGCGACACCTCGAGGCGCAGCGGCGGGTTCATCTCGTCGATGCCGAGAAGATTCGGCTTCGGACCGATGAAGCTCACCAGGCTCATCACCAACTCTTCGCGGATCGGGTCGATCGGCGGATTGGTGACTTGGGCGAACAGCTGCTTGAAGTACTGGTACAGGTTCTTGTTCCTGTCCGAGAGCACCGCAAGCGGAGAGTCGTTGCCCATCGAGCCAGTCGGTTCCTCGCCGTTCTCGGCCATGGGCGTTAACAGGAACTTGACGTCTTCTTGGGTGTAGCCGAACGCCTGCTGCCGGTCGATCAGCGCGACCGGGCTCTTGACCGGAGGAACTTTCTCGGTCTCGACCTCGTCGAGCTTGACGCGGATGCGCTCGATCCACTCGGCGTACGGGCGCGTTCCGGCGAGCGCGTCCTTCAACGTCTTGTCATCGACGATGCGACCCCTCTCGAGATCGACGAGGAACATCTTGCCCGGCTGCAGGCGCCATTTCTTGACGATGTTCTCCTCCGGCACCGGGAGACAGCCGCATTCCGATCCCATGATGACCAGGTCGCCGTCGGTCACGATGTAGCGCGACGGCCGCAGGCCATTGCGGTCGAGCGTCGCGCCGATCTGCCGGCCGTCCGTAAAGGCAATCGAGGCCGGACCGTCCCAAGGCTCCATCATCGCCGCGTGATACTCGTAGAACGCGCGCCGGCTGGGATCCATCAGCGCGTGGTTCTCCCAGGCTTCCGGGATCATCATCATGACGGCGTGCGCAACTGAGTAGCCGCCCATGACCAGCATTTCGAACGCGTTGTCGAAGCACGCGGAGTCGGATTGGCCGTCATAGGTCAGCGGCCAGATCTTGTTGAGGTCTTCGCCCAGCGCCGGGCTCGAAATCGCACCCTGGCGCGCGCGGATCCAGTTGACGTTGCCGCGCAAGGTATTGATCTCGCCGTTGTGCGCGATCATGCGGAACGGGTGCGCCAGATCCCACGACGGAAACGTGTTGGTCGAGAAGCGCTGGTGCACCAGTGCGAGCGCGGATTCGACGCGCGAATCCTTTAGGTCGAGGTAATACTCGCCGACCTGGCTCGCAAGCAGCATGCCCTTGTAGACGATGGTGCGCGCCGACATCGACGGCACGTAATACTCCTTGCCGTGCGCAAGCTTGAGCGCCTGGATCGCGTGCGCCGCAACCTTGCGGATGATGAAGAGCTTGCGCTCAAGCGCATCGGTCACCATCACGCGGGCGCCGCGCCCGACAAACACCTGCCGGATCACCGGCTCGACTTCGCGCGCCGCATCGGCGATGTCGGAATTGTCCACCGGCACGTCGCGCCAGCCGAGCAACACCTGCCCCTCGTCCTTGATCGCACGCTCGATCTCGTATTCGCAGGCCAGACGCGATGCAGGCTCGCGCGGCAGAAACACCATGCCGACCCCGTACTGCCCGGGCTTGGGGAGCGTCACGCCCTGCTTGGCCATTTCCTCGCGGAAGAGGCGATCGGGAATCTGAATCAGGATGCCGGCGCCGTCGCCGAGCTTCGGGTCGAAGCCCGTCGCGCCGCGATGCGTGAGGTTGCGCAGAACCGTCACGCCCTGCTCGATGATCGAGTGCGACTTCCGCCCCTTGATGTGCGCGACGAAGCCGACGCCGCAGGCGTCGTGCTCGTGTGCCGGGTGGTACAGACCTTGAGCCGCTGGCGGAGATGATCGATCCACGTTAAGTCCCTGATCTTGCAAGCTTTAGAACGATTTACGCCGCCCTGCACAAAAGTCCTGGGCGAACCGCCGAATATACGCGCCAGCCCCTGTGCTTACAAGGGCTTGAGGACCGCAGATCTCCTATTGCGCCGCAGCAGCGGAAGGACTGCACGCGGCGATGGCCGCGCGTGCCGCGGCGAGGTCGATGTCGTCGCGCAGCGCGGCGCGGCCGATCGATGCCAGCGTTACAAAGCGAATCCGACCGGCCGCCGCCTTCTTGTCGACCGTCATCAGCTCGAGATAGCGCTCGGGCGCGAGCCGCGGCCCTGCCACCGGCAGACCCGCACGCGCCACGAGCGAACGCACGCGCGCAACCGTCGACGGGTCGAGCGCACCGGCGCGCGCTGACAATTCGGCCGCCATCACCATGCCGGCTGCCACCGCCTCGCCGTGCAGCCAACTGCCGTAGCCGACGCCCGCTTCGATCGCATGACCGAAGGTATGGCCGAAGTTCAGAATTGCGCGCAGCCCGGACTCGCGTTCGTCGGCAGCGACCACCCCGGCCTTCAGCTCGCAGCTGCGCAGCACCGCATGCGTCAGCGCCTCCGCATCTCCGGCGCGCAATCGCTCAATATTCGTCTCGAGCCACTCGAAGAAACTCGCGTCGAGCACCAGTGCGTGCTTGATGACCTCGGCGATCCCTGCGCGCAGCTCCCGCGCCGGCAGCGTGGCCAGCGAGCCAACGTCGGCGATCACCGCGAGCGGCTGGTGGAACGCGCCGATCATGTTCTTGCCGAGTGCATGATTGATGCCCGTCTTGCCGCCCACCGACGAGTCGACCTGCGCGAGCAGCGTCGTCGGTACCTGAATGAACGGCACCCCGCGCTGGTACACCGCCGCCGCGAATCCGGCCAGGTCGCCGACCACGCCGCCGCCAAGCGCGACGACCACGCAGCGCCGATCGCAGCGTGCCGCGAGCATCGCGCCGACAATGGCGTCGAGCGTTTCCCAGCGCTTGGCCTGCTCGCCGTCCTCCAGTGTGATATCCACCACGCGCGCCCCGCAGGCCGCGAAGGCGGCGTGCAATCGTGCGAGATACAGAGGCGCGACCACCGCGTTGGTCACGATCGCCGCTGTGCGCCCCTCCAGATGCGGGGCGTACAGCGCCGCCTCGCCGAGAATTCCGGCGCCGACGTGGATCGGATAGGCGCGCTCGCCGAGCGCTACGCGGAGGCTTTGCATCGGTCCTCGACGCGCGTGTAAAGGCTGCGGGACAGAGCGCGCGCGCTCTGCACACCGGTTTCCACGACGAAATCCGCGATCTCGCGATACAGCGGGTCACGCAGGGTATAGAGCTCGCGCAACCGGCCAAGCGGATCTTCGGCCGCGAGCAGCGGCCGGTTGCGATCGTTGCGTACTCGGCGGTAAAGCGCCTCGGGCGGCGCATGCAGGTAAATGACCGTCCCGCGGGCCGCGAGCCGGTTGCGGTTCTCCGCGCGCAGCACGACGCCCCCGCCTGTGGCAAGCACAACGCCTTCCAGCGCTGTGAATTCCTCGACCACGCGTGCCTCACGCTCGCGAAACCCGGCCTCGCCCTCAATTTCGAAGATGACCGGGATTCCGACGCCGCAGCGCGTCTCGATCTCATGGTCGGTGTCGATGAAGCGCCATCCGAGCCGGCGCGCGAGCAGCCGGCCGGCGGTCGTCTTGCCGGCGCCCATCATGCCGATCAGGAAAATGTTGGTGTGCCGTCCCACGCGGGTCATTTTACGCGGCGCCCCCGCGCTGCCAGCGGCCGTCGCGCCAAAACGAAAAAGGGGGCTGACGCCCCCCTTTTCGAACCTGCCTGTCGGGCTGCGCCCGATCAGCGCACGGTGAGACGCTCGTCGACGATGCGCGGCGTGACGAACACCAGCAGCTCCGCCTTGTCCGTAGTCTTCTGGTTGTTCTTGAACAGCCAGCCGATGTAGGGCAGCGAACCGAAGAACGGCACCTGAGTCGTGTCGTTGCGCTCCGTTTGCTCGAAGATGCCGCCGATCACCACCGTGCCGCCGTTCTCGACCAGGACCTCGGTTTTCACGTGCTTGGTGCTGATCTGAACGCCCGCCGGCGTGGTCTGACCCGGCGCGTCCTTGTTCACGTCCAGGGTCATGATGATGTTCCCGTCCGGCGTGATCTGCGGCTTCACCTTGAGCGACAGCGTCGCCGAGCGGAACGAAACCGCGGTCGCGCCCGAGGACGTCGCCTGCTGATACGGAATTTCCGTTCCCTGCTCGATCACCGCTTCGACCTGGTCTGCGGTCAGCACGCGCGGGCTGGAGATGATCTTGCCCCTGCCGTCGGCTTCCAGCGCCGAGATCTCCAGGTTGAGGAATTTGGTCATCGCCTGGTTGAACAGCAGGAACGAGAACACGCCTGCGTTGAATCCCGACAGACCCGCGGCCGGCAGGTTCACGTTAAGCGTGTCGGATGGCACGGCTGAGGTCGTCCCCTGGCCGGAATGGAACATGGTGTCGTTTAGATTGGCACCGACGTTGCCGCGAAGGGTCGACGCGCCCGTGGTGATGCCGAAGCCGTTGGCCGGGGTGCTGATGTCGTGGTAGCCGAGGCGCACGCCGAGGTTGCGGCTGAACGTGTCGGCCGCTTCGACGATGCGCGCTTCGATCATGACCTGGCGAACCGCCACGTCGATCTTCGCGATCAGCTTGCGCACCTCTTCGAGCCGGCTCGGCACGTCCTGCACGAACAGCGTATTCGTGCGGGCATCGACTACCGCGCTGCCGCGCTTCGACAGCATGCGCTGCGTCTTGTCAGACAGCAGCTTCTGTACATCTGCGGCCTTCTGGTAGTTCAGCTGGAAGGACTCGGTCCGCGTCGGCTCGAGCTCGGTGATCTGCTGCTGCGACTCGAGCGCAAGCTTTTCGCGCGTCGCGAGTTCGTCGCGTGGTGCGATCCAGATCACGTTGCCGTTGCGCCGCTTGTCGAGCCCGCGCGTCTGAAGAATGATGTCGAGCGCCTGGTCCCAGGGCACGTCCTTCAGGCGCAGGGTGATGTTTCCGGTGACCGTGTCGCTGGTGATGATGTTCAGATCCGTGAAGTCGGCGATGACGTTGAGGACCGCGCGCACTTCGACGTTCTGAAAATTGAGCGAGAGCTTGTCGCCCGTATAGACGCCTTTGCGCGCCTGCCCGCTGTCGGTGCTAACGGGCTTTACCTCGACCACGAACTGCGACTCGGACTGGTACGCATTGTGTTCCCATTGACCGTGGGGCGCGATTACCAGGCGCACGTTGTCACCCTGCTGGAGGGCGCTCACGGTCTGCACCGGAGTGGCGAAATCGGTGACGTTGAGACGACGCCGCAGGTTCGCCGGCAGCTGCGTCTTGAGGAAGTCGACGACGAGGTTCTGACCCTGCTGGCGGATGTCGATGCCGGTCGAGGGGTCGGACAGGTCGACGATCACCCGTCCCTCCCCGTTCGGGCCGCGACGGAAGTCGATATCGCGTACGGCATGTTGCGCTTCCGCGGCACCGCCGGCGAAATGGGCAACCTTGTCATCCGGCACGCTGGCCGAGGTCACCGGCGCTGACAGCGTGACAAGCAGCGTGTTGCCTTCGAT
>JAJDNJ010000043.1 GCA_022340705.1 Betaproteobacteria bacterium
CCGTAGCTCGTCCAGGAGATCGTCATGAACAGCGACATTGCGCCGATCGCGATCAGGCCGCCGAGGTAGTAAAGAACGTGGACGAAGCTGAAGCGCGGCCGCTCGCTCGCGGCAGGCACGCGAGCGCCAAGGAAATCCGCGAGCCGATCGGCCTGTGCGGCCGTCAGGATGCCGGCGTCAACCGCGCCATCGAGGTCGATTCTACGAATCTGCGCCACAGCTATCCCTCGCGCGTCGCGGCCGTGCTGAGCGCATCCTCGCGCGCTGCATGGGCCGCGCGGGTCAGCGGGCCGAACTCGGGCGTCGTCGCGACCGCGCCGCCGGTTTGCCGTGGGAGCGCTGCTGCAGCGCGTAACGCCGGCGCATCGCGGTGATCGTGCCGCCCGCCGAGATCAACACCAGGCTGGACAGCGTCAGGATGCCCGATTCCGACATGCCGAGAAAATAGCCGCCCGTGACGGTGTAGATGAACGGCGAGGCCTCGTACCAGATTTTTTCGAGTTGCATGATCGCCCCAAGGTCAGTGCCGCCCCGCGCGGCGCCCGCCAGGGGCCGATCATAGCCCCCGGCTCAGCTCGCGCGGCCGGCCTCGCGCTCTTCTAACACTTTTTCCCAATCGACGTGCGGATCGGGATGCGTCGCCAGCGCGCGCTCGACCCAGGCTACGTGATCGTCCTCTTCGCGCGCCATGTCGAGCGCGAGATCGCGCAGCGCCGCGTCGGCTGCGCTCTCGTAGACCTCGTCGAAGAAGCGGCGCGCGCGCCGCTCGGCCTCGAGCGCAATCTCGAGCGCGTCGTGCGGCGTCATCAGGCGAAACACGAAATCGTGCGCCGCCGTCTCCGGCGCGCCCGCATCCAGCCAGGCGTAGGCGCCCGCCGGAACCTCGGGCAGCCGCATTTGGCGGGTCGCCTCGAGCAGCTGATTGACATGCTCGGATTCGAAGGCCGCTAGGCGCCTGAACAGCGTCGCGACCCGATCGTTGCCTTCGTCGGCCATGCGGTCGGCGAATTCCAGATAGCGTGCCGCGGCTTCGCGCTCGATCGCAAGCGCGTGCGCGTACAACTCGGGCACGCTGCGCACCCCTTTCTTGTCAGCCATTGCGTCCCTCCTGCGCCATTCAACCGATGATCCTCACGCGCCTTGACCCGCGTCGGCTTGACCGGTGTCAAATCGCCGGAAGACACGAGCGCTCCGGTAGAATTCCGACCGTTCGCAGTCCTCCGCACCCACCTGAAATGTCGACGAAAACCGGCGCCGCCGGGAAGACCGGAGCCGGCGCCTCGCGCGCGCCTTCGGCGTCCAATTTCATCCGCCAGGCGATCGAGGCCGACCTCGCTTCCGGCAAGCACGCGCGCATCGTAACGCGGTTTCCCCCCGAGCCGAATGGCTACCTGCACCTGGGCCACGCCAAGTCGATACTGCTCAACTTCGGCCTGGCGCAGGAGTACGGCGGGCGCTGCAATCTGCGCTTCGACGACACCAACCCGGAGAAGGAGGAGCAGGAGTACGTCGATTCGATCATCGACGCGGTGAACTGGCTCGGCGCCGACTACGGCGGGACCGCGCTCTACGCGTCGGACTATTTCGATTTCATGTACCGCTGCGCGGAGTACCTCGTCAGCTCGGGCAACGCCTATGTCGACAGCCAGAGCGCGGAGGAGATGCGCGCCAACCGCGGCAGCTTCACCGCGCCCGGAACCGATTCGCCGTACCGCGGGCGCAGCCCGGACGAGAACCTCGCGCTGCTGCGCGAAATGCGCGACGGCCTTCATCCGGATGGCGCGCATGTGCTGCGCGCCAAGATCGATATGGCCTCGCCGAACATCAATTTGCGCGATCCGGCGATCTACCGCATCAAGCACGCCGCGCACCACCGCACGGCTGGGGCCTGGTGCCTCTATCCGATGTACACCTACGCGCACCCGATCGAGGACGCGATCGAGAGCGTCACGCATTCGCTGTGCACGCTCGAGTTCGAGGATCAGCGCCCGTTTTACGACTGGCTGCTCGAAAAGCTAGCCGATGGCGGACTGTTCGAGCGCCCTCTGCCGCAGCAGATCGAGTTCGCGCGCCTGCAGCTGACCTACGTCGTGCTGTCCAAGCGGCGGCTCATCCAGCTTGTCGAGGAAGGCCACGTCGACGGCTGGGACGACCCGCGCATGCCGACCCTTGCCGGCGCGCGGCGGCGCGGCTACACGTCCGAGGGGCTGCGCCGCTTCGCCGAGCGCATCGGCGTGGCGAAGGAGAATTCCTGGATCGAGTTCTCGATCCTCGAGGACGCGATGCGCGAGCACCTGAACGACATGGCGCCGCGGCGCATGGCAGTGCTCGACCCGCTCAAGCTGGTGATCGAGAACTGGCCGGAAGGAAAGGAAGCGTTGTGCGAAGTGCCGAACCACCCGCAAAAGCCCGACTGGGGCAAGCGCCCTGTGCCGTTCGGCCGCGAGCTGTGGATCGAGCGCGACGATTTCGCGTTCGATCCGCCGAAAGGCTATTTCCGGTTGTTCCCCGGCAACGAGGTGCGCCTGCGCTATGCCTACGTGGTCAAATGCATCGGCTACGACGCGGCGAGCGACAGCGTGCGCTGCACCGTCCACGAGGATTCGCGCTCGGGTACCCCCGGAGCCGACCGCTACAAGGTCAAGGGCAACATCCATTGGGTGAGCACCGCGCATGCTCACGCGGCACCCGTGCGACTCTACGATCGCCTGTTCGGCGTCCCACAGCCGGGTTCCGGCGAGCGCGATTTCCTGCTCGATCTCAATCCGGACTCGAAGAAGACCGTCAGCGCGCAGCTCGAACCTGCGCTGCGTGAAGCGCGCGTCGGCGAAAGTTTCCAATTCGAGCGCCACGGCTACTTCGCGCGCGATCCGGACCCGAATGCCTTCAACCGCACCGTGACGTTGCGCGATTCCTGGGTCAAGTAGCCCACCGTGACCGAGCGCCAAGCACAGGCTGCAGCGCCGCTCGAGCAAGCTGAAGCGCGGCTGCTTGCCGAGATCGACCGGATGCTTGCCGAGAGCCGCCAGAGCGGCATTCAGCACGCGAGCCTCGACAGCGCGCTCGAGCGCGACCTCGGCCTCGACAGTCTCGCGCGCGTCGAACTGATGACGCGCCTCGAGCATGCCTTCGGCGTCAGCCTGCCCGAGCAGGCCCTGGTCAGCTCGGAAACCCCGCGCGACCTGCTGCG
>JAJDNJ010000051.1 GCA_022340705.1 Betaproteobacteria bacterium
CGGGTGTTGGTCTGCTCCGGGTTGCGGTTGACCATGGGCCGGCCGTAGAGCGGGTGCTTGAGGCTTCTCACCTCGTGCTCGAGCTCGAACAGCAGGGCGCCGCTCTGCGGCTCGACGATGTTCTGGAAGCGCCACTCGTGCGCGTCGGTCTCGAGCGTGATCAGTCCGCGTCTCTTGAGCTTCTCGTACGGCCCGGAAAAGTCCGCGATGTAGATCTGGATATGGTGGCCGTCGTAGGGCGGAAGACCGTCCGCAGTCTCGGTGAACACGAGCGCCTGGCCGCGCCCGACCGCGACGCGCGCGCTGCCCGGGCTCGCCGCGGCCGGCGCGCCCATGATCTCCGCGTAAAAGCGCGCGATGCCCGCCGCGCTGCCCTGCGGCACGTCGAATTCGACGTAGGCGAGCGCGAGCTCGGTTGCGCCGAACTCGGCCGCAGGCGCGTGACAGCGCACGCGGTTACCCCAGGGGCAGGTCGCCTCGACATGCGTGCCGCAGTCGCGCCAGGAAAACTGCGTTCCCCCCAGGCGCGGCGCGATGCGCGCGAGGCGCGCCTTGAGCGCGGCGAGATCGGGCACGATGAAGCCCATCGTGCCGCGCAGGCGCTGCGGCTGCGGGTCGCGGCTCGGCAGGTGCAGCTGATGGCGGCCGAAGTTGATCCACATGTTGTCCAGGCCGACCATCAGATAGGGATCGCGCGTGCCGCCGAGCGCGACGATGTAGAACAGCGTCGTCGGTCCCTGGTCGGGCTGGGTGAGATTCACGTGCTCGAGCAGAACGATGTTGCCGACGTCTTCGGTGGCGCGGTCAAAGCTCATGCCGCGATCCTCCAGAGCCTGGCGGCGAACGCGGGATAGTTCGGCGCGATCTCGCGCGCCACCGGCCCGCGCAGCAGCGCGAGTTCGGCGTCGGTCGGTTCCGGCGTCGTCGCCACGCGCGCCGGCGCATCGTAGTCGAAGCCGGTATTGGCACGCAGGTCTTCCGGCGTCACGCCCGGATGCACGCTCTCCAGGCGAAAGCGGCGCCGCTCCGCCTGCCAGGCGAACAGCGCCTTGCCGGTGAGCAGCGCCTGCGGTCCGCCGCGCCGCCACACCCCCGGCGGGCTCCAGCCCGGAGCGGAGACGAAGTCGACCCTTGGCACCAGCACGCGCGCCGAATGCTCCTCGCGAAAGAGAATGGTTCGCCGTGCAGCGAAGTACATGAACGCCGAGCCGAACGAGCCCGGGAAGCGCCGCCCCTCGGCCTCGACCAGGTTGATGTTCGCCTCGCCGTCGATCTGCGCGCCGCCGAGAAAGAACACGTCGATGCGGCCCTGGCCGGCGAGGTCGAACAGCTCGCGCGAGCCTTCGCTAAAGGGATTGCCATGGCGCCGGTGCAGGAGCGACAGGCGCGGGCGCCCGCCCTGCCGCGCGCGCAGGAGCTCGACCGCGGTGGCCGGAATCGGCGAGGCCGCGCCGACCGCGACGTGCGCCGTCTGCGTCGCGTCGCCGATCAGGCGCGCCACCGTGCATGCGAGAAGCTCCTCGCGCGCGTAGGACTCGGCCACGGGACTCAGGCGGGCTGCGCGGCGCGCCGGGTGACGAACTCGTCGAGGTAGCGCGCGAAGCCCTCGGCTGTCTTCGCGCGGCGCGCGTACTCGAGGATGTGCGCATCGTCGATGCCGTACTCGCCAATCACCCCGAGCGGCCAGGCGCCGCGCGGCGCGCGCGCCACCGCGCTGACGTAGACCGCGCCGAGCACGCCGGGGGCGAGCAGCTCGTCCTCGAGCATGTCGCCCTCGCGCAGCGCCTCGAACGTGACGTAGCAGGCCCTGGCCGCGTGCGCGATGGTCGCGAGCTCGCGGCGCCGCCCGATCCAGACATTGCCCGCGCTGTCGGCCCAGCGCGCGTGGAACAGCGCGACGTCGGGCTGGATCGCCCGCGCGACGATCAGCGCGTCGTTCTGCTCGAAGGGGTTGGCCAGCGTCTTCCAGTCGTCGCGCCGGCGCGTGAGGTCCGAGCCGATCACGCCGCGCAGCGGCATGAACGGCACGCCCTTTTCCGCCGCCTGCAGGCCGGAGTGCACCATCGGGCAGGTGGCGTCGACCACGCGCAGCCGTCCCTGCTCGACCGCCGCGGAAAAGCGCGGCGCGAGCCCCGCTTCGCCGAGCGAGACCGCGCTCGTCTCGACCTCGCGCACGCAGCCCGCGCCGATCAGCAGGTCGGCGCAGAAGCCGAGCACCGGCACGCCGAGCAGGCGCAGGTCTTTCGCCTCGCGCCGGATCAGCGCGCGCACCACCTCCATCGCGACGAGCGAGTAGTCCGGCGGCAGCGCGACGAAGGCGCCGTCCGGAATGCGCGCCGCGATCGCCTCGGCGTCGGCGAGGCGCTCGGTCTGGTTCGAAGGCAGCGGCTGGTCGAGCATCGGTTGCGCGCGCTAGCCGGTGCCGCCAACGGTGAGCCCGTCGATTCGCAGCGTCGGCTGGCCGACGCCGACCGGCACCGATTGGCCCTCTTTTCCGCAGGTGCCAACGCCAGTGTCGAGCTTCATGTCGGTGCCGACCATCGCCACGCGGGTGAGCGCGTCGGGGCCATTGCCGATCAGCATCGCGCCCTTCACCGGCTGGGTCACCTTGCCGTTCTCGATCAGGTAGGCCTCGGCGGTCGAGAACACGAACTTGCCGTTGGTGATATCGACCTGCCCGCCGCCGAAGTTGACGGCATAGATGCCCTTTTTCACGCTTGCGATGATCTCGGCCGGATCGTGCGGACCGGCGAGCATGTAGGTGTTGGTCATGCGTGGCAGCGTGATGTGCGCGAACGACTCGCGCCGCCCGTTGCCGGTCGGCTTCATCTTCATCAGGCGCGCGTTCATCCGGTCCTGCAGGTAGGCGCGCAGCACGCCGTCCTCGATCAGCACGGTGCGCTGCGCCGGCGTGCCCTCGTCGTCGACGGTGAGCGAGCCGCGGCGCAGCGGGATCGTGCCGTCGTCGACCACCGTCACGCCGGGCGCGGCGACGCGCTCGCCCAGGCGCCCGGCGAAGGCCGAACTGCCCTTGCGGTTGAAGTCGCCCTCCAGCCCGTGCCCGATCGCTTCGTGCAGCAGGATCCCGGGCCAGCCCGGGCCGAGCACCACGCTCATCGTGCCCGCCGGCGCCGGACGCGCCTCGAGGTTGGTGAGCGCTTGCGACACTGCGCGTTCGGCGTAGTCGGCGAGCACCGCGTCGGTGAAGTGCGCGTAGTCGCTGCGCCCGCCGCCGCCGGCGCTGCCCGATTCGCGCCGGCCGTCCTGCTCGGCGATGACCTGCACCGACAGCCGGACCAGCGGGCGCACGTCGGCCGCGATCGAGCCGTCGGCGCGCGCGATCAGCACCACCTCGTGCTCGCCGCCGAGATGCGCCATCACCTGCGTGACGCGCGCATCGCGCGCGCGGCATAGCCGCTCGAGGCGCTCGAGCAGGGCGACCTTGGCCTGCGCGTCGAGCGAGGCGATCGGGTCGGCCTGCGGGTAGAGCGGCACGGGCAGCGTGACGTTGGCATGACGCGGAACGACGCGCACGCGACGGTTTTGCCCGGCGCGCGCGATCGCGCGCGTCGCGCGCGCGGCGTCGTCGAGCGCGGCATGGCTGATCTCGTCCGAATACGCGAACGCGGTCTTCTCGCCGGCGATCGCGCGCACGCCGACGCCGCATTCGATCGAGAAGCTGCCCGACTTGACGATGCCCTCCTCCAGGCTCCAGCTCTCGGACTGCGTGGCCTGGAAATACAGATCGGCGTCGTCGATGCGGTGCGCACCGAGCAGCCCGAACACCTGGGCGAGCGCGCCCGGCGCGAGATCGAAGGGCGCGAGCAGGCGCTGCTCGGCGGTTTCGAGCAGCGGGTCAGTGCTCGCCAAAGCTTGCGTCATCGTCAGGGTCTCCTGTCAGCATCTAGCGTAACACCTGACCTGCGCGCGACGTCGCGCGTTCCGCAGCCGCCCTGCGGCTACGGCGCCTCGACGTGCGCGCCGCCGCCGGGCTTGACCGCGGGCGCGACCTTCTGGATCTGGGGATCGGTCCAGGTGCCGGTGATCGCGTACTCGTAGGACAGCATCTGGCCGAGCGGATTCTTCAGCGCGTGCTGCGCGAGCAGCGCTGCGGCGGCGGCGAGCGGATTGACCAGCGCCACCGCCGCCGAGGCGGTGTCGCTCACGCTCGGCACGACCTTGACATGCAGGTTCTGGGTCTCGGCGGCGAGATCGGTGGTACCGCGCATGTCGACCTCTGCCGAAGGACCGCGCATCGCGAAATCGTCGGTCGACATCACGCCATGATGGGTCTTGATCGACCCAACGATGCGGTCGAACTTGAAACCGGCGGAAAACACGTCGCGGTAGTCGAGCTGGATGCGCTTGGGCAGCTCCTGCAGGCTGATCAGCCCGACCAGCTTGCCCAGCCCGGGGTCGATCTCGAGAAACTGGCCGTCGTCTACGTTCAGCTTGAACTCGCCGCCCAGCGAGGGATAGTCGACGCGCTGCGGCTCGCCGTTCCAGGCAAGCGAGCCTTCGAGCCGCGCACGCCCGCCCTCGATCATGTTCGGGTAGCCGACCCGCGCGAGAAACCTGCCGACGTCGGTGACCCGCAGCAGGAAGGCGAGCGAAGTGCGCGGCGCACCGTCCTTGAGCGTGCGCGTGCCCGTGCCGCGCAGTTCGCCGTGCGGGTTGAGCACGACAAGCTTGTCGATATCCCAGGCGTTCGGCGTCGGATGCGCGCCGATCTCGGCGCGGCCGAGGTCGCGTCCCCAGAGCTCGAAGCGCTCGGCAAGCAGGTCCACCGTGGGCAGCACGTCGCGCCGCGCGCCGGGCTCGCTTGCGCCCAGCGCACGCCCCGGCGTGTTCTCGGGAATGCGAAAGCGCTTGAGGCGCGCGACCAGCAGCCCGTCGCCCTCGGAGCGATACGCGAGGTTGCCTTCTAGCTCCGCGGCGCTGACCTCGGCCGACCAGCCGCCGGCGTCGGTGCCGGCGCGCACGTCGACCTGGTGCAGGCGCCGGCCGAACAGGTCGAGCGCGTCGACCTCGAGGTCGATCTTCGCCACCCCGCTCGCGCCGTCGCTGCCCGGCAGCGCGCGCCAGGCGTCGAGGTCGAGCGCGGCAAGCTTGCCGCGCAGCGTCAGCCCTTCGCGCGTCGGCAGCTCGAGCTGCGCGTCGGGGCCTGGGTTGAGAACGACCAGCGTGCGCGCCGCTTCGGCTGCGCGCGCGTCGGTCTTTGCGCTGTCCTTGGGTGAGGCGCTCTTCGTGTCCGCCTCTTCTGCCGGCGCGGCTCTGAGCACCTCGGCACGCGCCAGGCCGCGCAGCGAAACCGAGGCATGACGCCAGTTGCGGTCCTCATAGGGCGCGACGCGCAGGGTGAAGGGCAGCGCGTCCTCCGCACGCTTGCTGGCCGGCGCGGGCAGCGTGCTCTCGACGCCTTTCAGATCCGAGCGCAGGCTGAGCGTCGAGCGTCCGCGCACCGCGCTCAGCTCGGCCTCGTAGGCGGCGGTGCCGCTCACCCGGTCGAACCAGGGGTGCCCGATCAGCGGGCGCAGCGCATTCATGTCGGCCTCGCCTTTCGCCGTCAGGCGCAGACCGCCGCCGCGCAGACTGCCGCCGGCGATGGTGAGCGGCCCGCCGAACAGGGTGCCGCGGAACGCATCGAGCCGCAGCCCGCCATCGCTGAACGCAAAGCGCGCGCTCACCGCCTCGAGCGGCGGCAGGTCGTTCGATACCGTCAGGCGCTTCGCCGAGAAGCCGAACTCGCCCGAGACGCTCGACTTGTCCATCTCGACCAGCGGCAGCTTCAGGGCGAGCTGCAGCTGCCCGTCGCCCTCGGCGTGCATGCCGACGGTGAAGCCCTGCGTCATGCGCCGCACGGGGCTCGTCTCGATGAATCTGAGAAAGTCGTTGGTCGGCCCGCGCGCCTCGCCGTCCATCAGCACCTCGGGGTTCTGCGCCGCCACGCTCGGGATCGCCACGCGCACGTTGGCGAGCCGCACGCCGAGGATGCGACCGCTGCGCCCGCCGATCTCCAGGCGCTCGCGGTCGAGGCGCAGCGTGCCGTCGATGCCCTCGATCTTCGGCCAGCCGTCGGCGTAATCGAGCACCCCGTCCTCGATGTGCGCAACGACCAGGAGCTCGCCTTGGGTCGGATCGGCAAACGGGAATTCGCGCAGATCCCCCTTGAGATGGAAGCGCACGTCGGTGAAGCGTCCGTCGACGATCGCGCGCTCGATCCAGGCGCGCGTGTTCGTGCCCATGATCGAGGCGAGCGGCAGGTAGCTCGCGATGCGCTTGCCGTCGGCGTGAGTCAGCGCCGCCGACAGGTCGATCTGCCCGGGACCGTCGCTCGCGAGCTCGTAGGTACCGAAGGCGGTACCCGCCAGATGCGCGTTGCCGAACGCGAGTGAGGACAGGCGCACGCGCAACCGTTCCGGCGCGGGCTGTTCCCAGTCGATCTCGCCGCTCAGCGCAGCGAGTGAGATGTGCGGCTGCGGAAACACGCGCGGCAGGTCGAGCCCTACGCCACGCGAGCGCAGCTCGACGTGGCCGCTGCCGGATTTTGCTTCGATCAGGCCCGTCATGCCGGAAAAGCCGGGCACCGAGTGCCAGGCCTTCATGCCGAGGTCCTCGAAGCGTGCGCGCGCGCGGTAGTCGGTGGCACGCGGCAGCGTACCGGTCCAGGAAAACGCGACTTCGCGCAAGCTGCCGCGCGGCGCGAGCTCGCCGAGCAGCGCGCGCAGATCGGCCGGAAACGGCAGGTATTCCGCGATGCGCGCGAGCGGCGCGAGGTCGATGCGCAGCGCCGACAGATCACCGTGCGCCGGGCGCGCCGCATCGCCCTCGACCCGCGGCGCCCAGCTCACGCGGAAGCTCGTCGGGTCGAGCGCTTCGCCGTCGGACAGGGTGAGCGCCAGGTCGCGCGCGTTCAGCTCGAAGCTGCCGCCCTCGGCCCGGCCCTCGAGGCGGCCCTCGAGGTTCGCGAGCTCGAGGCGCGGCAGGTCGGGCGCGAGCCGCGCCGAGACTCCCGAGAGCTTCACGTCGAGCGTGGTGCGCACCCGCTGACCGGCGCCGAGCCGCACCCACATGCGCAGCGCCCCGCGCCCCTGGCTCAGCTCGAGCGGGTAGTCGACCCAGGGCTGCCAGGCCGCGAGGTCGGTGTCGCCGAACTCGGCGTACAGCCGGCCGCTCCACTTCGACGGCACGCTCACCGTGCCGCCCTTCAGCTCGGCGCGCAGCACGAGCGAGGTGCCGAAACCCTCGGGCGGACGCGCCGACAGTCCGAGCTGGTGCATGCCGCCTGCGCTGCGCAAGCGCAGGTTCAACGCGCTCAGCTTGAGCGGCGGAGCACCGCGCAGCACGTCGATCCAGGTGATCTCGGCGTTGTGCACCTGGATCTCGCGCTGGCCAAGGATCCACTCGGCCGCGCCACCGCCCTGCTCGATGCCGGCGCCGCCGCTGAACAGCTCGAGCCCGGCGACGTACAGGCGGCCCGCGGCGTCGCGCCGTACCGCGAGGCGCGGCGAGTCAATGATCAGCGAGCGCATGCGCAGCTGAGCGAACAGCAGCGAACGCCACGACACGATGGTGTGCACTGCGGGCAGCACCAGCGCTTCGCGTCCGTCGGGGTCGTAGACGCGCACGTCGCTCAGGCTGATGCGCGGCCGCAGCCCTTGCCAGTCGGCCTGAATCCTGCCGACGCGCACCGGCAGGCCGAGGCCGCGCGAGAACGCGCCCACCACGGCCGCGCGATGCGTCTCGATGTTCGGCAGGATCCAGTAGCGCAACGCGAGCACTGAGGCCGCGAACAGCAGCAGCACGGTCCAGGCGAGCGTCTCGACCATGCGCAGCAGCCAGCGCGATCCGCCGCCGCCGCGTGCGCGCCTCACCCCTGCGCGTGCGTGCTCGACCGTCGTGTCGCTTGCTGTGTCCCTCAGTGCGTCCGATTGCATCGCGGCTGCGCTTGCCCCACTATTCGCAGTACTGCGCCGATGCGGCGCGTCGTCCGCAGCGTTGGCCGTTTGCGCCATGGTGTTTTGGGGCCCCGCGGCGAGAGAAGTTCTTCGGATGTCGCCGCGCAATGCTCTGGCAACCAGTTTTCAGACGTGCATTTTAACCCCCACGGCCTGCCGCAACGCGGTGCCGACCCAGGTGGAAACGCCTATCACTGAAGCCACGCCCCCCGCCGGGGTGCCGCGCGTGCTCGCCGCCTCGCGCTACGCCGTCGGCCTGCTCGCCAGCCGGCCCGAGCTGGGCGCCGGGCTCGACGACCCGGCGGCGTTACCCCGCGCGGAGATCGACGCCGCGCTGATCGACGCCGGCGGCGACGACGAAGCCGCGCTCAAGCGCCGCCTGCGGCGGCTGCGCCAGCGGGTGCTGCTGCGCGTGATGGCGCGCGACCTGTCCGGCCGCGCCGACCTGGCCGAGGTCTGCGCGACCATGAGCGCGCTGGCCGACGCCTCGCTCGCGACCGCGCAGGCCTGGTGCGAGGCGCAGCTGCTGCGCGCGCACGGCGTGCCGCGCAGCGCGGCGGGCGCGGCGCAGCCCTTCGTGGTGATCGGCATGGGCAAGCTCGGCGGCGGCGAGCTCAACGTGTCCTCGGACATCGACCTCGTGTTCGTCTATCCGGAGGAAGGCGACAGCGACGGCGCCCGGCCGCTGTCCAATCACGAGTATTTCACCCGCCTCGGGCGCCGCCTGATCGGCCTGCTCTCGGACATCACCGAGGACGGCTTCGCGTTTCGCGTCGACATGCGCCTGCGACCGTACGGCGAGTCCGGCCCGCTGGTGTGCAGCTTCGAGGCGCTCGAGAACTACTTCATCACCCAGGGCCGCGAATGGGAGCGCTACGCCTGGATCAAGGCGCGCCCGATCACCGGCGATGTCGACGGCGCGCACAAGGGGCTCGCGCCGATCGTGCACCCCTTCGTGTTCCGCAAGTACCTCGACTTCGCCACGCTCGGTGCGATGCGCCGCCTGCACGCCGAGGTGCGGCGCGAAGTGGCGCGCCGCGAGCTGGCCGATCACATCAAGCTCGGGCCGGGCGGCATCCGCGAGATCGAGTTCGTCGCGCAGGCGCTGCAGCTGATCCGCGGCGGACGCGAGCCGGCGCTGGCGGTGCGTCCGACGCTCACCGTGCTCGCGCGGCTTGCCGAGCGCAACCTGCTCCCGGGCGAGGCCGCGCGCGAGCTCGCCGAGGCCTACGATTTTCTGCGCCGGCTCGAGCATCGCCTGCAGTATCTAGACGACCGTCAGACCCACCGCCTGCCGACCGATGCCGACGACCGCGCGCGCGTCGCGAAGATGTCGGATCTGCCGGACTGGGAGACGCTCGAAGCGCGTCTCGATGCGGTGCGCAGCGCGGTGACGCGCCATTTCCAGGCAACGCTTGCCGAGTCGGAGGAAGGCGACGGCCCCGCGCCCCCTGCCGTCTGGCAGGAAGACCGCGAGGCGGTTGCCGGCGCGCTTACCGCGCTCGGCTACCGC
This sequence comes from Betaproteobacteria bacterium, assembly GCA_022340705.1. GTDB lineage: Bacteria > Pseudomonadota > Gammaproteobacteria > Burkholderiales > SG8-39 > SG8-39. The sequence goes on from JAJDNJ010000051.1 coordinate 9,472, forward strand.
GACCCCGGCGCGGCGGCGGCGCGCCTCGTCGCGCTGCGCGCGAGCCAGCGCTACACGCTCCTGCCGACCGATTCGCGTCGCCGCTTCGATGCGCTCGTCCCGGCGCTCGCCTCGGTGTCCGCGGATACCGCCGACCCCGACACGACGCTCGCGCGCGGCCTCGACCTCATGGAGGCGGTCGCGCGGCGCGCGGCCTACCTCGCGCTGCTCGCCGAGCACCGCGACGCGCTCGAGCGCGTCGCGCGCATCATCGGCGCCTCGAGCTGGGCGGCGCAGTTCGTCACCCGCCATCCGCTGCTGCTCGACGAGCTGCTCGACGACCGGGTGCTCTACGCCGCGCCGGACTGGGCGGCATTCGCGCGCACGCTGCGCGCCCAGGTCGCGGCCGACGCGGGCGACACCGAAGCGCAAATGAACGTCCTGCGCGAGCAGCACCAGGCGCAGGTCTTCCGCCTGCTCGCGCAGGACCTCGCCGGCCAGCTTACGGTCGAGCGCCTCGCCGATCACCTGTCGGCCGCGGCCGATGCGGTGCTCGAGGTCTGCCTGGAAACCGCCTGGAGGGAGCTGCGCAACCGCCACCGGGACGACGCGCCGCGCTTCGCGATCGTCGCCTACGGCAAGCAGGGCGGCAAGGAGCTCGGCTACGCCTCGGATCTCGACATCATTTTCCTGTACGACGACGAAGACGAGCGCGCACCCGAGGTCTACGCGCGACTCGCGCAGCGCGTAAACAACTGGCTGACCACGCATACCGCCTCCGGCGTGCTGTTCGCCACCGACCTGCGCCTGCGCCCGAGCGGCGCCTCGGGGCTGCTGGTGTCCCCGCTCGCCGCGTTCGAGCAGTACCAGGAAACGTCGGCCTGGACCTGGGAGCACCAGGCGCTCACCCGCGCGCGCTATTGCGCGGGCGACGCAGCCGTGGGCGCAGCCTTCGAGCGGATCCGCGAGAGGATCCTGCGCCGGGCACGCGACCCGGCGAAGCTCGCGCGCGACGTGCTCGAGATGCGCGAGAAGATGCACGCCGCGCACCCCAACCGCTCGCAGCAGTTCGACCTCAAGCACGACCGCGGCGGGATGATCGATCTCGAGTTCATCGTCCAGTACCTGGTGCTGGCGCATGCGCACGCGCATCCTGAGCTGGTCGGCAATCTGGGCAACATCGCGCTGCTTGGCATCGCCGGCGAGCTGGGTCTCATTCCAACCGCGCTCGCCGAGCAGTGCCAGGACGCCTATCGCGAGTTCCGCCGCCGGCAGCACGCATTGCGCCTGGAAGGCGCACAGTACGCGCGCGTCGCCCCGCGGGCGGTCGAAGACCGGGTGCGCGCGGTGTGCGCCCTGTGGGACGCGGTGTTCGGCGCCTACGCCGCGCCCGACCAGTAGTCGAACAGCGGTCCGCCCGGGCCGAACACCGGATCGGCCGCGGGCAGCGGCACGCGGTCGATCGCGTCGATCGCGCGCTGCGCGGCTGCGATCTTCGCCACGCACAGGTCCGGATGGCACCCGTCCGGATACGCGCCGACCACGCCGAGCGAGCCCTTCGACGCGATCTTCTTGTGCCCGGTGCCCGCGGGCAGCACGATCACGTCGCCCGGACGCGCGGTGAGCGCGACCCCGCCCTCGCCGCCGAACAGCACGGTCACCTCGCCGCTGTACACGCCGAGCGCCTCGTGGCCGTCGCTGTGGTAGTGGTGAAAGGGGTACACGCCGTTGCGCCAGGCGGCGGGCCAGCGGTTGCGCGCGAACAGCGCCTCGAACGCCGCCGCCGGGTCGGCCCCCTGGATCGGCACCGCCTGCGGATAGAGCAGCAGCGGCCAGCGCGGGTGGTTCGGCACCGCGCCGCTCGCGGCAAGCAGGTGGGCGACGACGCGGGCTTCGCTCATGGCGCCTCGTGCAGGACGATGTCCCCGTAGTATGCGCGCGCGCTGCCGCGCGTGTTGTCCGAATCGGTCATCACGCCGATCGCGACCACGTCCCAGGGGTCCTCGCCGAACGCGCGCCGATAGTCTTCGAGCAGGTTGCGGCGCACGTGGATCCACTCGCCCAGGTCGCGGGTTCCGCTGTCGACCACGATCATCCGCACCCGCGCGGTATGCGGATTGCGCACTACGGTTCCGACCGGAAGCGCGTTCGCCCAGATGTACATCAGCGTGGCATAGGGCAGCGCCTGCCCGGAGAGCGCCTTGGCAAAACGCAGCTGCGCGCGGTCGGCGAAGTCGAGCTTCTCCAGATCGCCGTGGAACGAGACGATGACCCGTGCCGCGGCGTCCTCGCGCGTCGCGACGCGCGGATCGGCGCCGGACGGCAGCGCCGGCACGCGCCAGTCCCATTCGAGGAACGGGTGGCTGTGCGGATCGACGCGCAGCACCCGCACCAGGCCCGAGGCGGCGCGCTCGGCGTCGGCCTCGAGCGCGACGCGCCCGCCGGCCTCGACCAGGCGGTACTCGGTCATGCGCTTGCCCGGCAGGATGATCCAGGGCTTCCAGGCCTCGGGCAGCGCGCCGCCCGGCCGCCCGGCCGAGAAGCGCGCAACGTCGATGCGCGCCCCGGTTTCGCGCGCGTAGCTTTCGACCACCGCGGTCGAGCCAAGCAGCCCCTCCTCGTCCGACGGCGCGCGCAGCGCGGCGCAGCCGCCGAGGGAGAGCGCCGCGGCAAGCGCGGCGGCGATCGCGGCTGCGGCGGACGTGCGCATCAGATCGCCTCGCGCGGCGCGCGCGCGAGCTGGGTGTCGCGGCGTAGCGGCCCGTCGACCAGCGAGGCGAGCCCCGCGAGCGCGTCGAGCAGGACCTCGCGCCGCAGGCGGTAGAGCACGCGCTGGCCCTGGCGCTCGGTCGACACCAGCCCGGCGCGCTGCAGCACTGCGAGATGGCGCGACATCGCCGGCGCGCTGACGTCGAAGCGCTGTGCGAGGTCGCTGGTCGAAAGCGCCGTCTGGGCGAGAAAGGCGATCACCTGGCGGCGCGGCGCCGAGGCGAGTGCGGCGAACACCGCCGGGTCAGGATTAACAATCATGTTAATAGTATGGCAAAACTTCGAGCGCCATGGTTAGAATGGTGCCACTTTCGAGGAGACCCCCGGTATGGCGAAGAAGGCGACCCCGCTGTCGATGGCGGACCGTGACGGCTGGATCTGGCATGACGGCAAGCTCGTGCCCTGGCGCACCGCAACCACCCACGTGCTGACGCATTCGCTGCACTACGGGCTCGCGGTGTTCGAGGGCCTGCGCGCCTACAAGACGGTCGACGGCACCGCGATCTTCCGCCTCAAGGAGCATACCGAACGGATGTTCTCCTCGGCGCACATCTACATGATGAAGATTCCGTACACGCGCGAGCAGCTCATGCGCGCCCAGGTCCAGGTGGTGCAGGCCAACGGCCACGAGTCCTGCTACATTCGGCCCATCGCGTTCTTCGGCTCGGAGAAGATGGGCGTCTCGCCGATCGGCGCCCGCGTGCACGTCGCGATCGCCGCATGGCCCTGGGGCGCCTACCTCGGGCCCGAAGCACTGGAGAAGGGCATCCGCGTGAAGACCTCGTCGTATGCGCGCCACCACGTCAACGTGACTATGGCACGCGCGAAGATGTCGGGCACCTACCCGAACTCGGTACTCGCGACGCTCGAGGCCACGCAGCACGGCTACGACGAGGGCCTGCTGCTCGACGTCGAAGGCTATGTCGCCGAAGGCGCCGGCGAGAACCTGTTCATCGTCAAGAACGGGCGCATCTACGAGCCCGAGATCACCTCGGCGCTGGTCGGCATCACGCGCAGCTCGGTGATCGAGCTTGCCGCCGGCCTGGGCATGGAAGTGACCTCGCGGCGCCTGACGCGCGACGACGTGTACATCGCCGACGAGGCCTTTTTCACTGGCACCGCGGCCGAGGTGACGCCGATCCGAGAGCTCGACGGACGCCAGATCGGCGCGGGCCACGCGGGGCCGGTCACCAAGAAGCTGCAGAAGGCGTTCTTCGACGTCGTCACCGGCAAGGACCGGAAGCACCGCCACTGGCTCACGCCGGTTGACATGAAGAAGGCCGCGCCGGGCGCCAAAGCCAAGGGGAAGAAAAAATGAGCATCCAGGGCGCTGACACCGCGCGCCGCGTCGAGGTCGACGCCAAGGACCTTCCGCTGCACTGCCCGACCGCGGCTGCGCCGCTCTGGGCGCGCCATCCGCGCGTGTTCCTCGACGTCGCCAAGGCCGGCGAAATCAAATGCCCGTACTGCGGCACGGTGTTCGTCTACAAGGGCCCCGCGCCGAAGGGTCACTGAGCACGTCGCCACCCCGCATCCTGATCGTCGCGCCGAACTGGATCGGCGATGCGCTGGTGACGCGGGGGTGAGAATCACCCTACCCCCGCACCCCCGATGAGCGCATCGCCACCCCGCATCCTGATCGTCGCGCCGAACTGGATCGGCGATGCGCTCATGGCGCAGCCGCTTTTCGCGCGGCTGCGCGAGAAGCAGCCGACGGCGCGCATCGACGCGCTCGCCCCGCCGTGGGTCGTGCCGCTGCTCGAGCGCATGCCCGAGATCGACGAGGTGATCAGTGCGCCCTTCGCGCACGGCGCGCTCGCGCTCGCGGCGCGCTGGCGCCTCGGGCGCAGCCTGCGCGGGCGCGCCTACGACCAGGCGATCGTGCTGCCCAACAGCTGGAAGTCGGCGCTCGTGCCGCTGTTCGCCGGGATCGGCCTGCGTTCGGGCTACGTCGGCGAGGCGCGCTACGGCCTGCTCAGCCTGCGCTACCGCGCGCCGCGTCGCACGATCGCGCGCCAGTCGATGGTCGAGCATTACGCGCAGCTCTCCGAGCCGCCCGGCCGCGCGCCGCCCATGCCGCTGCCCGAGCCGCGCCTGCGCGTCGCGCCGGCCGCAGCCGAAGCAAGCGCGCGCGCCTTCGGTTTCGCCTCGTCGCCCGCCAAGAACGCGGTCCTCTGCCCGGGCGCCGAGTACGGGCCCGCCAAGCGCTGGCCCGCCGAGCACTACGGCGAGCTCGCCGCCGCGCTCGCGGCGCAGGGCGTCCGCGTGTTCCTGCTCGGCTCGGCAAACGACGCCGAGATTTGCGACGCGGTCGTGCGCGCGAGCGGCGGCGCGGCGCGCAGCGTTGCAGGTCGCACTTCGCTCGGCGAGGCAATCGCGCTGATCGCTGCGGCCGACTTCGTCGTGAGCAACGATTCCGGGCTGATGCATGTCGCCGCCGGACTCGATCGCCCGCAGGTCGCACTGTTCGGCTCATCGAGCCCGGAGCACACGCCGCCGCGCTCGCGCCGCGCGCGTGTCGTCTGGCTGCGACTCGAGTGCAGCCCCTGCTTCGCGCGCGTCTGCCCGCTGGGTCACTTCCGCTGCATGACCGAGCTCACGCCGGCGCGCGTTCTCGATGAGCTCGCGCGGCTCGGTGTGTTAGGCTCGCCGCCGTCGCCCTGATCGAACGCATGCCGCGTGTCCGACAAGATCTTTCCGACGGCGCAGGACGCCGAAGCCGCGTTCTATGACGCACTCGAGCGCGGTGACTACCCCGCGATGGTCGCCGTCTGGGCAGAAGACGAGGAGGTGCTCTGCGTGCATCCCGGCGGTCCGCGCCTGCGCGGCACAGAGGAAGTCCTCGGCCAGTGGAAGCGGATCCTCGGGAACGGCCAGCGCCTGAAGGTGCGCATCACGCACCAGGTCGTGATCGCGGGGCCGATGATCGCGGTGCACAGCGTGCAGGAGAACATCACGGTCGAGGGTCAAGGCGCAGCGCAGCCCGTCATGGCAACCAACGTCTATCAGCGCCTCGGCGCGGGCTGGCGCATGGTCGTGCACCACGCCTCTCCCGTGCCGCAGCCGGCGCGAACCGAATCGCGCGCGCCTCGTAGCGCCACGCTTCACTAAGGTGCGTTCGACGTACCAGGCGCCGTGGTGGCTGCCGGGCGGACACCTGCAGACCATCGTCGCCGCGCTGCGCCCGCCGCCGCGCGCGCAGACCACGCGCGCGCGCTGGGACACGCCCGACGGGGATTTCATCGACGTCGATTTCACCGGCCCCGAGGAAGCCGAGCGCGCGCTCGTCCTGTTCCACGGGCTGGAAGGCAGCTCGGACAGCGCGTATGCGCGCGGCATTGCGCGCGAAGCGGCCGCTGCCGGCTGGCGCGTCGCGCTGCCGCACTTCCGCGGCTGCTCGGGCGAGCCGAACCGGCTCGCGCGCGCCTACCACTCCGGCGACAGCGAGGAGCTCGACTGGATCCTGCGCCGGCTGGTGGCCGAGATCGGCCAGCTGCGCGCCGTCGGAATATCGCTGGGCGGCAACGTGCTGCTCAAGTGGCTCGGCGAGCGGGGTGCGCGGGCGGCACCCGGTGTGGCGCGCGCCGCCGCGGTGAGCGCACCGCTCGACCTGTGCGCCTCCGGCGCCGCACTCGATCATGGCCTGAACCGTCTGCTCTACAC
>JAJDNJ010000054.1 GCA_022340705.1 Betaproteobacteria bacterium
ACCGTCGAGGAGGGGCTCGACGTGATGGACCCGGACACGATGACTCCGGTGCCGGCCGACGGCGCGACGATGGGCGAGATCATGTTCCGCGGCAACATCACGATGAAGGGCTACCTGAAAAACCCGAAGGCCACGCAGGACGCCTTCCGCGGGGGCTGGTTCCACTCGGGCGATCTGGCGGTCAAGCAGCCCGATGGCTACATCAAGATCAAGGACCGTTCTAAGGACATCATCATCTCGGGCGGCGAGAACATCAGCTCGCTCGAGGTCGAGGACCAGCTTTATCGTCATCCGGCGGTCATGGCCGCCGCCGTGGTGGCCATGCCGGACGCCAAATGGGGCGAAACGCCCTGCGCCTTCGTCGAGCTCAAGGCCGGCGCCTCGGCGACCGAACAGGAGATCATCGATTACTGCCGCGCCAACATGGCGCGCTTCAAGGCGCCGCGCGCGGTCGTGTTCTGCGAACTGCCGAAGACCTCGACCGGCAAGATCCAGAAGTTCGTGCTGCGCGAAAAGGCGAAATCAGCAGCCGCCATCGACAGCTGAATAAGGAGCGCCCCATGAGTGCCGTCCCGCAAGCCGAAGAGCCCATCCTGATCCGCGAGGATCGCGACGGCATCTGCACGCTGACGCTGAACCGGCCGAAGCAGATGAACCTGCTGACGAGCGAGATGATCGCTGCGATCCAGGACGCCCTCGACAGCATTGCCCAGGACGACAGCGTCCGCGTGGTGGTGCTGGCGGCCAACGGCAAGGGCTTTTGCGCGGGACACGACCTGAAGGAAATCCGCGAGCTCGGCGATAAAACCAAGGTCGAGGCGTTGTTTCGGCGCTGTGCGCGAATGATGCTGTCGATCCAGCAGCTGGCGCAACCGGTCATCGCGCGCGTCCAGGGTGCGGCCGCGGCCGCAGGATGTCAGCTGGTTGCGCAGTGTGATCTCGCGGTCGCAGCGGAGGCGGCGAAGTTCACCACGCCGGGTGTGACTTGGGGATTTTTCTGCTCGACGCCGGGCGTTGCCGTCGGGCGCAACATTCATCGCAAGCACGCGATGGAGATGCTGCTTACGGGCGACCTGATCGATGCCGCACGTGCCTTGGAGTGGGGTCTGGTGAATCGCGTGGTTTCCGGCGAGAGGCTGGACGAGGCGGTCGCGGAGCTTGCGCGCAAGATCGGCGCCAAGCCGCGGGCGACGGTGGCCGAAGGCAAGCGCGCATTCTATGAGCAGATGGACCTCGGCATCGAGCGCGCCTATGAGATGGCGAGCCGCGTGATTACGGCCAGCTTCGTCAATGAAGAAGGCCGCGAAGGCATGGACGCGTTTATCGAGAAGCGCGACCCGAAGTGGAAGCGCTAGCGCACGCGGCCTAGGAAACTGCCGACGGCGCCGCGCGGCGCCGTTGTTTTTTGAACGCTTCGCGACAGCGCAGCACATGCCGATCGCAGACATCATTCTGGTCGTCACGCGAATGCTCACTCTCGCGGTCGCGGCGGCGGGGTTCGCGCGCCGCCTGCCCGAGGCGATGCTCGAGCGCATTGCGCGCGACGCCAAAACGGTAACCTTCCTCGCGGGAGACACGGTGATCGAGCAGGGCGAGCAGGGCGACGCGCTGTACATCGTCATGCGCGGCCGGCTGAAGGCGACGCCCTGCACGCTGCTGCGTCTGGCGCGCGACGACGTGCTTCGTTTGGCGCAATCCGAGCCCGAGGTGCTGCGCAGACTCGAGGCCTCGCACGCAGAGCGCATCGCGCTTGCCGCGGGCGCCGGCACGGTAGCCGACGCGTGAACGAGGCCGCCGGATGGCGCGCGGTCGCCGCGCTGTACAACGCGCTGCTGACCGCGACGGTGGTTGCGCTGGTCGCGCGGCGCGGCGCGGACACGGCGCGCGAATACGTATTTCAGCACTTCCGCCGGCAGCATCTCGAGAAATTCCTCCCCGGCCTGAAGAAGCTCGGGCTGGAGGGCATGCCGCACGCGGTCGCCTGTGCCCTCTACCACTATCACTCGAACGCGCTTGGCGGCGTGCTCACCGAGACCGTCGTCGCGAGCGACCGCAAGGCCTGGGTGCGCTACCCGCCGCCGCGCTGGATGTGGCGCGGCACCGCGATCGCCGCGATCCCGCATGCCGTCTCGGCGGCGATGCTGCACGGCTGGCATGGCCACAACGGGGTGAGCCTCGGCAATCCGCGGCTCGGCTTCGTCTGCACCGGAATGACGGTCGACGGACACCCCGGGCTCGAAGGCTACTACCTCGAGCATGACCGCGCACTTGCGCCCGAAGAGCGCGTGCGCTTCGCCTACGGCGCGGAGACGATGCCGCGCTTCGACACGTCGGCTGCGCCGCGGCTGGACGCGGCGCAGTGGCCCGAGGAGCGCCTGCTGCGCGCCCATCGCAGCTACGCGATGGAGTACCTGCGCACGCTGCTGCCCACGCTGCAGGCGGTGCTCGGCACGGCCGACGCGGCCGCCGAGCTCGCGCGCGTGGCGCGCCTGATCGGGCTGCAGACCCACGCCGAGCTGGCGGCAACGCTCGGCTTCGGCACGAATCTGAGCGCGGGCGATCGCGCGAGCGCCGGCGCCTTCGCGCGCTGGCTCGCGGCCATGCAACGCGCGCACGGCGAGTCGGTCGAGCTGCTCGAGGACGGCGAGACGCCGTGCGTGCGTGTTGGCGGTTGGCGCCTTGCGGGTGATCTCGCACTCGCCGATCCGCTCGCCGCGTTCGACGCCTGGAACGCGCTCTGGGTCGGCGCCTGCGCGGCGCATGATCGTTTTCTCCGGCTCAAGACGCAGCGCACGCGGCATGACGGCCGCTGGGCGATTGAGTGGCGCGTGCTGCCGCAGAGCGGCGTAGCGCAGTGAAGCGAGCGCTGGTCATCGTCAATCCGACCGCGGGGCGCGGTCGCACGCAGCGTTTGTGGCCGTCAGCGGCGCAGGCGCTGCGCGCGGCGGGCGTGGACTTCGACGTCGCGACCACGTGGGCGGGTAGCGAGGCGGTCGCGTTGGCCGAGAGCGGGGCGCGAGATTACGCGGCGGTGGTAGCGGCGGGCGGCGATGGCACGGTGCATGAAGTGGTGAACGGGCTGCTGCGCGCGGCCACCGACGGATTCGATGCCGCGCTCGGCGTTCTTCCCCTGGGCAGCGGTGACGACTTTGCAAAGCTGATTCCGCCCGAAGCCGCGGTCGGCGGTCGCGCGCACGACTGGCAGACCGCAGTCGCCAAAATTGCGCGCGGCGAGATGCGGCGCTTCGACGCAGGACGCATCGACGCCGAGTGCGCGGACGGCAGCGCGCAGCACTGCTATTTCGCCAACGGCATGGATGTCGGCTTCGGCGCGCAGGGTGCCGCCAATGCGGCGACCATGCCGCGATGGCTCAAGGGGCGTGCCGCCTACTTCGGCGCGCTGGCCAAGACGCTCGTCGATTATCCGCGCCTGCGCCTCAGGCTGTGGTTCGACGACGCGCCACCCGAGGACTGCGAAGCGACCATCGCTGCGGTGATGAACGGCCGTTGCTTCGGCGGCAGCTTTTGGGTCTGCCCGGAGGCGCGCGCGAGCGATGGTCTGCTCGACGTGATGCTCGCGCAGGCGCTCGGGCGCGGGGCGATCCTCGGGCTGGTGCCGCGCGTCATGCGCGGCACGCATAGCACGCACCCGCGCGTCCGGATGCTGCGCGCGCGCCGCGTAGCGCTCGAGTCGGATGCCGCGATGACGGTCGAGGCCGACGGCGAATTGCCGTTACCCGCGGTCCGTCACGTCGTCGTTAGCGTACTGCCCGGGGCCTTGCGCGTGCTGGTTTGAAATCCGACGCTCAGGGTTTGACGCGATCGAACTGCTTGAGTCGCACCTTGCCGTTGACGAACTGCACGCTGATGCGCGCGCCGTCCTCCGACCAGACTGCCGAGGATCCAGACACGCCCAGCGCGCCCATGCTCGAGGTTTCGGTCGGTTTGCCGAGAATCTCATATACCTGCTGCTCGGTCATGCCGTCTTCGATGCGGGAAAAGTTTTCCTCGCTGACCTTGGAGCCGCAGCCCGCAAGGGCGAACAGCAGCGCAGCGAGCGCCAGTGCGCGGTAGAGTGAATTGATCGCCATGCGCGTACTATATGCGAACTCGCCACTCGGGGAGAGGGCATATGTCAGATTGGTCGATCGCGCCGGTCATCGACTGGCTGATGCACAAGGGCCGGCTGATGGCCTCGCCGGTCGCCGTCGTGGGCGAGATCTGCAATCGTGTGCGTGCCGCCGGCATGCCGATCGACCGAGTCAGCTTCTTCTTCTGGACGCTGCACCCGCAGTACTGGGGCAACGCCATGTTCTGGAAGGACGGACAGATCGAGCTGCGTCGTGCCGGACCGGAGCTGCGCAGAGACGCGATGTACCTGGACAGTCCGGTACGACGCATCCAGGAAGGCGCGCGCGTGCTGCGCCGGCGACTCGAGCGCAGTGACTGTCCGCTCGACTACCCGGTGCTCGAGGAAATCAAGGCGACCGGTGCGACCGACTGGGTCCTGGTCGAAGTCGTGTTCAGCAACGGACAGCGCAATGCGGTCAGCCTCGCGACGCGCCGGCCGGGCGGATTCACCGACCACGACATCGCCGAGATCGAAAAGCTGCTCCATCCCTTCGCGCTGGTGATGGAGAACTTCACCAACCGCGAGCTGGCGCAAACGCTGCTCGAAACCTACCTCGGACGGCAATCGGGCCTGCGCGTGCTCGACGGCAAGATCCAGCGTGGCGACGGCGACGAGATCGACGCGGTGATCTGGTTTTCAGACCTGCGCGAGTCGACGCCGCTGTCCGAGGCGCTCGGCGAACGCGCTTTCCTCGAGCTGCTGAACGACTACTTCGAGGCGACCGCGGGCGCGGTGCTCGAGCAGGGCGGCGAGGTGCTGCGCTTTATCGGCGACGCGTCGCTCGCAGTGTTTCCCCTGCCGCAGGGCGGCGCGCGGCGCGAGACCTGCCAACGCGCGGTGGCGGCGGTGCGTGCGGCGCGGACCCGGGCGCACGCCGCGAACGAGCGGCGCGTGCAGGCCGGATTGCGTTCATTCGGATTTGGCGTCGGCCTGCACCTCGGCCGCGTCCTGTACGGCAACATCGGTACCACGGAGCGGCTCGAGTTCTCGGTGATCGGTGCCGCGGCGAATCAGGCCGCGCGCATCGAGGCGCTGTGCAAGCGCACGCAGACCGATGCGGTCGCCTCAAAACCCGTGGTCAATGCGATTGGCGGCGCCTGGCCGAGTCTCGGGCGCTTCGAGCTGCCCGGCGTGGCGAGCGCGATGGAGGTCTATTCGGTTCCCGCCGCGTGAAGCGATTGTCGAGGCTATTCCCCCGGCCGGCCGCCGCGTGTGTGCGCCTTGACCTTGCCGCGCTGCACGCGACTGAGATCCTCGAGTTTGCGCTGTGCGGCGCTGAACGCGTCGCGCACCGCGACGTAGACATCCTCGTGATGATCGCGGTTGATCGCGATGTCGTGCTGCGGAATGTGCAGCTCGACCCGCACGCAGAATTCCTTGCCCTGGTGTTTGTGCCGGTCGCGCGATTCGACCACGACGCGACAGCTCACGATTCCGGGGTAAAACGACTCCAGCTTTTCGGCCTTTTCGCGAATACGCGCTTCGAGCGCGTCGGATTGTGGAATGTCGCGGAAAGTGATCTGGAGCGGCGTTTGCATGGCGTCTCTCTTCTGGATACGTGAATGACTCGCGATCAAGTGTGGCGCTTGCTGGCAGCGGTTTTTTGACTACCATCAATCAGGCATGCCGGGCGCCTGGATCGGTACCAGCGGTTGGGCCTACGACGAATGGGGCCCGGCATTCTATGCGCATTGCCCGCGCGCGCGTTGGCTCGAGCGCTATGCGCAGGCGTTCGACGCGGTCGAGGTCAATGGGACCTTTTACCATCTCTTGCCGCACTCTACTTTCGTTCACTGGCGAGAGCAGACACCCGCGAATTTTCGCTTTGCAATCAAGGCGAGTCGCTACCTGACGCATATCCTGCGGATCGATTTTCCACTCTCCGCGCTCGCACGCCAGCGTGATGCGGCACGCGGCCTCGGCCGCAAGCTTGCAGTCGTGCTGTGGCAGCTGCCCGCCAATCTGAAGGCGGACGGTGAACTGCTCGAGCGCTTTCTGCGGCGCCTCGCACGCTGGGATGGGGTGCGTCACGCCGTCGAGTTCCGCCACCCGAGCTGGTTCGACGAATCCCTGCGCCTGCGCTTGCAGCGCGCCCGCGTCGCAGTGGTGCAATCCGACGCCGCCGACTGGCCGATCTGGCGCGCGGTGGCGGGCGATCTGGTCTA
>JAJDNJ010000079.1 GCA_022340705.1 Betaproteobacteria bacterium
TCGCGTCGTAACGCTCAGTCATGGATTCCCCTCGTGGATGATGACGCCGTCGAGCGCATCCGGGCAGTTCGCCCAGGGCTGCTCGGCGAGCGCGCGCCGCGTATCGGTATAGCCGGCCTTGCGCCGCGTGTCGATCCCGGCGGCGCTGAAGTCGATGTCCTTGGTATGGTCCTCGCCCTCGAGTCGCGGGGCGTGCAGCGGCACGAGGTGCATGACCGTGGCGCAGCCGTAGCCGAGCAGGTCGGCGACCTCGGCTTCGCCGCGCCGAGTCTCCGGAATATGCCGGGCGAGCTCGCGAATGATGTGGCGCATGCGGTGAATCTGCTGCTGGCGCATGACGTGGCTCGTCGCGCGGCTCGCGTACTGGATGTCCTTCTGCCGGCCGAGGACCTGCCAGATGGTTTTCGGCTCGGGCGCCTGCGAGTGCCAGACGTTGGCCGCGAAGATCAGCGAATCGCGCCGCGGCTTGTCGTCGAGCACCACCTCGACCGGCGTATTCGAGTAAAGGCCGCCGTCCCAGTAGACCTCGCCGTCGATGCGCACCGCCGGAAACGCCGGCGGCAGCGCGCCCGAGGCCATCACGTGGCGCGCATCGAGCGCCTGCTCGCGGCTGTCGAAGTAGTGCATCTGGCTGGTTCCCACGTTGACCGCGCCGAGCGTAAGGCGCGTCTTTCCGGCGTTGACGCAGCCGAAGTCGACCAGCTCGGCGAGCGAGTCGGCGAGCGGCGCAGTGCGGTAGAACGCGGCCTTTTCGATGCCGAGCGGAACGTGCACCCCGAAGCTTGCGTCCGGATTCGGGACGAAGAACCCGCGGATGCCGTTGACCAGGATGTCGGTCTGTGCCGCCGCGCCCGCCACCGCCGGCCACAGGCCCCAGAGACTCGTCGCGGGCTCGCGCCGTACCAGATCCCAGAAGGCGTTCAGCCGCGCCATGCGGTTCTCGGGCAGGTTTCCGGCGATGATCGCGCCGTTGATCGCGCCGATCGAGGTGCCGATGACCCAGTCGGGCTCGACGCCCGCGTCGTGCAGCGCTTCGTACACGCCGACCTGGTAGGCGCCGAGCGCGCCCCCGCCCTGAAGGACGAGGGCGATTTGTCCGGAATATCCCTGCATGGCGCTGCGCGCTCCTAGTTGGCCTTGACGCTCGAGGTGATCGAGGCGATCACGCCCGAGGCCATATCGAACGGCTTGGCGGCCTCGCCCGTGATGCCGTGGCGCCGCGCGATCCAGCCGAAGTCCGTGTAGATCGCCCAGACGTTGCCCTGCGCGTCCTGCTGCACGAGCAGCCGCACCGGCCAGTCGATGCCGGCCTCGGGCTTGGACTGGACGAACAGCGTGCCGAGCGGCGGGTTGCCGAACAGGAGCAGCGTCGAGGGCCGGATCGTGATTCCGGCCCTGGCGGCGAGCGCGGTCTGGTCGATCTCGCCGAAGAACTGGATGCCCTTGGCGGCGACATCGCCCTTCAGGCGGGCAATCGTCTCCTGCATGCCGTAGGCGCTTTTCACGCGCACCACGCCGTCGTCCAGAGCGGACACGGGACGCGCGAGCAGCGCTGCGGCGAGCGCGAGTATGGCGGCAAGGAATTTGAAGCGATCAGACATGGGATTCTCCTTTCGAGGGTCAGGTGGAAGAGGTCAGGGTTTCGGCGGTACCGGATACGGCGCGGCCGGGCGCGGGCGTCGCGAGCCGCAGCGCGAGCAGCGCCGCGAGCGCGAGCGCCGCGCCGATGCCTGCAACGCAGGCCGGCCATCCGACCCGGTCGAACAGCTGCCCGAGCAGCGCTGTGCCGACCATGCCGCCGGCGAAGTAGCAGGCCAGGTAGAGGCCGCTCGCCGAGCCGCGGTCGCCCGTGGCGGCGCGACCGACGAAACCGGTCGCCGTCGCCTGGGCAAAGAACGTCCCCGCGCCGACGAGTACCAGGCCGGCGAGCACTGCGGGCACGCTCGGCACGACGAGCAGCGGCAGACCGGCGACAGCCGCTGCGAGCGCGCCCCAGAACGCCGGCCGCGTGCCGAGGCGCGCGGCCGCCCAGCCGGCGAGGGGCGTGACGACGATCGACGGCAGGAACACGAAGTAGACGAAGCCGATCTGCATCATGCCGAGCGCCAGTGGTGCGCGCACCAGCACGAAGTTGACGTAGGTGAACGTTCCGATGAAGGCGAACAGGATCAGAAAGCCGATCGCGAAGCTCGCGCGCAGCGCGGGGTTGCGCAGGTGCTCGGCCCACAGCGCGAGCGGCGAGCGCGCGGTGCCCGGCATCGGGGCGGGCGAAGCCCGGCCGAGCCAGAACCAGACCAGCAGCGCGCCCGACAGGTTGAGCACCGAAAAGACCAGGAAGTTCGCCGCGATCCCGGCGTGGTCGACGAGCGCCGCCGCGGCGAGGCGGCCGAACAGGTTGCTCGCCACGTTGCCCGCGATGTAGGCGGCGAAGGCGCCGGCGGCCACGCGGGCGCTGCAGTGCTCGGCGAGGTAGGACAGCGTGAGCGCGAACGCGCTCGCCATGCAAAGACCCTGCACGATCCTCAGTCCGGCGAACGTCGCCAGGTCGGGTGCCGCGGCGAGCAGCGCGGTCGGCACGGACAGCAGGCCGAGGCTCGCCGCGATGCCGAGGCGCCGCTCGATGCGCCGGCTGAAGAAGGCGACCGCGAGCGCGCCGGCCGCCATGCCGAGCGTGCTCGCGTTCACCGCAAGACCCATCGCGGCGGGACCGACGCCGTAGGCCCGGGCGAGCGCCGGCAGGATGGCCTGCGTCGCGAACAGGTCGACCAGCGTCAGAAACGCCACCAGCCCGATGAGGACGTTACGCATCCGTGGCTCCGGATCACATCATGTGTTCTTGTTGTTTCATCTGCGGCGGAAAGATGTCCACCGAGATGAGCTCGACCGTTTCCGTACCGGTGTTCTTCCACCAGTGCGAGGTGCCCTTCGCTTCGCGCGCGATATCGCCCACCGTGTGCACGATCGGCTCGGCGCAGCTGCTCGCGTACTCGACGATCTCGCCCTTGACGACGTAGATCATCGCAATCCGCTCGTTGTGGCTGTGCCAGGGCACGATGCCGCCGGGCTTGATGGTCAG
>JAJDNJ010000083.1 GCA_022340705.1 Betaproteobacteria bacterium
CTGTCGGTCGATCGGCGCATGGTCGCCGACGTGCCGGTTGGGGTGCTGCTTTCGGGCGGGGTCGATTCCAGCCTGATCGTCGGCTTGCTGACCGAAGCCGGACAGGTGGGGCTGAAGACCTTCTCGATCGGTTTCGAGGCGGCGCACGGGGAGTCGGGCGACGAATTCCGCTACTCGGACATCGTCGCCGAGCGCTTCGAGACCGAGCATCACAAGATCTTCATCGAGTCGGCGCGCCTGATCGACGCGCTGCCCGGCACGATCGAGGCGATGTCCGAGCCGATGGTGTCGTATGACAACGTGGGGTTCTACCTGCTCTCCAGGGAGGTAGCGCGCCACGTCAAGGTGGTGCAGAGCGGGCAGGGCGCAGACGAGGTGTTCGGCGGCTACCACTGGTATCCGAAGCTGGTCGGCTCGGGTGACCCGGCGGGCGACTACGCGCGCGCGTTCATGGACCGCGACTACGGGCGCTACCAGCAGCATGTCTCGGCAGAATACGTCGGCAACGACCACGCGCGCGCGTTGGTCGAGGAATACATGGCGGCGGGCGACGGCATCGATCCGGTCGATCGGGCACTGCGGCTCGACACCCTTGTGATGCTGATCGACGATCCGGTGAAGCGGGTCGACAATATGACCATGGCGGCAGGGCTGGAGGCACGTGTGCCGTTCCTCGATCATGAGCTGGTCGAGCTCGCGGCGCGCATTCCGCCGGACCAGAAGTTGCGCGACGGCGGCAAGGGCATCCTCAAGGATGTCGCGCGCCAGGTCGTGCCGAGCGCCGTCATTGACCGGCCCAAGGGCTACTTCCCGGTCCCCGCGCTGAAGTACCTCGAGGGCCCGTTCCTCGAACTCGCGCGCGATGCGCTCGGCGCGCGCGCCGCGCGCGAGCGCGGCATCTTCCGGCGCGAGTATCTCGACGCATTGTTCGCCGATCCCAAGGGGCATATCACGCCGCTGCGCGGATCGGAGCTGTGGCAGGCGGCACTCCTCGAACTGTGGCTGCAAGCGCAAGGAGCCTGACATGACCGCGACCCAACGATCGACGCGCACGCGCAAGCGGCGCGAGCGCGGCGCCTACGCGCATCGCTTCCAGCGCCTGCGCGGGCGCAGCGCCGAGCAGACTGGGCGGCACAACGTGAATCTCGACTGCGGCTGGGGCCGGCTGCTGTTCGGCCAGACCTTTCTCGATCCGGCCGCGCTCGCTGCGGCGCTGCTCGAGGAAGATCTCGAGCGGCGCGACATCGCCTGCTACGTGCGCGACCCGCATGTCGTGCTTGCGGCGGCGCCTCAGCACCTGTTTCTCGATCCGTCGCACACCTTCCGCCTCGATCTGACCACCTACCGTGTCTCGAACCGCGTCCCGCGCGGTTTTGCCGTGCGCCTGCTCGTGAGCGAGGCAGACGGCGACGCGGTGAATCGGATCTATCTTGCGCGCTCGATGGTGCCGGTGCCGTCAGGCTTCATGTTCGGCAAGCGCGACAGCCGCACGATCGTCTACCTCGTGGCCGAGGACGAGGGCACGGGCGCGATCATCGGCACCGTGACCGGTGTCGATCACCGGCGCGCCTTCGGCGACCCAGAGCAGGGCGCGTCGCTGTGGTGCCTCGCGGTCGATCCGCAGGCGGTCCACCCGAAGATCGGCGAGGCCCTGGTGCGGCGGTTGGCCGAGTATTTCCAGGCGCGTGGCGCGCTCCACCTCGACCTTTCGGTGATGCACGACAACCGCGAAGCGATCGACCTTTACCAGAAGCTCGGCTTCGTGCGCATCCCGGAGTTCACCGTCAAGCACAAGAACCCGATCAACGAGAAGCTGTTCGTCGGACGGCCACCCGAGCAGGCGCTCAATCCCTACGCCCGCCTGCTGACCGAGGAGGCACGCCGGCGCGGGATCGGCGTCGAGGTCGTCGATGCCGAGGGCGGATTCTTCCGTCTGACCTCGGGCGGGCGCTCGGTGCTGTGCCGCGAGAGCCTGTCGGAGCTGACCAGCGGCGTGGCGGTCAGCATTTGCGACGACAAGGCCGTGACGCGGCGTGTCGTTGAGCGCGCCGGCGTGCGCGTTCCGGCGCAGATCGAGTTCGAAAGCCGCGAGCAGCTCGCCGAGTTCCTTGCAAGCCACGGCAGCGTGGTGGTGAAGCCCGCGCGCGGCGAGCAGGGGCGCGGCATCGCGGTCGGCGTCGACGACCTGGACGCGGCGATAACCGCGGTCGAGCGTGCGCGCGCGCACTGCGATCGGGTGCTGGTGGAAGCCTGCGTGCAGGGCGAAGATCTGCGCCTGGTGGTGATCGACTACAAGGTGGTCGCCGCGGCGCTGCGCCGCCCGGCGCGCATCGTCGGCGACGGGCAGAGCACGGTACGCGGCCTGATCGAGCGCCAGAGCCGCC
Source organism: Betaproteobacteria bacterium (assembly GCA_022340705.1). GTDB lineage: Bacteria > Pseudomonadota > Gammaproteobacteria > Burkholderiales > SG8-39 > SG8-39. The sequence continues at coordinate 2,385 of JAJDNJ010000083.1, forward strand.
GGCGCGCGGCCGCCACCAGCGGCGAATCCAAGATTCCGCTCGACGCCGAAACCGAGCGCTGCCTGGCGGGCGCCGGGCTGGCGTTCGACGACGTGCCCGAGAAGGGCGCCGAGATCCAGGTGCGCCGCACGGCCAACTTGCACACCGGCGGTACGATCCACGACGTCACCGACGAAGTGCACCCCGAGCTGGTCGCCGCCGCCGTGCGCGCCGCGCGCGCGATCGGCATCCCGGTCACCGGCATCGATTTCATCGTGCGCTCGCCGCGCGCGGCGCACTACGCTTTCATCGAGGCCAACGAGCGTCCCGGGCTCGCGAACCACGAGCCGCAGCCGACCGCCGAGCGCTTCATCGACCTGCTGTTTCCGCTTTCGATGCCCGCGGCAGCGCGCCAAGCTTCCGTTTGAGAGTCCTTTCTATATGTCCCGCCTGAACATCGACGTCGAATACCTCGCTGACATCCTGCGCCGGCTGCTCGAGACACCCAGTCCCTCGGGCTACACCGACGCCGTTGCGCGCCTCACCTGCGAGGAGCTGGGTAGGCTTGGCGTCGAGTACGAGATGACGCGGCGCGGCGCGATTCGCGCCCGCCTGCCGGGCAAGGATGCCAAGCCGGCGCGCGCCATCATCGCCCACCTCGACACGCTCGGTGCGCAGGTAAAAGGCCTCAAGAGCGACGGCCGCCTCGAGCTGGCGCCGATCGGGCACTGGTCCTCGCGCTTCGCCGAAGGCGCGCGCTGCACGCTGTTTACGGATGCCGGCGCCTACCGCGGCACCATCCTGCCGCTCAAGGCGTCGGGCCACGTCTACAACGAGCAGATCGACAGCCAGCCGACCGGCTGGGAGCACGTCGAGCTGCGCGTCGATGCCCTCGGGCGCGACATCCGCGACCTGATGCGCCTCGGCATCGCAGTCGGTGACATCGTGTCGATCGACCCGCGTCCGGAGTTCCTCGACAACGGCTTCATCGTCAGCCGCCACCTCGACGACAAGGCGGGTTGCGCGGTGATGTTCGCCGCGCTCAAGGCGCTGCGCGAGTCGAAAAAGACTCCGTCGGTGGACACGCTGTTCCTGTTCTCGATCTCCGAGGAAGTCGGCGTCGGCGCCTCGTCCGTGCTCACTCACGACGTGGCCTCGATGGTGACGATCGACAACGGCACCAGCGCGCCGGGACAGAACAGCAGCGAATTCGGGGTGACGATTGCGATGGCCGACATGACCGGTCCGTTCGACTATCACCTGACGCGCAAGCTGATCCGCCTGTGCCGCGAGAACGACATCACCTACCAGCGCGACCTGTTCCGCTACTACCGCTCGGACTGCGCTTCGGCGATCGAGGCGGGCGACGACGTGCGCACCGCGCTGATCACCTTCGGCATCGACGCCTCGCACGGCTACGAGCGCATCCACATGCACGCGCTGCGCTCGCTTGCCGAGCTGGTCACCGCCTACGCCGTGAGCGAGATCGAGATCCCGCGCGACGCGGATACCACCGGAACCCTGAAGGGCTTCACCGAGCAGCCGCTCGAGGAAGCGGAGGAAACGCTGGTCACGACGGCCGGCCCGGATCCGGTCGCCGCCGCGGCCAAGCCGATCGGCAGCAAGAACTGAGTCGTCGGCCCGGCCGGGGCGGTCCGAGCCGCCCCGCGCCTGCGCCTGTCCACGCCGGCGCCGTTTCGGCGCACCATCGAAGTCTCGACATCGATTGAAACCGATTGGAGCCGCCCAATGGCTGATACCCGACTCGAGCGCGACAGCTTCGGACCGATCGAGGTGCCGAGCGCGCGGCTCTGGGGCGCACAGACCCAGCGCTCGCTCGAACATTTCCGCATTTCCACCGAGCGAATGCCCGACGAGCTGATTCGCGCGCTTGCCGAGGTCAAGCGGGCGGCGGCGATCGTCAACAGGGAGCTCGGCACGCTCGAGCCCCAGATCGCCGAGGCGATCGTGGCGGCGGCCGACGAGGTGCTCGCCGGCTCGCACGCCGACGAGTTCCCGCTCGTCGTCTGGCAGACGGGCTCGGGCACCCAGACCAACATGAACATGAACGAGGTGCTCGCCAACCGCGCAAGCGAGCTGCTCGGCGGCGCGCGCGGCGAGGGCCGGCGCGTGCATCCCAACGACCACGTCAACCGCAGCCAGTCGTCGAACGACGTCTTTCCGACGGCGATGCACGTCGCGGCCTACACCGCGCTCGCCAACGACGTGCTGCCGGCGCTCGCCGCGCTCGGCGCGACGCTCGAGGTGAAGCGCGCGGCCTTTGCCGACATCGTCAAGATCGGCCGCACGCACCTGCAGGACGCCACGCCGCTCACCCTCGGCCAGGAGTTTTCCGCCTACGTCGCGCAGCTCGCGCAGGCCGCGGCGCATATCGCCTCGGCGCTGCCGCGCGTGGCCGGCCTCGCCATCGGCGGGACCGCGGTCGGCACGGGTCTCAACGCGCCGCCCGAGTTCGGCGCGCGCGTCGCCGCGGCGCTCGCGCAGCGCAGCGGCCACCCCTTCGTCCAGGCG
>JAJDNJ010000095.1 GCA_022340705.1 Betaproteobacteria bacterium
CGACCGATATTGTTGAAGGCGGCGAGCGTCCGCGCTTTGACAGGCGTCAATACCGCGTCCCTGGCCGGGTTTAAATTTGGCGCTGGGCCCCCCAGGTAATGACTGTCTAGGGGCATCCAAGGAGCAGAACCATGGCAAACATTCAGCGATACGGCTACGGTGGCATGCTGGACGACGTGTTCGGCGACCTGATGAAGGGCTTCTGGGTTAAGCCGGTGGCGATCCAAGGCGACGGCGAGCTCAAGATGAAGGTCGATGTCGCGGAAGACGACAAGACCTACACCATTCATGCCGATATTCCCGGCGTAAAAAAGGACGACATCCAGGTCGATGTCGAAGGCGGCCAGGTCTCGATCCGCGCGGAGGTGAAGCGCGAATCCGAGAAGAAGGACGGTGAGAAAGTGCTGCACAGCGAGCGCTACTACGGAATGGTCTCGCGCAGCATGAGTCTGCCGGCCGAGGTCGACACGCAGAACGCCAAGGCGGAATACAAGGACGGCGTGCTCAGCCTGACGCTGCCCAAGAAGGCCGCTAAGTCGTCGCGCCGCGTCGCGGTCGCCTAGCGCTTGGCCGACGTAACGGCCGCGGGACGGCCGCCCGCGGCCGCCTGCTTTCACTGTGCCCTCCCGGTGCTCGAACCGGGGCGCCACGTCGCGCCCGTGCTCGGCGCGGTGCGCGAGTTCTGCTGTGCAGGCTGTGAAGCGGTCGCCCGCACTATCGTCGCGGGCGGCTTCGAGCGGTATTACGAAACGCGCAGCGCACCGCGCCCAGGCGACGGTGCGGCGCTGCTGCCCAAGGACCTGCCGCCGCTCGAGGTCTACGACGACCCCGCGGCGCAGCGCCAGTTTGTGGCCGCGCCCGAGGAGGGGCGACGCGAAGTCTCGCTGATCCTCGATCGGATCCGCTGCGCGGCCTGCCTGTGGCTTTCGGAGCAGTGGCTGCGCCGCCAGCCGGGCATTCTTCGAGTCGACATCAACTACGCGACGCATCGCGCGCAGGTCGCCTGGGACCCGGCGCACACCCAGCTCTCGAAAATTCTCGAGGCGGTGCGCGCGATCGGCTATGACGCGTATCCCTACGACCCCCAGCGCCAGGACGCGCTCGCCCAGCGCGCGCGCCGTACCGCGTACTGGCGGCTGTTCGTCGCTGGCTTCGGCGCAATGCAGGTCATGATGTACGCATTTCCGGCGTACCTCGACGCGGGCGGGGGCACACTCGCGCCGGATACCGAGCGGCTGATGCGCTGGGCAAGCCTTCTGCTGACGCTGCCGGTGATTTTCTTCTCCAGCGGGCCGTTCTTCGTCGGCGCGTGGCAGTCGCTCAAGCGGCGCAGCCTGTCGCTCGACGCGCCGATCGCGCTCGGCATCGCGGCCGGATTCGCGGCGAGCCTATGGGCGACATTCACCGGAGGCGGCGCGGTGTACTACGACACAATCACCATGCTGGTCTTCCTGCTGCTCGCTGCGCGCCTGCTGGAGACCGGCGCGCGCGAGCGAGCGGCGCGCAGCCTAGACCCTCTCGCGCGCTGGATGCCGTCATTCGCCATGCGGCTCGCGGGTTCCGATCCGGAGGCTGGCGTGGAGCGCGTCCCCGCGCACACGATCGCGCCCGGGGATTTCGTGCTTGTGGCATCCGGCGAGCGTGTGCCGGCCGACGGTGTCGTCCTGCGCGGCAGCTCGAGCGCAGACGAATCGCTGCTCACCGGAGAGTCGCGCCCGGTGGCGAAGAACGTCGGTGCGCCGCTCGTCGGCGGTTCGATCAACCTCGAACAGCCCCTGGTGATGCAGGTCGCGCGCACTGGCGCCGACACCCAGGCCGCGGCCGTGCTGCGTCTTGTCGAGCGCGCGGCCGCCGGCAAGCCGCGTCTCGTAGAAGCGGCCGATCGCCTCGCCGCGCGGCTGACCGCGGTGGTGCTGCTCGTCGCGGCCGCTGCGTTCGTCTTCTGGGCGGGCGAATCGCCGGCGCACGCGGTATGGGTCGCGGTCGCCGTGCTCGTGGCGACCTGCCCATGTGCGCTCGCACTCGCCGCGCCGATCGTGCTGACACGGGCGAATGCGTTTCTGCTCTCGCGTGGCCTTGCGCTCACGCGCGGCGCAGCGATTGAGCGCCTCGAGCGCACGACCGACGTGGTGCTCGACAAGACCGGCACGCTCACCGCGGGGCGGTTCTCCATCCGCGCAGTGCGGCCACTCGGCGCGCGCGACGCGAAGGACTGTATGGCGATGGCGCGCGCGCTCGAGGCCTCGAGCCGCCATCCGATTGCGCGCGCCTTCGAGGGGCCGTCCGCGCTGTCGGCCGACGAGGTGACAAACGCGCCCGGCGAGGGGCTCGAGGGCAGGATTGCCGGGCGCCGCCTGCGGCTCGGCACCGAGGCCTACTGCCACGCGCTCGCTGGCCGCGCCCTGCCGGCGAACCGCGGTGGCGCCGATGCCCAGCAGACCGCGGTGTTCCTCGCGGATGCCGACGGGTGGCTCGCCGCATTCGTGCTGGAGGACGCGCTGCGCCCCGAAGCCGAAGCCTTCGTCGCGGACCTGGTTGCGCGCGGCTTGCGCGTGCATCTGGCGAGCGGCGATCGGCCCGTCGCGGTGGAATCCGTCGCGCGCCGCCTCGGCATTGATTCTGTGCTTGGGGGCGCGACGCCGCAGGACAAGTTCGACTTTGTTGCGCGCCTGCAGCGCATGGGCCGCATCGTTGCGATGATCGGCGACGGGCTGAATGACGCGCCGGTGCTGGCGCGTGCAGACGTCTCGGTTGCAGTGAGCGGCGGGGCGGACGCGGCCCAGGCGCAGGCCGACATCGTGTTGCTCGGCGGCGCGACGCAGCTGCGACTCTCCGTCGTGGGCGACGCGATGTCGGTGGCGCGACGTGCAATGCGCCTGATCCGGCAGAACTTCGCTTGGGCCGTGCTCTACAATGCTGTGGCCCTGCCGCTCGCGGCGATCGGCTGGATCGGGCCCTGGGAGGCGGCGATCGGCATGACCGCGAGCTCGTTCATCGTCGTAATCAACGCCATGCGCCCGCTCGCGCCGCCTTCGCGCGCAGGAGGCTGCGCCGCCGCGACCGAGCTCGCCACGAACTGAGTCATGGAAAGCCTCTACATCCTCGTGCCGGTCTCGCTCGCGTTCGTGTTTCTCATCGGCTGGCTGTTCTGGCGCGCGCTCGACAGCGGGCAGTTCGACGACCTCGAGCGGCCGGCGTTCGATGTGCTTGACGACGATGACTCGCCGCGTCCTCGGGGTCAGACCCCTGTGGATAAGTCGGCGAACGCCGTCGAACGACCAAACGCAGAGAAAGACTTATCCACAGGGGTCTGACCCCATGGTCGCAACGAATATGCGCGCGATGCGATTACATGCCGCGCACGAAAAGCTGCGCTGCGATCACCTCCCGATTCCCGGACCCGGTCCCGGACAGGTGCTCGTCAAGGTGCATGCCTGCGGGGTGTGCCGCACCGATCTGCATATTGTCGACGGCGAACTGACGGAGCCGAAGCTGCCGCTGGTGCCGGGGCACGAAATCGTCGGCACGGTCGCGGCGCTCGGCGCGGGCGTCGAGCGGCATCGCGTTGGCGACCGGGTCGGAGTGCCGTGGCTGGGCGGATCCTGCGGGCGGTGCGAGTTCTGCCGGCGCGGCGAAGAAAATCTTTGCGCGGACGCGCGCTTCACCGGCTATCAGCTCGATGGCGGCTATGCCGAATACGCGCTCGCCGACGCGCGCTTCTGCTTCGCGATCCCCGAGCGCTACGACGACGCTTCGGCGGCCCCGCTGCTCTGCGCCGGACTGATCGGCTACCGGTCGCTGCGCTTTGCGGGCGAGGCGCGGCGGCTCGGCATCTACGGCTTCGGCGCGGCCGCGCATATCGTGGCCCAGGTCGCCGTTGCCGAAAGGCGCGCGGTCTACGCGTTCACACGCGCGGGCGATGCGCCGGCGCAGGCCCTCGCGCGCAAGGTCGGCGCCTGCTGGGCCGGCAGCTCGCAGGAGACGCCTCCGGAGCAGCTCGACGCGGCGATCATCTTCGCGCCGGTCGGCGCGCTCGTTCCCGCGGCGCTCGAGGCGGTGCGCAGGGGCGGCACCGTGGTCTGCGGCGGGATTCACATGAGCGACATCCCGTCCTTTCCCTACCGCCTGCTGTGGGGAGAACGCACGCTGCGCTCGGTGGCCAATTTGACGCGCAAGGACGCCGAGGACTTTCTCGCGGTCGCCGCGCGCGTTCCGATCGCCACCCAGGTCGAGACGCTCGGGCTCGAAGCGGCGAACGAGGCGCTCGATCGCCTGCGCGCCGGGAAGATCGCCGGCGCCTTCGTGCTCGACGCGCGGCGCTGAGCCGTCATCGGCGCCGGAACTGTAAGAATCCGTCAAAGTTGGCCTCCGCAAGGTCGGCACGGGACAGAAAAACTATTCAAAAACAGTGCGCTTGTGCGTATAAGAGGCAATCCGTCTCACAACAACGAGCCTAACCGTTTCACGCGTCGGCGGAACGGCCAATTCAGGGACGAAACGGCGTGGAGCAGTTCCTCGGCCGGAGGGTTCGAGGAGGGTTAGCGTGCGAGCGACCGGGCTCTCAAAAGAGCGCCCGAGACTGGGAAACCTGTTCTCGAGCCTGACGTGCGCGGCGCAAGCCGCGCACGGGGCCCGGTAGCCGACGCTGGAGTCTGGCGGATGGCTGTGCGCGAGACGCCGATGGCCGGACGCAACGCCTTGCGGCGGCGCCTGATCTCGCTCGCCGTGGCCAGCGCGCTCGCGGGCTGGGGCGGTGGCGCGCAGGCCAATCCGAACGGCGCGAACGTCGCGGTCGGCAGCGCGACGATCACCGTCAACGGCAAGACCCTCACCGTCGTCAACACGCCGGGCGCGGTCATCAACTGGCAGCAGTTCTCGATCCAGAAGGACGAGATCACCCGCTTCCTGCAGCAAAACGCCGCGAGCGCGGTACTCAACCGCGTGCGGGGCGGCGATCCGTCGGTCATCCTCGGTCAGCTGCTGTCGAATGGGCGCGTGTTTCTGATCAACCCGTCGGGCATCGCGATCGGCAAGGGCGCAGTGATCGATGTCGCGGGCTTCGCCGCCTCGACGCTCAACATCAGCGATGCGGACTGGATCAGCGGCAAGCTGCGCTTCGAAGGAACCGGTCTCGAAGGCAAGCTCGAGAACGCCGGCACGATCAAGACGGCTCAGGGCGGGCATGTCTACCTGATCGCGCCGAAGGTCGAGAACAAGCCCGACGGCGTCATCCAGAGCCCGCAGGGCGAGGTCATCGTCGCCGCGGGCAAGACCGTCGAGCTGGTCAACGCCGGCACGCCGGACATCCGCGTCGAATACACCGCGCCCGACAACAGCGCAGTGAACGCAGGGAGAATCGTCGCCGCCGGCGGGCGCGTGGGGATCTACGGCACGCTGGTCAAGAACTCGGGCCTCGTCTCGGCGACGCACGCCGAGGTCGGCAAGGGCGGCAAGATCGTGTTCAGGGCGACGAAAGACGTCGAGCTCGATCCCGGCTCGAAGGTCGAGGCCAACGGCACCCAGGGCGGCGAGATCACGGTGCAGGCCGACAGCGGCGCGATCCGCGCACAGGGCACGATCGAGGCGAACGGAACCGAAGCGGGCGGCCTGGTCGCGCTGCGCGCCGCGCAGGCAATCGATGTGCCGGCCGGCGCCGCGGTGCGCGCGACGGGCGCGGGCGGCAAGGTTGAACTGGTGGCGAAGAACGCGGAAGCGGCGCCGACCGAGGTGCATATCGGCGGCAAGATTGAAGCCGGCGCGACGGTGAGCATCGATGCGCCGCAGGGACGCACGCAGCTTGATTCAGGTGCGGTGATTTCTGCGCCGGAGATCAAGGTTGCGTCGAAAGTTTTTGCGGGCGAAGGTGCGCTCGACGCGAGCGGCGCGCAGGGCGGGCGGGTGGAAATCGAAGTCGACAGCATCGACTGGGCGGGCAGCGTCTTCGCCGCGGGCACGGTGAGCGACGGCGGCGTCGTCCACGTGGTGGCGCAGGACAGCGTCGAGATCGCGCCGTCGAGCATCGTGCGCGTCGACGGCGCGCAGCGCGGTGGTGAAGTGTCGATCCGGGCAGTCGAGACTGAGGTACTGCTCGCGGGCACGGTGTCCGCGCGCGGGCTGACCACCGGCGGCGAGATTACCGTGACCGCGCCGAAGGTCGAGACGCAGGGCGCGGTTCTGGACGCAAGCGGCGCGCTCGGCGGCGGGCGCGTGCGCCTCGGCGGCGACTACCAGGGCGGCGGCGATCTGCCGCAGGCGCGGCAGACCTACGTCGATCTCTATACGCGGATTCGGGCGGATGCGCAGACGGAGGGTGATGGCGGGACGATCGTCGTCTGGTCGACCGACCTGACCTGGTTCGCAGGCACGGCGAGCGTGCGCGGTGGCGCGGTGTCCGGTGATGGTGGATTGGTCGAGACGTCAAGTAAGGGTGCGCTCAGCGTCACCGGTCGCGTGGACGCGTCGGCGCCGAACGGACAGCTTGGAATCTTCCTCCTCGATCCGACCAATATCGTCGTCGCGAGTGGTGGCGGGGCGGCGACGACAGACGTGGATCAGTTCGCGGACGCCGGCACGAATGTCACGATCGACCCGGCAACGCTTGACGCGGCGAA
>JAJDNJ010000106.1 GCA_022340705.1 Betaproteobacteria bacterium
TGCCTGCTGCAAGCAAAGCTCGGCATCGCGCACTGCCCCGCGTTTGACATACAGGCAGTGTGCAGCGGATTCGTCTACGCATTGGCGACCGCCGACAATTTCATCCGCGGCGGGGCGGCAAAGCGGGCCCTGGTGGTTGGCGCCGAAGTGTTTTCCCGCATCCTCGACTGGAACGATCGCGGCACCTGCGTGCTGTTTGGCGACGGCGCCGGCGCGGTCGTGCTCGCGGCGGCCGACACACCGGGCATCCACGCCTCGGTACTGCGTGCCGACGGTAGCCATGCGGGCATCCTCTCGGTGCCCGGCAATGTCTGCGGTGGGCGCATCGTCGGCTCGCCGTTTCTGCAGATGGCCGGCAATCAGGTGTTCAAGTTCGCCGTGCGCGTGCTCGACGAGGTCGGGCGCGAAACCTTGGCCGAGGCCGGCATGCGGATCGAAGACATCGACTGGTTGATACCGCACCAGGCCAATGTCCGTATCCTCGAGGCGACCGCACGCAAGCTCGGCCTGCCGCGCGAGCGCCTGGTGGTCACCGTCGACCGCCACGGCAACACTTCGGCAGCCTCGGTTCCGCTTGCGCTCGACGAATGGCTGCGTGCCGGCAAAATCCGCACGGGTCAGCGCGTGATGATGCAGGGCGTCGGCGGCGGATTCACCTGGGGCGCCGTGATTGCGACACTCTGAAGGATATTCGCGATGAAACTTGCATTCGTATTCCCTGGCCAGGGCTCTCAATCGGTCGGCATGCTCGAGGCCTACAGGAGTCTCCCGGGCGTCGACGCGGTGCGCGACGAGGCCGAGGCGGTGCTGGGCGCCGATTTCCTGCGCGTGCTCGACGAAGGGCCCGCGGAGGCGCTCGCGCTCACCGTCAACACACAGCCGGCGATGGTGACCGCGGGCATCGCCGCCTACCGGGCCTGGAGCGCGCTCGGCGGCCCGGCGCCGAGCCTGGTGGCCGGGCACAGCCTTGGCGAGTACGCCGCGCTGGTCGCAGCCAGTGCGCTGTCGCTCAAGGACTGCCTTCCGCTCGTCCGCTTCCGCGCGCAAGCGATGCAGCAGGCGGTCCCGGAAGGCGTCGGTGCGATGGCGGCCATCATGAGCCTTGACGACGAGGCAGTGCGCGCAGCCTGCGCCGAAGCCGCCCAGGGCGAGGTGGTCCAAGCGGTGAATTTCAATGCGCCTGGCCAGGTGGTTATCGCGGGGCACAAGACAGCCGTCGATCGTGCGATCGGCGCCTGCAAGGCGCGCGGTGCGAAGCGCGCGATGACGCTGCCGGTGAGCGCGCCGTTTCATTCAAGCCTGATGCAACCCGCGGCCGAGCGCCTGCGCGACTATCTCGGCAGGGTCCCGCTCGCGGCGCCGAAAATCGAGGTGATCAACAACGTCGACGTTGCAATCGTGCAGTCACCCGATGCCATCCGCGATGCCCTCGTACGTCAGGCCGCGTCGCCGGTACGTTGGGTCGAGATCGTCCAGGCGATGGCGGCGCGCGGCGTGACGCACATTCTGGAGTGCGGGCCGGGCAAGGTGCTCGCGGGGTTGGTCAAGCGCATCGCGCCCGAGGTACAGGGCATTTCGCTCGCCGACCGAGACGCGCTCGAGCAGGCGCTGGCGATGGTACGGGAGGGCTGAGGATGCTCGAAGGCAAGCTGGCGCTGGTGACCGGAGCCTCGCGTGGCATCGGGCAGGCGATCGCACAGGCGCTGCTGGCGCAGGGCGCGAAGGTCGTCGGCACCTCGACCAGCGAGTCAGGCGCCGAGCGCCTCGCGCAGGCCCTCGGCGCAGGCGGCGCAGGCCGGGTCCTCGACGTGCGCGACCCGGCAGCGTGCGACGCACTGGTGGCGTCGGTGAGCAAGGAGTTTGGCGACATCCTCGTGCTGGTGAACAACGCGGCCGTCGTGCGCGACAACCTCGCGCTGCGCATGAAAGACAGCGAGTGGGACGAGGTGATTGAAACCAATCTCAGGGCGGTGTTCCGCCTGTCGCGTGCCGTCCTGCGCGGCATGATGAAGGCACGCTGGGGACGCATCATCAACATTACTTCGGTGGTCGGGGCCGCGGGAAATGCCGGCCAGGCGAACTATGCGGCGGCCAAGGCAGGGGTCTCCGGGCTCACGCGCGCCCTGGCGCGCGAGGTGGGCAGCCGCAACATCACCGTGAACTGCGTGGCCCCCGGTTTCGTCGACACCGACATGACGCGCGCCCTGACCGAAGAGCAGCGCTCGGCGTTGCTCTCGCAGATTCCCCTCGGCCGGCTCGGGTCGGTGGACGACGTGGCCTCGGCGGTCGCCTATCTTGCCTCTCCCCAGGCGGGCTACGTCACGGGCAGCGTGCTGCACGTCAACGGTGGCATGTACATGACCGGCTGAGGCCGATTCGGCGGGCCGGGCAGGCTCGATGGTTTGGTAAAATGCAGGCCCTCGTTGCATCCAGCGGGGCCCAAGGGAAGGAGCAGAAGATGGAGAACATTGAGCAACGCGTCAAGAAGATCATCGCCGAGCAGCTGGGCGTCAATGAGGCGGAGATCAAAATCGAATCGTCCTTCGTGGACGATCTTGGCGCGGACTCGCTCGACACGGTCGAGCTGGTGATGGCGCTGGAGGAGGAGTTCGAGACCGAGATCCCGGACGAAGAGGCCGAGAAGATCACGACGGTTCAGCAGGCCATCGACTACATCAAGGCACACCAGAAGTCCTAACCGGGGCCTGCGGAGCCGCGCGTCGGCCCCGCAGCCCACGCTGGAACAAAATTGTCTCGCCGCAGAGTCGTTGTCACCGGGCTCGGCGTCGTCTGCCCCGTGGGAAACACGGTGGACGAGGCTTGGCAGAATATCGTCGCCGGGCGCTCCGGAATCGCTCCGATCGAGCGCTTCGACGCGTCCACATTCGCCTGCCGCTTTGCCGGCGAGGTCAAGGGATTTGACGTCGCCGCCTACCTTCCTCCCAAGGAAGCGCGCCACATGGACCTGTTCATCCACTTTGGGCTCGCGGCGGGCCTGCAGGCCTGGCGCGACTGCGGGCTCGAGGCGGGCGAGGCCAACGCCGAGCGCATCGGCGTCAACATCGGCTCGGGAATCGGCGGCCTGCCAATGATCGAGCATACGCACAGCGAGTACCTCAACAAGGGCGCACGCAGGATATCGCCGTTCTTCGTGCCCGCGTCGATCATCAACCTGATCTCGGGACATCTGTCGATCATGCTCGGCATGAAAGGCCCGAATCTGGGCATCGTCACGGCCTGCACGACCGGATTGCACTCGATTGGACTCGCTGCGCGTCTGATCGAGAGAGGCGACGCGGACGTGATGGTCGCGGGCGGTGCCGAGGCGGCGATCTCCCCGCTCGGCGTGGGTGGCTTTGCTGCGGCGCGCGCGCTGTCGACGCGCAACGACGATCCGCAAGGCGCGAGTCGACCTTGGGATCGGGGGCGCGATGGATTCGTCCTCGGCGAAGGCGCCGGTGCAATGGTGCTCGAGGAGTACGAGCAGGCGCGTGCACGGGGCGCGCGCATCTACTGCGAGCTGACGGGCTTCGGTATGAGCGCGGACGCGTACCACATGACCGCACCGAACGTCGATGGCCCACGCCGCTGCATGCAGGAGGCATTGAAGGACGCGCAGCTCACGCCAGATCGGGTGCAGTACGTCAATGCGCACGGAACTTCCACGCCGCTCGGAGACAAGAACGAGACCGATGCGATCAAGGCCGCGTTCGGCGCACATGCCAAGAAGCTCGTCGTCAGTTCGACCAAGTCGATGACCGGTCACCTGCTGGGTGGCGCGGGTGGCATCGAGTCCGTATTCACGGTGTTGACCATTTACCGCGGGGTCTGCCCGCCGACGATCAATCTCAGCGATCCGGATCCAGAGTGTGATCTGGACTTTTGCCCCAATAGCGCGCGCGAGCTCAAGGTCGACGTGGCCGTCAAGAACAACTTCGGCTTCGGTGGCACGAACGGAACGCTCGTTTTCGCACGAGTGTGAGCTCGCCGGAAGCGACACGATTCCGCCTTGCGCCGTCACGCGCACTGGCGCTCGTCATCTTAGTCGCGCACGGCGCAGCCGCCGCAGCCCTGCTGTCGGTCGCCAAGGAAACGCTGGCCGGCTGGGCGCTCGCCGGCCTGCTTGTGGCGCTGGGCGTCGCGTCGGCCTGGGACCGTGCGCTGCTGCGCGCAGCCGGGTCGGTCCGCGCGTTCGTGCTGGAAGGGCCTGATTCGATCACGCTCGAGCTGGCCGGGCGGCGCCGCCTGCAAGCACGCGTCGGCGCCCAGCGCTGGGTGGGTGCGAGGCTGGTGATCCTGGCGCTCAGCGCCCCGCGGCGCCGCTCCCTGCTGATCGCCGGAGACATGCTGGACGCCGATGCCTTTCGCCGCCTGCGCCTCTGGGCGCTGTGGGGGGCGCTACCCGGTGTGGCATCGATGCCACGCGAACCCGTTTCCTGATAAATGCCTTGTGCGTGAACTATTTCCCGCGATCGCTGTCTGTGGCAAATAGACGGTACCGCCGGACCCGGCCGGTGACGCCGAGTCCGGTGCGCGCCGGGATGCGCGTACTGGCCGGGCCCCATGGCTGAGCGCGACATCGACCGTCAGCTGGTCGAGCGGGCCCAGCGTGGCGACAAGCGTGCCTTCGAGCTGCTTGTCGACAAGTATCAGCGCCGGCTGGGACGGTTGCTGTCTCGGTTCATTCGGGATCCGTCAGAGGTTGAGGACGTGATGCAGGAAGCATTCATCAAGGCGTATCGTGCCCTGCCCGCATTTCGCGGCGACAGCGCGTTTTACACCTGGCTGTATCGCATCGGAATCAATACCGCGAAGAACTATCTTGCGGCGATGGGTCGCAGGGCGCCAACGTCGACCGACCTCGAGGCCGAGGAGGCCGAGAGCCACGTGGACGGGGAACGTCTCAGGGACCTTAATACGCCCGAAAACCTGATGCTGTCGCGCGAAATCGCAGATACGGTGAACTCGACGATCGATTCGCTGCCTGAGGAATTACGCACTGCAATTCAGCTGCGCGAGCTGGAAGGCATGAGCTACGAGGAAATTGCGGGCATCATGGGCTGCCCGATCGGAACCGTCCGGTCGCGCATCTTCCGTGCGCGCGAGGCAATCGCTGAACGCCTGCGTCCCCTGATCGGGACGAGCAAGGACAAGAGGTGGTAGGGGCCATGAGACCGAAAATATCTGCATTCGTGGATGGCGAGCTCGAGAGGCAGGAGCTTGCCGAAGTCATCGAGGCCGTCGAGCGCGACGAGACCGCGCGTGAGACCTGGCATCTGTACCACCTGATTGCGGACGCGCTGCACGACACCGCGTTGCGCGCCCCGGGATTTTCCGCCCGTGTGGCGCAGGCTCTCGCCGCCGAGCCGACCGTGCTGGCGCCGGGACGGCTGCCCGCGGAACGCGCGCGCTGGGTTGCGCTGTCCGCGGCGGCGAGCGTGGCAGCCGTGACCCTCGTGGGGTGGCTGGCGTTCGCGCCGACTCCGGAGCAGCGCCCCGACAGGCTGCCCGGCGTGCCGGTGGCGAGTGCCCCGCAGGCCGGGTCAGTCCAGGCGACGTCGACGCCAGCGATTTCGCCTGCCGCGCAACCGGCGGTCGCTATGCAACGCGAGCCCACGGTGCCGCCCGCCATGCCGGTTTCCGCCGAGACGGCGAGCGACTATCTGTTCGCGCACCAGGAATTCTCGCCGGGCATGTCGATCCAGGGCATGGCGCCTTACGTACGCACCGTATCGAGCACGGTTAGCCAAGGTTTGCGCCGATGAGCCGTGGTGCGCTATGCACCGGAGCGTTGGCAATCACCTTTCTATGCGCGGCCGGCAACGCCGGCGCGCAGACAGATTCGCTGTCCGGCCGCGCCTGGCTGCAGAAGGCCGCGGAGGCGACGCACTCGCTTTCCTATACCGGGACCTTCGTCTATCAGCATGACGGACGCAGCGAGACGTCCCGGGTGACGCGCCTTGCGAGCGCGGCGGGAGACGTCGAGCGGCTTGAAGTGCTCGACGGCGAGGCGCGCGAGATCGTCCGCTCGAAGGACGGCGTGCGCTGCTATCTCCCGGCATCGCGCACTCTGAAGGTCGACCATCATGCCGCGGTGCGCAGCTTTCCGGCGATGCTTCCTGCGCAGCTCGACGATCTATTGCGCTACTACAAAGTGCGCCTTGGCGCGACCGACCGTGTCGCGGGACGGTCCTGCCAGACGGTGATGCTCGAGCCGATTGACCACTACCGCTATGGATATGAACTTTGCGCCGACCGGGCCACCGGCATGCTGCTGCGCTCGGTGACGTTGAACGAGACGAATGCGCCGGTCGAGCAATTCACGTTCACGCATCTCGAGGTCGGCGACGTGCGGCCCGAGGCCGTGCAGCCGCAGCATGCGACGCGGACTTGGCGCGTCGAGGAGTCTTCGGTCAAACCGACGAACCTCGAGGCCGAGGGCTGGCGGGTCGACGCCGATCTTCCGGGGTTTCACAAGATCGTCGAAGTGGTGCGCGAGCTGCGCCAGCGACAGCCGGTCGGCCAGCTCGTCTATTCCGACGGACTCGCGGCGGTGTCGGTTTTCATCGAGCCAGCCAACGGCCGGCGCGAGACGGCGCACCGCGGTGCCGCATCGGTCGGCGGCGTCAACATTTTCGTGCGCGAGGTGGACGATCACATCGTGACAGTGGTCGGCGAGGCCCCCGCGGTCAGCGTTCGCCGGATCGCGGATCACGTTCGCTACGAGCGCCCGAAATGAGCTGGACAGACAAGCGACCGTCGAAGGCCGCCGGCAGGTTATCAAAAGGGAATCGCATGGAGTCGTTGAGACGTATTGTGCTGCTTAGTTTGCTGGTGATCAGCAGTGCCGCCGGCGCCCAGGCGCGCGAGCTGCCCGATTTCACACGTTTGGTGGAGCAGGAGGGCCCCGCAGTCGTCAACATCAGCACGACACAGACCCTGCGCCGCAGCAGCCTGCCGCAGATCCCCGGCATTGAGGACGACGAGATGCTGGAGTTTTTCCGGCGCTTCATCCCGCAGGTTCCGGGCGTGCCGCGTGAAAGCCACTCGCTCGGCTCCGGTTGCATCATCAGTGGCGACGGCTACATTCTCACCAACGCGCACGTCATCGAAGGCGCCGACGAAATCAACGTCCGCCTGACCGACAAGCGCGAATTCAAAGCGAAGATCATCGGCGCCGACAAACGTACGGACATCGCGCTGATCAAAATCGAGGCGGGCGATCTTCCCAGCGTGCGCTTCGGCAAGCCGGGCGATCTCAGGGTCGGAGAATGGGTCGTGGCGATCGGCTCCCCGTTCGGCTTCGACAATACGGTGACCGCGGGCATCGTATCGGCGAAGGGCCGCTCCCTGCCGCAGGAGAATTTCGTACCGTTCATTCAGACTGACGTTGCGATCAATCCCGGAAACTCGGGCGGCCCGCTGTTCAACCTGAGAGGCGAGGTTGTCGGCATCAACTCCCAGATCTACAGCCGCACGGGCGGTTTCATGGGGCTGTCGTTCGCAATCCCGATCGATGTCGCGCTCGACATCCAGCGTCAGCTACGCGAGAAGGGACGCGTGTCGCGCGGTCGCATCGGGGTCCTGATTCAGGAGGTGACGCGCGACCTGGCGACATCGTTTGGTCTCGACCGCGCGCGTGGCGCACTTGTGAACTCCGTCGAGAAAGGCAGTCCCGCGGACAAGGCCGGAGTTCAGGCGACCGACATCATCACCCGTTTCGGCGGCAAGGTCGTCGAGTCGTCTAGCGACTTGCCGCGCATCGTCGGGGGAACCGCCCCGGGCTCGACCGTGGGCATGGAGGTCTGGCGCAAGGGCGCGTACAAGACCCTCGAAATCACGGTCGGCGAACTGAAAGAGGACCAGATTGCCGCGCGCGACGCGGCGCGTGGCGAGCGGTCGGGCTCGACCGGAGCGGCGAACCGGCTCGGGATTGTCGTCGCAGAGCTTTCGGGCGACCAGAAGCGGGAGATGAAACTCTCGCATGGACTGGTCGTGACTCAGGTGCGACCCGATGCGCGCGCGGACGTGCGTCAGGGCGACGTGCTACTGACGTTCGTTCATCAAGGCCGGCAGACCGAACTCAAGTCCGTTGCGCAGCTCAATCGCCTACTCAGCGATCTCGAGGCGAATGCCGTATTCACGCTGCAAGTGCGGCGCGGCGAAAACACCGCGTTCGTGACGATCGCGGGCCTGAAAGACAAGGGCTAGGCAGCTTGTGCGCCTGCGGGTGTATGGGCGCCGGTACTGCCATCTGTGCGACGACATGATCGTCGCGCTGCGCGCGTTGCAGTCTGAGCTGACGTTTCAGTTCGAGGTGCTCGACGTAGATTCGGATGCGGCGCTCGAGGCGCGCTACGGGGAGCTCGTGCCGGTGCTGGTCGACGCGCACGACGCCGAAATCTGCCACTATTGGCTCGATGAAGACGCACTGCGCAAGCGGCTTGCGCTAAAATAGCGGCTCGCTCAATCGAAAGGGTGCCGCCGGCACCCTTTTTTGTGATGCCTCAGGGCCGCATCCGCAATTTCTCGATCATTGCGCACATCGACCACGGCAAGTCGACGCTGGCGGATCGCTTTATTCAGCTCTGCGGCGGGCTCACGGATCGCGAAATGGATACTCAGGTCCTGGATTCGATGGACCTGGAGCGCGAGCGTGGCATCACCATCAAGGCGCAGACCGTCGCGCTGCGCTACGCGGCGCTGGACGGCCAGACCTACCTTCTGAACCTGATCGACACCCCCGGCCACGTCGATTTTTCCTACGAGGTCAGCCGCTCATTGGCGGCCTGCGAAGGCGCCCTGCTGGTGGTCGATGCCTCTCAAGGCGTCGAAGCGCAGACCGTCGCGAACTGCTATACCGCGATCGAGCAGGGCGTCGAAGTTATTCCGGTGCTCAACAAGATCGACCTGCCCTCCGCCGATCCGGAGAAGGCGATCCAGGAGATCGAGGATGTGATCGGACTCGACGCGAAGGACGCCCTGCGCGCGAGCGCAAAGACCGGCGAAGGCGTGCGCGAGATCCTGGAGTGCGTGATCGCGCGTGTTCCCGCGCCGGTCGGCGATCCCGACGCCCGGCTGCAGGCGCTGGTGATCGACTCCTGGTTCGACAACTACATCGGCGTGGTGATGCTGGTGCGCATCGTCCAAGGCAGCCTGCGCCCAAAGGAGCGCGTCATGTTGATGAGCACGCGCGCCGAATACGTCTGCGAACAGATCGGCGTGTTCACGCCAAAATCGCAGCCCTGCGAAATCCTGTCGGCGGGGGAGGTGGGTTTTGTCGTCGCCGGGATCAAGGAGTTGCGTGCGGCAAAGGTGGGAGACACGATCACACGCGCCGACCGTCCCGCAGATGCGCCGCTCCCGGGCTTCAAGGAAATCAAGCCGCAGGTCTTCGCCGGGCTCTATCCCGTTGAGGCCAACCAGTACGAGGCGCTGCGCGACGCGCTTGAGAAGCTGCATCTCAACGACGCCTCGTTCCAGTACGAGCCGGAAGTCTCGCAGGCGCTCGGCTTCGGCTTCCGCTGCGGGTTCCTCGG
>JAJDNJ010000108.1 GCA_022340705.1 Betaproteobacteria bacterium
GTCTGCATGCCTTGCGGAAACGGCGGCGCGATCGGGTGGCCGTTGACGAAGTGCGCATCGGGCACCGGCATCTGCACCGCGCGCCCGGGAAGCGTGCGATCAGCAGGCAGCAGCGTCTTCAACTTCTGCATGAAGGCGAACATGACTCTGGCTTTCGTTGGGTGCCGCGGGCTCGCGCGGCGGCACCTGTCGCAGGGCATGAGTCTACCTCATGCCGCGCGACAGTTCATCCCGGCCCGCGTGCGACCATGGGCCGAGGTTGTTCGCCCCGTCGCTTTCCGGTAGCTTCGTCGCGCCTTCGAGAAAAGACCGAGATGAAGATCTGCATATACGGTGCCGGCGCGGTCGGCGGCCTGATGGGCGCGTGGCTCGCACGCGCGGGGCACGAGGTCTGCGTGGTGGCGCGCGGCGCAACGCTCGAGGCGATCCAGCGCGACGGACTGCGCGTGCGCACCCTCGCTTCCGGCGAGCTGCTCGTCACGCGCCCCGCGGCGGAGCGCGACCCGGGCCTGCTGGGCGCGCAGGATTGCGTGATCGTCGCCGTCAAGGGACAGAGCCTGCACGAGGTGGCCGACTCGATCGCGCCGCTGCTCGGCCCGGCGACGACGATCGTGACCGCGATGAACGGCGTGCCCTGGTGGTTTTTCGACCGGCTGCCGTACGGCAAAGGCAAGCTCCATCTAGAGAGCCTCGACCCGGCGGGGCGCCTGTCGCGCGCGATGCCGACCGATCGCATCGTCGGCTGCGTGGTGCATCTGGCTGCCTCGACGCCCGAGCCCGGGCTGGTGAGCCACAACCACGGCACCCGGCTGATCCTCGGTGAACCGGGCGGGACCGACAGCGGAAGGATGAAATCCGTCGCCGACGTGCTCGAAGCGGCGGGCTTCGAGATCGTCAGAAGCGAATTCATCGAAAAGGACTTCTGGGTCAAGCTGCTCGGCAACGTCAGCTTCAACCCCGTTTCCGCGCTCACGCTCTCGACCGCCGACCGGCTGATCGACGATCGCTACGTCAAGGACTACATGATCGCGATCATGCGCGAGGTGCTCGCGATCGGTCAGGCGGTCGGAGTGGATGCCGATATCGACCCCGAGGCGCGCATCGACATGGCGCGCAGCCTGGGCAAGTTCAAGACCTCGATGCTGCAGGACCTGGAGGGCGGCAAGACCCTCGAGGTCGACGGGCTGCTCGCCGGCACGCTCGAGATCGCGCGCACCGCGGGCGTGCCCGCGCCGTTTACCGAAAGCCTCATGGGCCTCATTCGCCAGCGCGCGCAGTCGACCGGACAGCTCTGAGCGCATGGCTGACGCGACCCCTGCGCGCGCACACCGGCTGTGCACCGCGCCGATGATGGACTGGTCGGACCGGCACTGCCGCTACTTCTTCCGCCTGGTCGCACCGCATGCACGCCTCTACACCGAGATGGTCGGCACCGGCGCGCTGCTGCACGGCGATACGCCGCGCCATCTCGATTTCGATCCGGCCGAGCATCCGCTCGCGCTACAGCTCGGCGGCTCCGAGCCGGACGCGCTTGCGCACGGCGCGCGGCTCGCAGCGCGCTGGGGGTACGACGAGATCAATCTGAACATCGGCTGCCCGAGCGAGCGCGTCCAAAAAGGCGCCTTCGGCGCCTGCCTGATGGCCGAGCCGCAGCTGGTCGCCGCCTGCGTGCGCGCACTGCGCGAGGCGAGTGCACTCCCGGTGAGCGTCAAGCACCGCACCGGGATCGATCGCGTCGAGTCCTACGCGTTTCTGCGCGATTTCGTCGGGACCGTCGCCGAGGCCGGATGCTCGGTGTTCATCGTGCACGCGCGCAACGCCTGGCTGAAGGGCCTCTCGCCGAAGGAGAACCGCGAAGTGCCGCCCCTGCGCTACGACTTCGTCTATCGCCTGAAGCGCGACTTTCCGCAGCTGACGATCGTGCTGAACGGCGGGCTCACCACGCGCGCGGCGATCGAGGCGCAGCTCGCGCAGGTCGACGGCGTCATGCTCGGGCGCAGCGCCTATCACGACCCCTGGGTGCTTGCCGAGGCCGACGCGCAGCTGTGCGGCGCGCCGGGCCCGGCCCGCAGCCGACGCGAGATCGCGCTGGCGATGCGCAGCTATGCCGAGCGTCAGCGCGCGCGCGGCGTCGCGCTGCGTCAGCTGACGCGCCACACGCTCGGCCTGTACCACGGCAGGCCGCGCGCCCGCCTGTGGCGCAGGCTGCTGTCAGACCCCGCGCGCCTGGCGGCAAACGATCCCGCCTTGTTCACCGCGGCGGCGGACCTGGTCGAGGGCCGCCTCGCGGACGCCGCCTGACCCGAGGCTTGCGGTAGACTCGCCCCCGGGCGCAGGCGCCGCTCGCGGCGCGCCAGGCAAGCCAACGATCCTTCCCGAACCGATGACAACGAATGGACCCCTCGCCGGCAAAGTCGCGCTGGTGACCGGTGCGGCGCGCGGCATCGGCCGTGCGATCGCGCGCAAGCTTGCCGCAGCCGGTTGCGACGTGGCGGTGAACTACTACAACAGCCACGAGGAAGCCGAGGCGTTGTGCGCCGAGATGCGCGCGCTCGGCCGGCGCGCATGCGCGATCAAGGCGAGCGTCGGCCTGCCCGACAGCGTCGATGAGTTGTTCGAAGAGCTGAAAAAGGAATTCGACCGGATCGACATCCTGGTCAGCAACGCCGCAAGTGGCGTGCTCAAGCCGACCATGGAGATGTCGCTCAAGCACTGGCGCTGGTGCATGGAAACCAACGCCTTTGCGCTCACCCTGCTCGCCCAGCATGCGGCGCCGATGATGCCGGCCGGCGGGCGCATCGTCGCCATGTCGAGTCTCGGCTCGGTGCGCGCGATGCCGGCCTACGGTTTCATCGGCGCGTCGAAGGCCGCGCTCGAATCGCTGGTGCGCAGCCTGGCGCAGGAGCTCGGGCCGCGCGGAATCCGGGTCAACACAGTCAGCGCCGGCGTCGTCGACACCGACGCGCTCGCCTATTTCCCGAACCGCGACCAGCTTCTCGAATCGTTCGCGCAGCGCACGCCCGCGGGGCCCTCGCTGACGCCGGAAGACGTCGCCGGCGCGGTCTATCTGCTCTGCCTGCCCGAAGCGAACATGATCAACGGCCACACCCTCGTCGTCGACGGCGGGTTTGCGATCTCGGGCTGAGCGGCGCATGGACTCCGGGCTTTCGGGCAAGAGCGTCATCGTCACCGGCGGCAGCCGTGGCATCGGCCGCGCGATCGTCGAGCGTCTCGCGGCCGACGGTGCCGACGTGACCTTCTTCTACAAGGGGAATGCGACGGCGGCCGAGGCCGTCGTGGCGGCCGCGCGCGGCGCGGGACAGAAGGTGAGCGCGGAGCAGGTCGACGTCACCGACCCGCAAGCCTGCGCTGGCGCGGTGGAACGCGTTGCCGATCGATGCGAACGGATCGACGTCCTAGTGAACAACGCAGGGGTGATCCGTGATAACCTCCTCGCCTTGCTCGAGCCCGAGGACGTGAAGGTGGTGCTCGACACGAACGTGGGCGGCGTGTTCAACGTGACCCGAGCAGTGGCGCCACACATGATTTCGCGGCGCGCCGGCAAGATCATCAACGTGAGCTCCGTATCCGGCGAGAAGGGCGGCCGCGGCCAGACCAACTATGCGGCGAGCAAGGGGGCAATCAACGCCCTGACGCGCGCGCTCGCCGTCGAGCTGGCGTCGCGCCGCATCACGGTGAACGCGGTCGCGCCGGGAGTGATCGAGACGGAGATGTCTCAAGCGGTGCGCGATCTAGCGGGCGACGAAATCAAGTCGCGCATCCTGCTCCGGCGCTTCGGCAAGCCGGAAGAGATCGCGCATGCGGTATGGTTCCTCGCGTCGCGCTTCGCCGATTACATTACCGGCCAGGTGCTGCACGTGGACGGCGGATTCAAGATGGAGTAACGCGGATGACACAGCAGGCAGAAATCAGCAAAGAAGAAATCATGACGGTCTATCCGACCGTGGCGGAGACGATCGCCGACGCGCTGGGCTGCGAGCCCGAGGACGTCAAGCTCGACGTCTCTCTGATCGAGGGACTCGACGCCGAGTCGATCGACTTTCTCGACCTCGTGTTTCGCCTCGAGCGCGCGTTCAAGGTGAAGATTCCGCGCGGCAAGATCGTCGAGGACGCGCGCGGCGACCTGCCCGAGGCGGAGTTCGAGCAGAAGGGAATGGTCACCGAAAAGGGTCTGGAGCGCCTGCGCACCTTTCTCACCGAGGTGCCCGCGGACCGGATCCAGGCACCGCTCAAGGTGGCCGACGTACCGCGCCTGTTCACGGCCGAGACCTTTTGCAAGCTCGTCGTGCGCGCACAGAAGGCCGCCGCCTGATCCGGCGGGCGCCGGACGCAGAACACCCATGGGCGGGCGCTTTGGTGCGTTCTCCTTCGTCGATCGCATCACCGAAGTCGTGCCGGGGATGCGTGCACGCGGCAGCTATCAGGTGCCCAAAGGGCTGGACGCGTTTCCCTCGGCGCTTGCTGCCGAGGCCGTCGGGCAGCTCGCGGCCTGGGCCAGCATGGCAAAGCTCGAGTTTCGCCGGCGGCCGGTCGCGGGGCTCGCGCGTGAGACGCGCTTCCTGCGCAAGGTTCGTCCCGGAGACGTGCTGACGCTCGAGGCCGACCTGGAAAGCTGCACCGACGACGACGTGGCCTACGCCGGGCGCGCGACGGTCGACGGCGAGGCGGTGATCGCGCTCGATCAATGCCTCGGCCCAATGCTGCCCACCGAAGATTTCGACGACCCGGAAGCGCTGCGACGCGACTATGCGCTGCTTTGCGGCGCGGGCGCACCGAATGCTCGCTTCGCAGGACTGCCGGCGCTCGCGTTGGAACCGGGCGAGGCGGTGGCCGGCGAGCGCGCCAGTGCAACTCTGCGCGTGCCCGCCTCGGCACTCTTCTTCGAGGACCACTTCCCGCGCCGCCCGGTGTTTCCGGCCACCCTGCTGCTCGACCGCCAGATCCGTCTTGCACTCGGCCCTGCGCGCGAGGCACTGAAGCCCGACGCAGGCGAAGAGGTCGCCGCAGCGCGCGTGCTCGACGTCAAAGTGCGCACGTTCATCCCGCCGGGCGAGGTGCTCGAGCTCACCGCGCAGCGCGTCGCGACCGACGACCCGCTCTGGACAGCCAGGCTGTCTGCGCGCGCGAACGGCAAGGCCGTCGCGACCGCAAGGGTGGAAATCGGCAAACGGAGCATTGCATGAGCGCAGCGCGACGCAGGGTCGCGATCACCGGCCTTGGTCTGGTGACCCCCGCCGGCAACGACGTCGCGCGCACCTGGGAGGCCCTGCTCGCCGGGCGCAGCGGTGTCGCGCCGGTGACGCTGTTCGACGCGAGCGGCTTCTCGACGCGCATCGCCGCCGAAGTGAAGGATTTCGACCCGCGCGCGCTGATCGACGACCGCAAGCTGCTCAAGTACGCGAACCGTTCGCACGGATTTGCGCTCGCCGCAGCCGAAGAGGCGATGCGCGACGCCGGCATTCGTCCAACAGCGGAAGACGCCGCGCGCTGGGGTCTGTCGGTCGGCACTGGAATGATGGGGGTCGACTACGTGACGCTCGCCGAGCTGCACGCACACGCGGCCGCGGAGGGCCAGATCGATCCCGCGCGCCTGCTGACCGATGCGACCGCGCGCGACCCGATGGTTTTCTGCCGCAGCCAGTCGACGGCCGGCGTGTCGCTCCTCGCGCGGCGCTTCGGCATTCGCGGTTACGCGACCTCGGTGCACACCGCCTGCGCCTCCGGCGGACAGGCGGTCGGCACGGCGCTCAAGCTGATTCGCCGTGGCATGGTCGATCGCGCGCTCGCGGGCGGCTTCGACTCGATGGTCTCGCCCGTCGGCCTGGCGGGTTTCTGCCTGCTCGGCGCGGTCTCTCCGGACAACGACACGCCCGAGCGCGCGAGCCGCCCGTTCGACGCCACGCGCAACGGCTTCGTGCTCGGCGAGGGCTCCGGCTTTCTCGTGCTCGAAGAATGGGAAGCGGCGCGCCGGCGCGGCGCGCGCATCTACGCCGAGCTCGCCGGTGACGGCAACTCGCTGTCGAGCTATCGCATCACCGATTCGCATCCGTCGGGCGACGGCCCGATCCAGGCGATGCGCCAGGCGCTGGCCGATGCCGGCGCGGCGCCCGCCGACGTCGACTACCTCAACGCGCATGGCACCTCGACGCCGATGAACGATCGCAGTGAGAGCGCCGCGGCGAAAGTGGTGTTCGGCGAGCAGGTCGGCAAGGTTGCGGTGAGCTCGACCAAGAGCGTGATGGGCCATCTCATCGCCGCCGCGGGCGCGGTCGAGGCCGCGGTCTGCGCGCTGACGATCCACCATGGGCGCATCCCGGTCAATGCCAACCTGCGCGAGCTCGACGCGGAGTGCGAGCATCTCGACGTCGTGCGAGAGCGCGCGCGCGAGCGCCGCGTCCGCGTGGCGCTGTCGAATTCGCTCGGCTTCGGCGGCTCGAACAGCTGCCTCGTGCTGCGCAACCCGGAGGAAGTGCGCTGATGGCCGGCCTGGCGCGCATCGTGGTCACCGGCAGCGGCGCGATCTGCGCCGCGGGACGCGGCCCGGCGGAGATCTGGCAGACGCTGTGCTCGGGCAAGAGCGCAATCGGTCCGATCGGTCTTTGGGATACGACCGGCTGGCCGCGGACCATGGCCGGCGAGATCCGCGATCTGCAGCCCGCGAAGCTGCTCGGCGACCGCAAGATTCTCAAGTTCATCCGGCGCTCGGACGTGCTCGGCCTGTACGCGGCGAGCAGCGCGATCGAAGCGTCTGGCGTCGCGGCCTGGCGCGACACGCTCGACGAATCCGCGGCCGCCGAATACAGCGATCGCACCGGGATGTTTGTCGGCTCCGGCGGCGGCAACTACGACGGCCAGTACGACTACTTCCCGCTCATGACCGCCGCGGCCGGCAGCCTGGTCGAGTTCGGCCGCCAGCTTCCCGACACCGTCAATCCGATGTGGCTGCTGCGTACGCTGCCCAACAACGTGCTCTGCCACGTCGGCATCAAATACAACCTGAAGGGCACGAATGCCTGCATCACCAACCACAGCACGAGCGGGCTGTTGGCCGTGATGGAGGCGGCGGGCGCGCTGCGCGAAGCCGAGGCCGATCGCGCGGTCGTCGCCGCGCATGACGCGCCGGTCGAGCCGCAGATGCTCGAGTACTACGACAGCGTGGGCGTCGTGGCCAAGGAAACGCTGCGCCCCTTCGATGCCGGGCGCGACGGCAGCCTGCTCGGCGAGGGCGCAGGCGCGCTGGTCCTCGAGACGGAGGCGTCGGCGGCCGCGCGCGGTGCGGCCGTGCTTGGCGAGGTTCTCGCCGGCGGCGCCGCCACCGAAGCCGAAGGCCTGCTGCCGATCCGCGAGGACGGTGCCGGTCCCGCAGCCGCGATCGAAGCGGCGCTCGGTGCGGCGGGGCTGCGCCCCGCGGACGTCGGCATGATCGTGGCGCACGCAAACGGCACGCGTAACTCGGATGCGTCCGAGGCGGCGGCTATCCGCCGGGTGTTTGGTGACGACGCACCTCCGATCACCGGATTCAAGTGGGCCTTCGGCCACCTGCTCGCGGCTTCCGGCATGCTCGACTGCGTGCTCGCGCTCGAAGCGCTGCGTGCGCGCTCGGTTCCTGGCATCGGGACCCTGCGCGCCGCAGACCCGATGCTCGGCGGTATTCCCGTATCCGCGCAGGCGCAGGCACCGCGCAGCGATGTCGCGCTGGTCATTGCGCGCGGTTTCGGCGGAACCAACGCGGCGCTGCTCCTGCGCGCTGCAGCTGGCGCCTAGCTCCGCTTTGCCGATGGCGGAGGTGCCTGCGCTGTCGCTGCCCGGCGCGCGCTGTGGCATCGACTCGGTCGATATCTCGCGCATCGAACGGCTGCTGCACGACACGCCGGAGGAAGACCTCGGCAAGCTGTTCTCGGCCGAGGAGTTGGGCGAGAGCCGCAGGAACGACGTCGCGCGCGCCGCGAGCCTCGCGGCGCGCTTCGCGGCCAAGGAAGCCTGCCTCAAGCTCTTCCCGCGCGAGACCGCGCTCAACCTGATCACCGCCGCAGACTTCGCCGTCGCGCGCGACGCCTACGGCGCACCGCACATCGTCTGCAGTCTAGCCGCCGAAAGCGTGCTCGCCCGGCATCGCATCGCGGCAATCGCGGTATCGCTCACCCACGACCGCGCGAGCGCCTCGGCGGTTGCGCTCGCCGAGCCCGCGCAGATGCCGGTGCCCTGGTGGGGCGCCCTGCTCTATCACCTGGTCCCGCTGCGACGCAAGGTGGTGCTCGACAACCTGCGTCGCGTCTACGGCGAGTCCGTGACCGAGTCCGAAATCCGGCGCATCGCACAGGCGCATTACGCCCATCTGTGGCGGCTGCTGCCCGAGTTCCTCGCGTTTCCTTTCCTGACGCCCGCGCAGCGCCTGGCGCACACGCGTGTGGAAAACGCGGAAGCCGTGTTTGCCGCGCACGCGCAGGGCAAGGGCGTGATCGTTCTGACCGGTCATTTCGGCAACTGGGAAGTTGCGACGGCAGCGGGAATCGCCAGCTTTCCCCAGGCCAAGGGTCGTTTCTTTTTCGTACGCCGCCCGTTCAAGCCGCACTGGCTTGACGCGCTCGTCATGCGGCGCTTTCGCAAGGCCGGGTTCGGCGCGCTGCCGAAAAGCGGCTCGCTCGATGCGATTCTCGAGCGCCTGGCCGCCGGCGATATCGTGGTCTTTCCCTTCGACCAGCACGCCAACCGGCGCGACGGCGTGCGCGTGGATTTCTTCGGCCATCCGGCAGGCACCTTCCGCAGTGTCGCGCTCATTGCGCGCGCGAGCGGCGCACCGGTGCTGCCGGCATCGAGCTGGCGCGAACCGGATGGACGCCACGTGCTGCGCTTCGAGGATCCGCTCGAACTCGTCGAGCGCGAGGATCTCGGCGAAGAGGTCCGGCTCAACACCCGGCGGTTCAACGCCAGCCTCGAGCGCATGATCCTGCGTCATCCCGAGCAATGGTGGTGGGTGCATCGACGCTGGAAGGAGTGGCCTGCAAAACGGAAACGGCGTGCGTAGAATCCGGCCATTGCCCGCCCTGGTTGGAGAATCACCATGCCCGCGAAGCTCAAATCCGTAAAGTCCTCGTCGCTGCGCGACCGCGTCTCGAAAGCCGAATGGGACGTGCGCGTCGATCTCGCAGCCGCCTATCAGCTCGCGGCGATCTATCGCTGGACCGACCTGATCTACACGCACTTCTCGGCGCGCGTTCCGGGAAGCGAGAACTACCTGATCAATCCCTACGGCATGATGTTCGACGAGATCACCGCATCGAATCTGGTCAAGATCGATCCCGCCGGCAAAGTGCTCGACGACCCGAGCGGCATGGGCTACAACGCCGCCGGCTTCGTGATTCACGGCTGCGTGCATGCGGCACGGCGGGAGATCCATTGCGTGATCCACACCCACACGCGCGCCGGCGTCGCGGTCTCCGCGATGAAATGCGGGCTGCTGCCGATCAGCCAGCACGCGATGCGCGTGCAGGGGGAAGTGACCTATCACGACTACGAGGGCATCGCGCTCGAGCTCGACGAGCGCATGCGCATGGCGCGCGACCTCGGTCCGACCTCGAAGGCGATGATCCTGCGCAACCACGGTCTGCTTGCACTCGGCGAGACCGTGCGCGAGGCCTTCGAAGTGATGTACTACCTCGACACCGCCTGCCAGATCCAGGTCGATGCGATGGCGGCCGGCATGGACAACGTGCTGCGGATGTCCGAGCAGGCCGCACGCACGACGCACGACCAGTTCCACAAGCCCGACCGGCCGAGCGAGCACAAGGACTGGCCCGCGCTGCTGCGCATGCTCGATCGGCGCGGGATCCGCTACCGCGACTGAGCGCCGGGAGAACTCCGATCAAGTCCCTGACTTGATCGGAGGTTCGGCTGACGTCGGGGGATCGCAAGGAGGCGGAGCCCCCTTGTATGGTTTTTTCCTAACGCGCGGCTGCTGCGTCCGACGCCGGGCGCCGCCGCGCCGGGAGCTGGAGCACCGTCGCGACGCTGAGCAGCAGCACGCCGAACACGCCGTAGAACACGCCCGCGGCCATCGCGCGGTCGAGCATCCAGCCGTAGATCACCGGCGTCGCCATCGAGCCGACATCCAGCCCCGAATAAACGAAGCCGTACACCTTGCCGCTCGCCCCGGGCGGCGTCGCGCCGCGCACCAGCAGATCGCGCGACGGATTGGTCATCCCGGAGCAGAAGCCGGCGAGCGCGAGCGTCGGCGCGATCAGCGCATGCGACAGCGCGCCGCTCGCGAGCAGCAGGACGGCCAGCGCGCTGGCGAGCATCCCGCCCGCCGCCACCAGATCGTGGCGTCGCGCACGTCCGGCGATGTAGCCCCCGGTCAATATGCCCGCGGCACCGCCCACCAGGAACGCGGTCAACGCGCTCGAGGCGAGCGCGACTGGCGCGTGATACAGCGCGACCATGCCGGCGACGCCGAAGTTCTGCAGACCGATCAGCGCGGCGGCGAGCAGCAGGAAGTACAGGAAGCACATCAGCACTGGCGTGGCCGCGAGCACGCGCAGGTCCTCGCGCAGCGTGGTCGGCGCGCTCGGCTGCACGGCGCGTTCGCGCGGCAGGCCATGAATCGCATCGCCGTTGATCGCGATCAGGCCAATCATGACCACTCCGAGCGCGGAAGCGACGATCAGTGCCATGTGCCAGCTGGTCAGCGCCGCCAGCCCGTAACTGAACGCCGGCGCGAGCGCCCAGCCGAGGGTTCCGCCGATGCCGTGGAAGCTGAAAGCGTATCCGAGACGCTTGGCGTCGACCCGTGCGTTTAGGATCGCGAAATCCGCCGGGTGGAAGACGCTGTTGCCCAAGCCGGCGACGAGAAATGCGACGACCAACATCGCGTAGCTCTGCGCGAGGCCGGCGAGGAGCACGCCGAGCGAGCACAGCGCGAGGCCGATCAGCAGCACGCGCCGCGCGCCGTAGCGATCGACCGCGAACCCGGCGAGCGTCTGGCAGATTCCGGAGACCGTGTAATACGCCGCCGTCGCAGCGCCGAGCGCAGCGTAGCTTACCCCGAGGTCCTGCTTGATGAGGGGAAACAGGACCGCGACGACGAGCTGATAGAAGTGCGACAGACCGTGCGCGGCCGCGATCAGGCCGATCACGCGGACGTCCTGCCGAAGCGTGGGCGCGACGGCGCTCATACTCTCAGGCGGCGTCGCTGCGGCGCCGGCGCGCCTGCGCGGACGCACCGCAAATCGCGTTGACGAAGCGCACGATCGCGTCCTGCGCGGCGCTCGCCTGATCGCGGAACGGGCTGTGGCCGCAGGCCTCGAGCTTGACCAGCTCGCAGGGTCCGCGCACCTGGCGCTCGATCGCATCGAGCTGAGCCATCGTTCCGTACTGGTCGTCGTAGCCCTGGATCACGAGCAGCGGACAGTCGACGCCCGGAAGGTATTCCTCAATGTTCCAGCCAGGAAACTCCGGATCCAGCCAGACGTCGGCCCAGAGGTAAAAGGTCTTGCGCGGATCGCGGTGGTAGCGACCGAGGCGCTGCGCGAGGTCGGTGGTTTCGAACTGCTGGCGCGCCTCGACGATGCTCTCGGTGCAGATCGGCTCGACGAACACGTGTGGCGCCATCAACGCGAGCCCGCGCACCGGGTGACCGGCGCCGGCGTGGATCAACGCGATCGACGCGCCGTCCGAATGTCCGACCAGGATCGGCGCATCGATTTCGAGCGTCGCGAGCAGCTGCGGCAGCGCTTCGAGCGCCTCTTCGTGCATGAAGCGGATGCTGCGCCGCGCCTCGACCAGGACGTCCGACTGGCCGTAGCCGTAGCGGTCGTAGACCAGCGCATTGCAGCCGCTCGCTCGCGCGACGCGCTCGGGGAAATCGCGCCATTGCCGAATCGAGCCCAGCCCTTCGTGCAGGAACACGAGCACCGGTCGCCCCTCGCCACCCACCTCGATCCACTCGTAGGCGAGCGTATGACCGGCGGCGGCAAGTGTGGGCATCTCGGAAACGCGGCAGCAGGCGATTGAAAGACGCGCGAGAATAGCATGCGACACGCAATCGCCTTAGGGCAGGGTTCGCATGGAACCGACATTCGATGTCCTCATCATTGGCGGGGGCTCTGCGGGCTGCACGCTCGCCGGACGGCTGAGCGAGGATCCTCAACTGAGCGTCGCGCTCATCGAAGCCGGTGGCCGCGGTGACAGTGCGCTGATCACGACACCGGCGGCGGTGATCGCGATGCTGCCCACGCGGATCAACAACTGGGCATTCGAAACCGTCCCGCAGCCAGGACTCAACGGCCGGCGCGGCTATCAGCCGCGCGGGCGCGCGCTCGGCGGCAGCTCCGCGATGAATGCAATGATCTACACGCGCGGTCACCCCGCCGACTACGATCATTGGGCCGAACTGGGCAATGCCGGCTGGAGCTACGCGGAGGTTTTGCCCTACTTTAAGCGCGCGGAATGCAACAGCCGCGGTGCGGACGAATACCATGGCGACGCCGGGCCACTCGGCGTGTCCGACCTGCGTACCGACAATCCCTTCCATGACATCTTCCGGCGCGCGGCCGAAGAGGCTGAATTCGCACTCAACCCGGACTTCAATGGCGCACAGCAGGAAGGGCTCGGCGTCTACCAGGTGACGCAGGTCAGCGGCGAGCGCTGCAGTGCCGCGCGCGCCTATCTGCAGCCCTGGCTCGGCGCGCGCCCGAATCTTCACGTTCTAACGCAAACCCGGGCGCAGCGCATCGTGTTCGAAGGCCGACGTGCAGTCGGCATCGAGGTACTGCGCGGCGGCCAGCGCGAGACACTGCGAGCGCGGCGCGAGGTCGTCCTCGCTGCAGGCGCATTCCAATCGCCGCAACTCCTCATGCTCTCGGGGATCGGCGACGGCCAGGCGCTGCAGGGATTGGGCATCGAAGTGCGGCACCACCTGCCGGGCGTTGGCCGGAACCTGCAGGACCATATCGACTTCATCTTCGGCTACGAGGTCGACAGCCTCGACCTCATCGGATTTTCGCCGCGTGGAACGCTACGCATGCTGCGCGAATTCGGCCGCTACTGGCGCACGCGGCGCGGCATGCTGACGACGAACTATGCCGAATGCGGCGGGTTTCTCAGGCTCTGGCCCGAATCGCGAGTGCCAGACATTCAGCTGCATTTTGTCGTGGGCATCGTCGACAACCACGCGCGCACGCTGCACCTTGCGCACGGATTGTCCTGCCACGTCTGTCTGCTCCACCCGAAAAGCCGCGGAGCCGTGACGCTGGCCTCGCCAGATACGGCGGATCCGCCGCTGATCGACCCTGCGTTCTACGCCGAGCCCGACGACCTCGAGCGCATGGTCGAAGGCTTCAAGCTCACGCGCCGTTTGCTCGACGCACCGAGCCTTGCGCGCCTATACAAGCGCGACCTGTTCACCGCCGACGTCCATGACGACGCGCAGATCCGTGAGGTACTGCGCAACCGCGGCGACACCGTCTACCACCCGGTGGGAACCTGCAAGATGGGAAACGGCAACGATCCACTCGCCGTGGTCGATGCGCAGCTGCGTGTGCACGGCGTCGAGGCGCTGCGCGTCGTCGATGCCTCCATCATGCCGACGATCATCGGCGGCAACACCAACGCACCGACGATCATGATCGGTGAGAGGGCGGCGGATTTGATCAAAGCGTCATCGGCCGCCAGTAGCCGGTGAGCTCAAGGTAGCCCCTGCCGACCTCACGCCGGTCGCGGCTGACGCGCACTGCCCCCTCCCAGTAGATCGTTCCGGTGCTCAGGCGCGAATCGAGCTCCTGGTCGTCCATGAGCGGTTCCAGATTCCAGGACGTGCCTTCGACTTCGACGCGCATCGCGACCGGGTACTCGACTCCGGTGCGCGGCGAGCGCCAGCGCCGCTGCGCCACAAACCGGACTGCTTGCGGTCCGACGCTGCGTTTCAAGCCGTCGGGTCGCACCAGCGTGGCGCCGGCATACAGCACGCCACCGCTTTTCGCACGCATGACAAAAGCCATCAGTGCGCTGCCGTCGTCGAGGTTGGCGCCAACCCAGTCCCAGCCTTCTGCCTCCGGCGCCAGATAGGCGCTTGACCACTCGTGATCGAACCAGGCGCGGCCGCGCACCGGCGTCCTTGAGCGCCCCTGCTCGATCGACCCGCTGACTTCGAGCTGTGGCCGGCTGTAGTAGTAGCTCGCTTCGCGCGCGCGCGGTCCCTTGCGGCTGTAGCCGTCATCACCCTGCAGCAGCGGCGGACGCGCGCTCTGGAACGAAAGCCTGAGCGCGAACTCGCGCGCCGGGATCACCCCCCGATAGCCGTCTTCGGTCTGCTCGAGACGCCAGTCGTCGATCCAGACGCGCGCACGGTCCCGGTCCGCGCCCGCGAGCGTGAACCCTTCGCGCGCGGCGTGCTGATCGTGCAGCAGATGACCAACGCGCGGATCGGCAAGTGCCGCATGGGCGAACAGAATCTGGCGCGGCGTGAACCGGCTCGGGTTGTCGGTCGCGTACTCGTTGCGCGCGCGAAAAAAGGTGATCTGAAAACCGCGCGTCTGCGGGCCGAGCCAACCGGTGATGTACCACCATTCGATGCGAAACGCCGGATGTGCGCCCTCGTCGCGCGGGAAAACCAGCGGATGATTCGGCAGCACGTCCGGGAAATCGACTTTGCGCACCGCGCCGAGCGCAGGCGCACCAAGCGTAGCTCCAAGCGCGCCGAGCGCGCGCAGCATCGCACGCCGCCTCACCAGTCCTCCTTCACCGCGCGCACCGGACCCATGCCCATCGCCTCGCGTCCCGACAGATAAGCGGTGAGCGCGGCAAGCGCAATCAGCACCCCCGTGAACGCGGTCAACGTTAGCGTCGGAAGGTGCAGATCCATGCTCCAGTTGAACGACTGGCGGTTGACCACGTGAATCAGGATCAAGCTGATCGCGGTCCCGACAGTCAGGCCCGCCGCCGCACCGAGCGTGGCGAGCAGTCCGCCTTCCGCGGCCAGCATCCGACCGATCTGGCCGCGCGTCATGCCGAGATGGCGCAGCATGCCGAATTCACGCCGGCGCGCCAGCACGATCGAGCCCAGACTCGTCGACAGGCCGAACAGGCCGACGAGCACGGCCACGGCCTCGATCGCATAGGTGACCGCGAAACTGCGGTCGAAAATGCGCAGCGAAACGCGCTTGATCTCGCTCGGCACCGCGATCTCGAGCTCGGCGCCCCCGGGCAGCGCGCGCAGCGCGGCCATCGCCTGTGCCGGCGTCGCGCCCGCGCGCAGCCAGAGCGCGCCGTCGTTTGCCCGCCGATCTCCGGTCAGGGCGATGTAGTCCGCACGCCGCACGAGCAGCGCACCGAGCTGGCGCGCGTAGTCACGCCAGACCCCGGCCACGACGAAGCGCCGCTCGCGCCCGCCGAGCGGCAGCATGATTTGCGTGCCGACCCGATAGCCGTACAGATCGGCG
>JAJDNJ010000121.1 GCA_022340705.1 Betaproteobacteria bacterium
AGCGTACTGGGGATCAGCATTTCCACAATCGGCGCGCGTGCGATCCCTTCGCGCCGTGCGTCGACGTAAGCCGCATCCATGTACGGGAGCGAAGGCGCCAGAATGATCCCGCTCGCATGATGCGCGCCCGGTTCGGGCAAACAAGTGAAGCGCGGCAGTTCCGAAAGCGCAACGTTCATGCGAAAGCTCGCCGAGGCGCATTTCCAGCCGCGCATGCGCGCGACGAACTCGTCCGGCAAGGCAGACGCTTCAACCATCTCCAGATAGAGAAGCTTCGGGTTGACGTTGCCGACGACGATGTCGGCCTGCAGAGTTCGGCCGTCGGCGAGCGTGACGCCGCAGGCGGCGCCGGCACGCGTCTCGACCCGCGCAACCGCGGCCGAGGTTTCGATTTCGACTCCGTGCGTACGCGCTTCCGCGGCGATCGCGTCGGAAATCGCGCCCATTCCGCCGAGCGCATGGCCCCAGGCGCCGCGTTTGCCGTTCACTTCGCCGAAACAGTGGTGCAGAAGCACATAGGCCGTGCCCGGGTGATACGGGCTCGCGTAGCTGCCGACGACCGAATCGAAGCCAAACACCGCGCGCGCTGGATCGGACTCGAACCAGCGTTCGAGCAGCTCCGCGGCGCTCTTCGTGAACAGATCGAGCAGGTCGCGCCGCGCCTCCATGTCGAGGGCGCGAACGCGGCGCACCGCGGTGAGCGCACGCCACAAGTCGTCTAGCCCGCCGCCGACGTTGGGCGGGGTCTCGAGCACGAGCGCGCGCAGCATGTCGGTCACGCGCTCGAGCATCGCCCAGTAGGCGGGCAGGCGCTCTGCGTCGCGCGCCGAGAACTTCGCGAACTCGCGCTGCGTCGCCTCGCGATCTGCGCTGACGCACAGCGCGCGCGTCTCATCGAGGGGCAGGAAGTTCGCCAGCGGCCGCTCGACGATGCGCAGCCCGTGGCGCGCGAGATTCAGTTCGCGAATCACGCGCGGATGCAGAAGACTCACGGTGTACGCCGCGACCGAGTTGCGAAACCCGGGATGGAATTCCTCGGTCGCTGCAGCGCCACCGATGACCGCGCGACGCTCGAGCACGGTGACCCTCAGGCCGGCACGTGCGAGATAGGCGGCGCAGGCGAGGCCGTTGTGCCCGGCCCCGATGACGATCGCCTGGCGCGCGCCGCTCATCGCTCGCGAAGCAGTACCGGCAAACGTCTAGGCTTTCTTCCCGTCGCCCAGCAGCCCGGCGCCCGCCTTCGGCGGATGCGCGCGGATCGCTTCTTCGACGGGCTCGGTGCCCCAGCCGGGCCGCTGCGGCATCAGCAAATGCCCGTCGACGTACTCGGGCACGTGCGTAAACAGTGCATCGTCCCACTCGAGCCGGTCGATGTCGGTTTCCATGATTCGCAAATTGGGCACCGCGGCCGCGAAATGCGCGTTCATCATCGTGCACAGATGGCCGTAGAAGTTGTGCGGCGCCACGTTCACCTCCTGCGCCTCGGCGAGATTCGCGATCTTCATCGACTGCCAGACGCCGTTCCAGGGCGTATCGACGATCGCGACATCCATCGCCTGCTCGCGGAAATAGGGCATGAACTCGCGCAGGCCGAGCAGCGTCTCGCAGGACGCGATCGGATGGGGGCTCTGCTTGCGGATGGTCGCCAGCGCTTCGGGCACATAGCTGTCGATCTCCACCCAGAACAGATCGAGATCGGCGATCGCGCGCAGGATCTTGAGAAAACCTTCGGTCTTCGCGTTGAAGTTGAGATCGAGCAGGATGTCGACGTCGGGGCCCGTTCCCTCACGCAAGGCCTCGAGATGCATGCGCAGGTCGTGTAGCACGCGACGCTCGACGTTCAGCTCTGGGGCGTTCGGCACACCGAAGCCCGGCCGCCAGGCGGTGGGATTTCTGCCCTGCGCGTCGTACAGAAAGATGTTGGTCTTGCACGCGCTAAAGCCCTTCTCGCGCACTTCACGGCCGATCGCACGCACGCCGTCGAGGTCGGTGATCGCCGGCTTGTACCAGGCCGCACGATTGATGCGCCAGGTCGCGCAATGCGACCAGTACACGCGAATCCGCTCGCGCAGCCGCCCGCCGAGAAGCTGGTAGCAGGGCACACCGAGTGTCCTGGCCTTCGCGTCGAGCAGCGCGTTCTCGATCGCGCCCATTGCGAGCGCGACCACGCCGCCCGCCGCCGGGCGTGTCGCTGCGTAGAGCTCGGCATAGATGCGCTCGTGGTCGCCCACCGGCTGGCCCACGACGCGCGCCGCGAGCCGTTCGATCGCGGCGCTCACGCCGGGCGCACCGAAGCCTTCGTCGTATTCGCTCCAGCCGACGATGCCGTCCTCGGTGACGAGCTTGACGAAATGGTAGTTGCGCCAGCCTGCATCGCAGGCCAGGGTCTCGAGACGGGTCACGCGGCTTGTGACGTCCGATGTCTGCATCGTCGGTTCCAGGTGGTCTTGACGCTGCCCAGATGATAGCCGCGTGCGGGAACGCGCCGCCGGCACCAATGCCGCGGTGATGCTTGACCTACCTCAAGCTGCGCGTCCCATCGCGCGCTAGCGTGGTCGAATTAGGACCGATTCCATGCCGATGTCGCGTCCGGCGGCGTTTTGTCTGGCAATCCTGTGCGGTGTGTCGACCGCGTGGGGCGCGGACGATGTCTCGGTTGCGCAGCGCGCTGCCGCGCTGGCGACCGAACGCTGCCTGAGCTGCCATCGAATGAATGCGGGGGACAATCCTCCGCTCGTGCCAGCGCTGCAGGGTCAGCGCAAGGCCTACCTCGCCTGGCAGATACGTGCCTACCGGCTGGGATTCCGCGACGATCCCCAGGCGCATGAGCGCATGTGGGAGCCCGCCGGCAAGCTCGACGATGCACTGATCGACGCCCTCGCCGGTTATTTTTCCGCGCTCCCGCCGCCGGTCGGAACGCCCGCCAATCCGGCGCTCGCCGCCAAAGGCCGCGCGCTATACGAGAACGGCGTACCGTCACGCAACGTCACAGGCTGCGCAGCCTGCCATGGGCAGAACGCCGAGGGTAACGGCGTGTTTCCGCGTCTTGCCGGGCAGCGTGCCGATTACGTCGTGCGTCAACTGATGCTGATCCAGCGCTACCTACGCAACGTCGGCATCATGCACAGCACCGTCGACGTGTTGTCGGAGGAGGACTTCGCCGCGCTCGCGGCGTATCTGCAATCGCTCTGAGCGCGGCCTCGTGCCGCTCAGCCCTGCGGCCTGCGCTCGCGCGTATCGTCGGCGTTCTGCGATCCGCTTTCGGAACCGCGCGGCCCATGGCGCTCCGCCGCCCGGCTGCGCTGCGGCGCGCTCGAGGTATCGCGCCGCGGGTCGGCGCGCCGCGCGTTCTGCGGCTGCGCTTCGCGCTGTGGGACCGGAGGCGAGGGCGCCTGCGCCTCGCGCCGAGGCGTCCTCGTGCGCTCCTGTTGCCCGCGCTGCGCCTCGCGTGTGCGCGCCTCGCGTTGTGGCGACGAATGCGCGGCGGGCGGAGCCGCGTTGTGCACGGCGCTCGCCTCGGGGCGGTCCGGCTTGCGCTTTGCCGCAGCGGTCTCGCTGTGGCGCGGCACCGGGCGGCGAGCCTCCGGTTGCCGCCCTTCGGCACGTTGCTCGACCGGTCGCCGCGCCTCCTGCGGCTGCACCACCGGCCGGCGCGTTTCGATCTGACGTGGCTCGGGCTGCCGCACCACCCCGCGGCGCTCCTCGGTCCGGCGTGATTTGGTGGTGCGCACTTCGGGCCGGCGTGCATCCGGCTGGCGCAGTTCGGCGCGGCGTGATTCGCGCTGCGGCGCCGGTCGCGGAAGCGCATGCGTCGCATGGCGCTGCTCGACATATCGCCGCGTCGGCTCGTGGCGCCAGCGCCCCGGCGCGATCACGACCTTGCGATGCGGCGCGCGCCGCTCGATCGCGTGACGTACGTACCAGCTGTCGACGCGCACGACTTGAACCTCGCGCCGCGGCCAGTCGATCCCGCCGAAGAAGAAGCCGATCGAGACCCGGACTCCCGTGTTCCACCAGAAGCCCAGCGTGACGCCCGGCGCGTGCGGGACGAAGCGATAGCCGGGCCACGGGGCCCAGACCACCGGCGGGTGCGTCGGCCACCACCAGCGACCGTATGCCACGCGCGGATCGTAGTAAGGAACGAAGATCACAGAGGGCGACGCGAAGACGATCCGGATGCGCGGTCCGTCCTCGGCGACGAGGACATGCGCGTCGCTCGAGAGACTGCCCGCGAGGCGCGCGCGCCGACGCAGACTTTGCACCGCGTCCATGACGTCGTCCTCCTGGGCGAGAAACGCGTCGCCGAGCGCGCGTGTCCAGTCGATCTTCTCGTCCATGCGGTACAGAAGATCGGGGAACGCGATCAGTGACTTCACGCTCGGATCCCAGTCGAACGGATCCGCCGCGCGCATGGCCTCCTCGCCGGAAATCTCGGGATGCATGCGCGACCAGCGCGCGGCCTCGACGATTTCGTCGGGATAAGTCGCCGCGATCAGCAGCTGGGCGAGCAGCGGGTCGGGATACAGCGCGACCGGCGCGAGCAGCTGTTCGAGCTCGGCGCGGCTCCAGCCCTGCGCCTGCTCCTCCGAATGCGCGGTCGCGCAACCTGCGCTCGACAGTGCAATCCAGACCGCGATCAACAGGGTCGCGATGCGCGTAAGGGTCATCCGATAAGTCGTGGTCATGGGACACCTCCAGGTGTCTCCATTAACGCGCGCTGCAGCCCCGGCGTCCGTGAGCGTGTGCTACCAGATGTAAGCGGCTTAACCCAGCAGAAACAATCGCCGTCGCGGCGCTCAGCGCCGGCGCCGTTCGATCAGCTTCAGCATGGTGTCAAGCGTGATCGAGCGAAAAGTCGCCTTGGCGATCTCGTCGATCTCGGAAAGCACCACCCCGACCGCCTCCTCGACCTCGTAGGCGGCGGCGCCCGCCTCGGGCCGCGCCCGCCGGCCTGCGCGCCGTGGCGCGCCCTTCGGCGCGCTGATGTCCTCGAACAGCCCGATCACGTCCATCAGCGTGACGCGGCGTGCGTTGCCGGCGAAGCGGTAGCCCCCTCCCGCGCCGCGCGCCGCGCGCACCAGCCCGGCGCGCCCGAGGGCGCGCAGCACCTTCGCCAGATGGTGCGGAGACATGCGGTACTTCGCAGCGATTTCCGCCGCCGAGAGCTGTTCGCCGGGGTGCGCCGCAAACTCCAGCACGCTGCACAGCGCGAGATGGGTGTTCTTCTGCAGCTTCACCGGCGGTTCAATCCAGATCCTTCTCGAGCGGAATGAAAGGCGCGGCCATCATTCCCTGACTCCGAAAGAACGAGAGCACGAGCTGGTTGTCGCGTGCGAGGAGCGTGCGCACCTTGTCGACGCCAAGACGACGGAATCCCTCGCAGATCGCCTCGAGCAGCTGCGTGGCGATTCCGCCGAGGCGCGCCTCGGGCCGCACGGCAATGCCGAACACCCAGCCGCAGGGCGGGGAGCCGAACTCCCAGTCGCGCACGTCGCCCACCACATAGCCCTCGATGCGCCCGCCGCGGTCGGCCACCAGGAAAAACCGCTGCTGGCGACCGCCGCCGTAGCGGCGCAGGATCTCGCCCCAATATTCCGCTTTGCGCAGTCCGGTGATCCCGGCATCGATCTCCACGACCTGGTCGAGATCTGCGGTCTGCGCCCCACGCACGCGCAACGCCGGCACGCTGCCGCGCGGGGCCGCGGGTTTCTTGAGTGAGATCAAGTCAGGGCTCCGGGCGGAGTTCTAACGTCCAAATACGCTTTCGAGTACCGAATTGTACGCGCGCCCTGTACGAGGGCGCGGCACGCTGCGGTCCGACGCTTGAATTCGCGCCGGGCGCGGTGCAGCATGCACACACACTTGGCCGGGTTGCACCGAGGAGGACCGATGAAATCCACGCTTGCCGCGGGGCTTTCCGCGAGCCGCAGCTATCCCGTCGATCGCGAGCGCACCATCGATTTCATGGGCGAGGCTGCGCGCGTCTACGCCACGCCGATGATGGTGCGCGACATCGAGATGACCTGCCGCGAGCTGCTGCTCGAGCACCTCGATCCGGGCGAAGACTCGGTCGGCACCCGCGTCGAAGTCGACCACCTGGCCGCGACTCTGCTCGGGCAGACGGTGACCATCGCGGCCAAGATCGTCGAGGTGAAGGGCCGCGCGGTGACCTTCGAAATTAGTGGCTCTGACGGGATCGACACCATCTGCCGCGGGCGGCACGGACGCTTCGTGGTCGACGTCAAGCAGACCGAGCAGCGTCTCGCTGCGAAGAAGCAGAAGGCCGGGCTGTGAAAAACTTGAGCACGGTGAAAGTCGTCGAGCACCCGGCCAAGACGCCGGATGCCGGCACGCGCAAGCTGGCGACGTATTGCTACCAATGCGTCGCGGGTCCCGACCTGCTCACCGTCCAGGTGAACGGCCAGGGCGTGGCGACCGAGGTCGAGCCGAATTTCGCCGCCGAGCCGGTGCATCCCGGCGGCGGCAAGGTCTGCGTCAAGGCCTACGGCCTGGTGCAGAAGCTGTACAACCCGAACCGGGTGCGCTCGCCGATGAAGCGCACCAACCCCCGGAAAGGTCGTGACGAAGATCCGGGCTTTGTGCCGATCTCCTGGGACGAGGCGCTCGACACGGTAGCGAAGAAGCTACTCGAGATCCGGGCCAAAGGGCTGCTCGACGAGTCGGGCTATCCGCGCGTGGCCACGAGCTTTGGCGGTGGCGGCACGCCGCAGTCGTACATGGGCAGCTTCCCCGCGTTTCTTTCTGCCTGGGGACCGATGGACATGGGCTTCGGCTCCGGGCAAGGGGTGAAGTGCTACCACTCCGAGCACCTCTACGGCGAGTTCTGGCACCGCGGCTTCACCGTGTCGGCGGACACGCCGTACTGCAACTACAACATTTCCTGCGGCGCGAACATCGAGGCGTCCGGGGGCGTCGCGGGCGTCTGGCGTCACGCCAACGCACGCGAGCGCGGCATCAAGCGCGTGCAGGTCGAGCCGCATCTTTCGGTCACCGGCGCCTGCTCGGCCGAGTGGGTCCCGATCAAACCGAAAACCGATCCGGCGTTCCTCTTTGCGCTGATTCACGTCATGCTGCACGAGCATCCGCGCGAGCGGCTCGACGTCGATTTTCTCAAGCGTCACACCTCGTCGCCCTATCTGGTCGGGCCGAACGGCTATTACCTGCGCGACCGCACAACGAAGAAGCCGCTGATTTGGGACGCGAAGAACGAGTGCGCGGTGCCGTTCGACACCCCCGACATCGATCCGGCGCTCGAGGGCTCGTTCGATGCGGAAAGCATCGAGATCGGCCCCGACGACCAGACCCTCAGTGACGGCGATCTTGTCGGCGAGCCCGCCTTCAGCAAGCTCGTCGCGCATATGCGTCCCTACTCTCCCGAGTGGGCGAGCGGGATTTGCGACGTCAAGGCCGACACCATGCGCCGCATCGCGAACGAATATCTCGACGCGGCACAGGTCGGCGCGACGGTCGAAGTCGACGGTCGCAGGCTGCGCTACCGTCCGGTGGCGGTCACCCTGGGCAAGACCGTCACCAACGGCTGGGGCGGCTACGAATCCTGCTGGGCGCGCACCATGCTCGCCGCACTGGTCGGCGCGCTCGAGACCGTGGGCGGCACGCTCGGCACGACGGTGCGCCTCAACCGGCCGCTCAACGAGCGCCACAAGAGCGTGAGGAAGGGCCCCGACGGATTCATGGCCTACCCGCTCAATCCGACCGACAAGGAACATTGGTCGGCGCAGCCCAACATTCGCAACGCCTACCGCACGATGGTGCCGCTCGCGGGGGACGGGCCCTGGAGCCAGGCGCTCGGCCCGACGCATTTTTCGTGGATGTTCCTCGAGCAGACGCCAAAGGGACTGCCGCGTGTGACGCTGCCCGAAGTCTGGTTTCTGTACCGCACCAATCCGGCGATTTCGTTCTGGGACACCGACGGCATCTCCGACAAGATGGCGCGTTTTCCGTTCGTCGTCGCCTTCGCGTACACACGCGACGAGACCAATCATTTTGCCGACATTCTGCTGCCGGATGCCGTCGACCTCGAGAGCCTGCAGCTCATCCGCATCGGCGGCTCGAAATTCATCGAGCAGTTCTGGGAGCACGAGGGCTTCGCGCTGCGCCAGCCGGTCGTTGCGCCGGCGGTCAACGCGCGCGATTTCACCGACATCGCGACCGAGCTCGCCGCGCGCTCCGGGCTGCTCGAGAAGTACAACGCGGCGATCAACAAGGGCGTGGTCGGCATCGCGCTCAAGGGCGAGGCCGACGGCGAGAGCTGGGATTTCTCT
This sequence comes from Betaproteobacteria bacterium, assembly GCA_022340705.1. Classification (GTDB taxonomy): domain Bacteria; phylum Pseudomonadota; class Gammaproteobacteria; order Burkholderiales; family SG8-39; genus SG8-39. Next base: position 8,304 of record JAJDNJ010000121.1, read on the forward strand.
CTCGACACGACGCTCGTGCATAGCCGCGAGACGATCTGGGATGCGGTGTGCCGTGCGGCGAGCGCCGAGCTCACCGGCGGAAAGGAGACGCATGGCCTCGGCTGGTGGAAGGAAAACGGCCTGCGCACGCGCCCCTTCCCCAGGGTGGACTGGTACCTGCAGCCCACGCTCGAGGACATGGGTCTGCGCTTCGAGCTGCCGTATCAGGAGCGGCTCTACCGCGTCGGCCGGGAGCTTGAAGAGCGCCTGCACGAGCACGACATGCGCTGGTGGGATACGCAGCTCGCCGAATACCAAACGCTGCCGGCGTGGAAGGACTTCCCCAAGCTGTGGGAGGACGAAGTGGGCCGCATGGGCGGGCGCGCCGACGACTACCCGTTCTGGCTGCTCACCGCGCGCAGCATGCAGTACGCCTGGGGCGGCAACGTCGGCATGCAGATGATCAAGGAGGTCGCGGACAACATCGCCGGTCACCAGGGCGTGATTCTCAACACCCAGGCGGCCGAAGCGCACGGCATCGCCGACGGCGACATGGTGGAGATCGCAACGCCGAAGGCAAGCGTGCGCGCGAAGGCGGTTCTGCGCCAGGGCATCCGGCCGGACACGCTCCTGCTGCTCGGCCAGTTCGCGCACTGGGCTACGCCCTACGCGAAGGATTTCGGCATGCCGAGCATGAACAAGCTCGTGCCGATGTCGATGGCGCTCACCGATGCGACGGGATCCGGGGCAGATCTGGTGCGGGTGTCGCTCAAGAAGGTCGGGTGAGCGCGGTGAGACCCAACATCCGTCGGCGTCGAGATACAGGAGCCGTTTTTGTCTCGTGCAACTGCACGGCCGCAAAATGCGCGGCCGTGCAGTTGCACGAGATCATTGAAAACCTGTTGGGCGCGGAGGTACGACTGTGACCCGATGGGCGATGATCGCCGACCTGCGGCGCTGTGTCGGCTGCCAGACCTGTACTGCGGCGTGCAAGCACACCAACGCGACGCCGCCGGAGGTGCAGTGGCGTCGGGTGCTCGACATGGAAGTCGGCGAGTATCCCGAGGTGCAGCGCGTATTCGTGCCGGTGGGCTGCATGCATTGCGCCGACCCGCCCTGCATGCACGTCTGTCCCTCGACCGCGACCAAGCAGCGCGCGGACGGGATCGTGACGATCGACTACGACCTGTGCATCGGCTGCGCGTACTGCGCGGTGGCCTGCCCCTATCAGGCGCGCTACAAGACCGACAAGCCGAGCTTCGCCTATGGCGATGGGCCGATTCAGAGCGAGGCGGCGCGCTTCGACGACGGGCGCATCGGGGTGGCGACGAAGTGCACGTTTTGCTCGGATCGTGTCGATGCAGGCCTGGAGAAAGGCCTCACCCCAGGGATCGACCCGGAGGCGAGCCCAGCCTGCGTCAATTCCTGCATCGCCAAGGCGCTGCATTTCGGCGACGTCGAGGATCCGGCGAGCAACGTGTCGCAGCTGCTCGCGGAAAACCAGTACTTCCGCATGCACGAAGAGCTCGGCACGGATCCGGGCTTCTACTATCTGTGGGACAAAAAGCCGGAGAAGGCAGCGTGAGCTTCGGCCCCAATCCTTGGCAGCAGTTGCACTGGGACGAGCGCGCCGCCGCGAATTTCATGCTTGGTGGCACTGGCGCCGGCCTGCTCGTCGCCTGGGCGGTATCGTCCACGGTGACCCCGGACTGGCAGGGCTACCTGCTCGCCGGCATGGCCTGCATCGCCCTGGGCCTCGGCGCGGTCTGGCTGGAGATCGGCCGCAAGCTGCGCGCGATCCACGTGTTCTTCCATCCGCAGACCTCGTGGATGACGCGCGAAGCGATGGTCGCCGTGATTTTGTTCGGCTTCGGAATCGCCGCGCTCGGTTCCGGACTGCGCGCGCTCGGCATCGCAGCGGCGCTCGTCGCGCTCGGCTTCGTGTACTGCCAGGGGCGCATCCTGCGCGCCTCGAAAGGCATCCCGGCCTGGCGCGAGCCGACCGTCACGGCGTTTATCGTCACGACTGGCCTGGCCGAAGGCGGCGGCGCATTTCTCGCCGCCAGCGCGCTCGTGGGCGGCACGCAACTGCCCGGGCTCGCGTTCTTCGCGCTCGCAGCGGTCGCCCGCGTGCTGGCGTGGTCGCGCTACCGTGCGCGCCTCGAGCACGGCCTCTCGAAGCGCGCCCTCGATACGCTGAATCCTGCCGGACGCATCTTGGTGCAGCTCGGCACCATCGTGCCGCTGGTGCTGCTGCTCGCCGGGCTTGCGTTGCCGGAGTTTGCGCGCACCGCGGGAATTTTCGCTGGGCTCGCCGCGCTCAGTGCCGGCTGGTACCTGAAGTTCATGCTGGTGACGCGGGCGGCGTTCAATCAGGGCTTCGCACTGCCGAAGCTCCCGGTGCGCGGCAGCCGCTGACGAGGCTTCGATGACGCCCGTTCTCCAGACGCGTTACGCCAAGCTGCATCGCCGCGCACCGGCGAAACGCGGCGCGCGGTTCTTCTTCGAGCGCGAAGCCGAAACGCTGCCACGCGAAGCCATGGTGAAGCTGCAGCTGCGCCGGCTGCGCGCTTCGTTGAAGAATGCCTGGGCAAACGTGCCGCTGCACCGACGGCGGATGAAGGCAGCGCGCGTCAAGCCGGAGGATATCCGCAGCCTGGAGGACGTGGCGCGGCTGCCGTTCACCGTCAAGACCGATCTGCGCGATCACTATCCGTTCGGGCTGTTCGCGCGACCACGCGAGGCGCTCGTGCGCGTGCACGCATCGTCGGGCACCACCGGAAAGCCTACGGTGGTCGGCTACAGCGCGAAGGATCTCGATACCTGGACGCGGCTCATGGCGCGGACGCTCGCCTGCGGCGGCATGCGGCCGGGCGATCTGGTGCACAACGCGCTCGGCTACGGTCTGTTCACCGGGGGACTCGGCTTTCACTACGGGATCGAGCGCCTCGGCGCGACCGTGGTCCCGGTTTCGGGCGGAATGACGGAACGTCAGGTCGTGCTGTTGCAGGACTTCGGTGCGCGCGTGCTCTGCGCAACCCCCTCCTATGCGCTGAACATCGCGGAGGTCGCCGAGCGTGAGGGCGTCGATCTGCGCAAGGGCAGTCTAGAGGTGGCGCTGTGCGGGGCCGAGCCCTGGAGCGAGGCGATGCGTCGCGAGATTCAGGTGCGGCTCGGCGTGCGCGCCTACGACAACTACGGACTGTCCGAAGTTATGGGGCCGGGCGTCGCGGTGGAATGCGAGGCGCAGGACGGGCTGCACGCCTGGGAGGACCATTTCCTGATCGAGGTTCTCGATCCGGAAACCGGTAAAGCCGTGGCCGAAGGCCAGGCGGGCGAACTG
>JAJDNJ010000137.1 GCA_022340705.1 Betaproteobacteria bacterium
TCAGCCGAGCTGCTTGAGCATCGTGTCGCCGCCCGAGACCTCGAACTTGCCGGGGGCTTCGACGTTGAGCTGCTTGACCACGCCGTCCTCGAGCAGCATCGAGAAGCGCTGCATGCGGGTGCCCATGCCGCGCGCGTTGAGGTCGAGCTCGAGCCCGAGCGCCTTGGTCCAGGCCGCGCTGCCGTCGCCCAGAAAGCGGATCTTGCCGATTCCGTTCTGGTCCTTGCCCCAGGCCGCCATGACGAAGCCGTCGTTCACCGCGACGCACCAGACTTCGTTGACGCCCTTGGCCTTGAGCTTGTCGAGATTCTGCAGGTAGCTCGGCACGTGCTTCGCCGAGCAGGTCGGGGTGTACGCGCCCGGAACGCCGAACACCGCGATCTTCTTGCCCTTGACCGCTTCGGCGACGCTCACGTCCTTCGGTGCGAGCGGGCAGGCGGCGTCGAACTCGGTCGACTCGCTCAGCTTGCCTTCGGGAACGCGGTCGCCCACTTTGATCGTCATTGGCCTACTCCTCCTGGGGTTATGCCTGGAAGCAAATCGTAACCGAAGCGCGCGCGGCTGCCATCAGCGCTCACCGAGCGCCGCGCGCCGCCCGCGCTCGATGTCGATGCCGATCAGCAGAACCAGCCCGACGACGAAGTACGCCCCGACCGCGAGGATGCCGAGGCGGTGGTTGCCGTGGAAAATCCAGGTCACCAGCCCGTAGGTGAGCGGCCCGAAGATCGAGGCGGTCTTGACCGCCAGGCCCCAGAGGCCGAAGAACTCGGCCAGGCGCGCGGGCGGGGCGAGGTAGCCGACGATCGCGCGCCCGGCGGCCTGCGCGGAGCCCATGCAGATCCCGGCGAGGATCGCCGCGATCCAGAACAGCAGGGCGTCGACCGCGACATAGGCCAGCCCGATCATCACGATCCAGCCCGAGAGCACCAGCGCCATGGCGCGCATGTGGCCGATGCGGTCCTGCAGGTAGCCGAAGCCGAACGCGCCGGCGGCGGCGAAGAAGTTCACCGCGAACACCAGGATCATGGTCTGCACGGTGGTGAACTTCATCGCCTGCTGGGCGTAGATCGCGGCGAGCGCGATCACCGCCATGATCCCGGCCTGGTAGAACACGATGCACAGCAGGAAGCGGCGCAGGTCGCGGAATTCCTGCGCGTGGCGGATGGTCTGGTGCACGCGCGCCCAGGCTTCGTGCAGCGCGCCCGTGACCTCGACGGCCTGCGGTCTTGCGCGCTCGCGCAGCCAGAGGAAGGTGGGCGTCGCCGAGAGCACGAACAGCGCCGCGGTGATCAGCATGGTCACCGGCACGTACTGCGCTGCCTCGTGGCCCTGCGCCCGCGCCCAGAACACGTAGGCCAGGCACAGGCCGAGGGCGACGATGCCGCCGAGGTAGCCGAAGCTCCAGCCCCAGCCCGAGACGCGCCCCATGGCGCGCGAGTCGGCGAGCTCGGGCAGGAAAGCCGCGATCAGATTTTCGCCGGTCGCAAAGAAGAAGTTCGACACGATCACGCAGGCGATCGTCAGGACCAGAGTCGACGGCGAGGCGAAGTAGAGCAGTGCGGTGAACACGACGCAGCCCGCGGTCGCGGCGAGCAGGAGGCGCTTCTTCGCGGCATGGGCGTCGGCCCAGGCGCCGAGCAGCGGCGCGCTGATCAGGACCGCCAGATAAGAGACCGAAAGCGCCGCGGTCCAGGCGAAGGTCGCCCAGTGCGCGTTGCCCGCGACCGCAGCGACGAAGAACGCGTTGAACACCGCCGTGATGACCACCGTCGTGTACCCGGAGTTGGCGAAGTCGTACATGCTCCAGGCCCAGACTTCACGCAGTTTCACGTCCTGGGCGAGGGCGCGCGGGCGGGATTCAGGCATTCCGTCATTGTGGGATGGCTATACCGACAGGCATAATGCCGCAAACTCAACCACTTGGCATGGCCGCCGTACAACCTCAGGTCGCCGAACACCGGCTTACCATCGCAGAAGTCCTCGACTGGCTGGTCGAGGACAAGCTCGTCGACGCCGCCGTCGCGGAGCTGCTGAAAAAGGAGCGGCGCTACTACCGCGGCGGCCAGCACCCCCTGGTGATCATCGCCGACCAGCGCTGGAAGCCGCTCGGTGGCGCCGCGCACAAGCAGCTCACCCTCGAGGTGCTCACCGAATGGCTCGCCAAGCGGGTCGGCATGGATTACATGCATATCGACCCGCTCAAGGTCGATTTTTCGGCCGTGACCGAGGTGATGTCGAACGCCTATGCAACGCGCTTTCGCGTGCTGCCGGTCCAAGTCACGACCAAGGAGGCGGTGATCGCCACCGCCGAGCCGTTCGTGCGCGAGTGGGAGCGCGAGCTCTCCGGCATCCTCAAGCTCGGCATCCGGCGCGTGATCGCCAATCCGCAGGACATCGAGCGCTACCAATCCGAGTTCTACAACCTCGCCAAGTCGGTCAAGGGCGCGAACCGCGCCGCGAGCGCCGGCTCGGGGCTGTCCAATTTCGAGCAGCTCGTCGAGCTGGGGGCGGCGAACAAGCAGATCGACGCAAACGACGCGCATGTGGTGCGCGTAGTCGACTGGCTCTGGCAGTACGCCTTCGAGCAGCGCGCGAGCGACATTCATATCGAGCCGCGGCGCGAGCTCGGCATCGTGCGCTTTCGCATCGACGGCGTGCTGCACCAGGTCTACCAGATCCCGGCGGCGGTGCTCAATGCGATGACCAGCCGCATCAAGATCCTCGGGCGCATGGACGTGGTCGAAAAGCGCCGTCCGCAGGACGGGCGCATCAAGACCCGCACCTTGGACGGCGCCGAAGTGGAGCTGCGCTTGTCGACGCTGCCTACCGCCTTTGGCGAGAAGCTGGTGATGCGGATCTTCGACCCCGAGGTGCTGGTGCGCGACTTCCGCGAGCTCGGCTTTTCCGAGGACGACGACCTGCGCTGGCGACAGATGACCGAGCGGCCGAACGGCATCGTGCTGGTGACCGGCCCCACGGGGTCGGGCAAGACCACGACGCTGTATTCGACCCTCAAGCACCTCGCCACGCCCGAAGTGAACGTGTGCACGATCGAAGATCCGATCGAGATGGTCGAGCCGGCGTTCAACCAGATGCAGGTGCAGGGCTCGATCGACCTCGGCTTCGCCGACGGCGTGCGCGCACTGATGCGCCAGGACCCGGACATCATCATGGTCGGCGAGATTCGCGACCTGGAGACCGCCGAAATGGCGGTGCAGGCCTCGTTGACCGGCCACCTGGTGCTTTCGACCGTGCACACCAACGACGCGCCGCTGTCGATCACTCGACTGCTCGAGCTCGGCGTGCCGCCGTACCTGCTCAACGCCACGATCAATGGGGTCATGGCGCAGCGCCTGGTGCGCACGCTGTGCCCGCATTGCAAGGAGAAAATCGAGCTCAACCGCGCGATCGATGAAGCGGCCTGGGACGCGCTGGTTGCGCCCTGGAAGTCGAACCGGCCGCAGTCGATGTACAAGCCGGTCGGCTGCCTCGAATGCCGCATGACGGGCTTCCAGGGCCGCATCGGAATCTACGAGACCCTGATCTATTCCGCTCCAATCAAGTCGCTCGTCGCGGCTGGCGCCGACGTCGCCCAGATCCGCGATCTCGCGCATCGCGAGGGCATGAAATCGCTGCGCGTGAGCGGCGCGATGAAAGTGGCCTCGGGGCTGACCACGATCGACGAGGTACTCAAGGTGGCGCCGCCGGTGCGCGAGACCGCCGGGACGGGCTGAGCGCGCAGTGGGCGGGCTGCGCGAGCTTGCGGAGAGGCTGAAGCGCGACGCGCCGTCGCGCGGCATTGTCGTCTATCTCGCGCTGGGCGGCGCGCTGCTCGGCGCGGTACATCTCTACGCGCAGGATGCGCTCGACAGCCACGCTTCGGCGGCGGTGAACGGTATTGCGCTCGCCTTGTACGCCGGGGGGCTGGTGTACGTGCTGGCGCGCGCGCTGCGCGCGCGCGACGCGCACGAGATCGAGGTGCTGCGTGCCGACAGCGAGCGCTTTCGCAACCTGACCGCGCTTTCGGCCGACTGGTTCTGGGAAACCGATATCGAGAACCGCGTGACCTGGCTCGCCGGCGGCGCGCCCGTCGCCGCGCTATTCGGCGAGACGCGCGTCGTCGGCCAGCGGCTGTGGGAGATCGCGCCGGTGTGCATCGAGCCGGACGCCCTGGCCGAGCACCGCGAGCAGCTCGCCGCGCGCCTGCCGTTCTTCGACCTCGAGCTCTCGAGCGAAGCGGCCGACGGTGCGCGGGTCATACATTGCGTTTCCGGCGAGCCGCGGGTCGATCCGCAGGGCCGCTTCCTCGGCTACCGCGGGGTCGGGCGCGACGTGAGCCTGCAGCGCGCCGCGGAGGCCGCAGCGGCCGACGCCCGCCAGCGGCTCGACCTCGCGGTCGACGGTGCGCGGCTCGCGCTCTGGGACCTGGACGTCCCGACAGACCGGCTGTTCATGAGCGCGCGCTGGGCCGAGCTCTTCGGGCGCGAGCCGAAGGACGAGATCATGCGCGGCGCCGATCTGCTCTCACAGATCCGACCCGAGCACCGTGATGCAGCGCGCAAGGCGTTCACCGACGTGCTCAAGGGCGAGGTTCCGGTCTACGAGGCCGAATACTGCTTCGCAACGCGGCCGGGCGAGTGGCGCTGGCTGCGGGCCACCGGGCGCGTCGTCGAGCGCGAGCCCGACGGGCGCGCGAAGCGAATCTCGGGCATCACGATGGACGTCGACGAGGCGAAGCGCGCCGAGCACGCCCTGCGCGACGCGGAAACGCGCTATCGCGCCCTGGTCGAGCTGTCCCCGGACGCGATCATCGTGCACAGCGGCGGGCTGGTCGAGTACGCGAATCCCGCCGCGGCGCGCCTGCTGCGCGCAACGCCCGCGCAGCTCGCCGGCATGCGGATCGAGGACATGGTGCATCCCGACGACCGCCCGCGCATGCAGGAGCGCATGCGCTATCACGCGAGCGGGCCGGGGGCGAGCGGGTTCGAGACGCGGCGCCTGCTGCGGCGCGACGGCTCGGAGGCGGTGGTCGAGGGTGCGAGCATTTCCTACCTGGAGAACGGACGCCTGATCGTGCAGTCGGTGCTGCGCGACGTCTCGGAGATGCGGCGCGCGCGCGACGCGCTCGCCGAGCGCGAGCGCCGCTTCCGCGACGTGGTCGAGGCGGCGGGCGAGTACGTCTGGGAAGTCGGCAGCGACGGCCGCCTGAGTTACCTCTCGGAGCGTGTCGAGGCGGTCCTCGGCTACACGCAGTCGGACATGCTGGGCCGCCAGCTGGTGGATTTCATGCCGCTCGGCGAAGCGCGCAAGGCGCAGGCCTGGTTCGCCGAGCGCGACGCGCAGCCGCGCGCGTTCCGCGACCAGCTGTTCCGCGTGATGACCAAGGCCGGTCGGGCGATCTGGTTGTCGATGAGCGGCGTGCCGGTGTTCGATCGCGGCGGCCGCCACGCGGGCTACCGCGGTACCGCCGCGGATATCACCGCGCGCAAGCAGGCCGAGGAGCGGCTCGAGTACCTCGCCAAGCGCGACCCGTTGACCGGGCTGCCGAACCGGGCGCTGCTCGCGGAGCGGATCCAGCGCGCGATCGCGGCGGCGGCGCGCAACCGCGGGAAGCTCGCGCTGCTCTTCGTCGATCTCGACCAGTTCCGCCTGGTGAACGATTCGCTCGGCCACCAGGCCGGCGACGCACTGCTGCGCGCGGTCGCCGAGCGCCTGGCCAACACGGCGCGCCACGAGGACATGCTCGCGCGTCTCGGCGGTGACGAGTTCGTGCTGCTCTGGGACGGCGTGCGCACGCCGGCCGATGCGGCGGCCGCTGCGCAGCGCGTGCAGGCCACGCTCGCGCGCCCGTTCACCATCGACGGCCGGACGCTGTCGATCGGCGCCTCGATCGGCATCAGCCTGTATCCGAACGACGCACGCGACGCTGCGACGCTGCTGCGTAACGGCGACGCGGCGATGCACGCGGCAAAAGAGGCGGGACGCGGTTCCCACCGCTTCTATGCGCCGGAGTTCGCCGCCCTCGCGGCCGAGCGACTCGCGCTCGAGAGCGAGCTGCGCGGCGCGCTGTCGCGCAACGAATTCGTCCTGCACTACCACCCGGTGGTGCGCGGCGTGCCGGGGCAGGGCGCACGCATCGTCGGCGCCGAGGTGCTCGCGCGCTGGCAGCACCCGGAGCGCGGGCTGGTGATGCCCGATGACTTCGTGCCGGCCGCCGAGCAATCCGGCCTGATTCGCGCGCTCGGCGAATGGACGATCGAGCGCAGCCTGGCGCAGGTCGCCGCCTGGCGGCGGCGCTTCGGCGAGCCGCTGTGGTTCGCGGTCAATGTCTCGGGCGCCGAGCTCGCGCAGGGCGACGCCTACGTGGGGCGCCTGCAGGCGGCGCTGCAGGCCAACCGCATCGAAGGCCGCTGGTTCGAGCTCGAGGTGACCGAACGGGTGCTGATGTCGCACCTGCCGGAGAACATCAACACCCTGCGCCGCGCCGCGGCGCTCGGCGTGCGCGTGGCAATCGACGATTTCGGCACCGGCTACTCGAGCCTCGCCTACCTGCGCCGCCTGCCGATCGACAAGCTCAAGATTGACCGCTCCTTCCTCAAGGAGCTCGACTCGCATCCGGCAGACGCCAAGATCGTGCAGGCGATCGCGACCATGGCGCATGGCCTCGGCCTCTCGGTCGCCGCGGAGGGCGTCGAGAACGCCGCGCAGCTCGAGCGCCTGCGCGCGCTCGGCTGCGAGGAGTGGCAGGGGCATTACTTCAGCGCGCCGCTCGACGCGGCGGGCTTCGAGCAGCTGCTCGCCGCGCGCAGCGCGGCGGCGTCCTGAGCGCGCAACGGCCATCGGCTTGCGGATGTTGGCGAATTTACGTATACGTTAGCGCATACGTAAATCCCGCTGCCGCATGCCTGGATCCCCATTCACCGACCCGCTCGCGCTCGACGCGCTGACCTTCGTCGGCACCGGCCTCGCGCGGCCCGAGTGCGTGCTCGCCACCGCGCGCGGCGACCTGTATACGGCAGACTGGCGCGGCGGCGTGGCCGAGCTGCGCGCGGACGGACGGCAGGCCCTGTACGTCGGTCGCCTGCCCGGCGGCGCGACGCCGCGGCCGAACGGCATCGCGCTGCGGCGGGACGGAAGTTTCCTCCTCGCCGAGCTGGGAGAGGCGCAGGGCGGGGTGTTCCGGCTCGCGCGCGACGGAACACTGCGCCCGTTTCTCGAGCAGGTCGACGGCGTCGACCTGCCGCCGACCAACTTCGTGCACGAGGATGCGCAGGAGCGTGTCTGGGTCACGGTCAGCACGCGCCGCCGGCCGCGCGCCGCCGCGTACCGCGCGGACGTCGCCGACGGCTTCATCGCGCTGGTCGACGCGCGCGGCGCGCGCATCGTGGCCGAAGGGCTCGGCTACACCAACGAGGCGCTGCCCAGCCCGGACGGCAACTGGCTCTACGTGAACGAGACCTTCGGCCGGCGCCTGACGCGCTTTCGCATCGGCACCGACGGCGCGCTCTCCGGCCGCGAGACGGTGACCCGTTTCGGCGCCGGCACCTATCCCGACGGACTCGCATTCGACGCTGACGGCGGGGTGTGGATCGTGAGCGTGGTGTCGAACCGCGTGATTCGCGTCGCGCCCGACGGCGCGCAGCAGCTGGTGCTGGAAGATGCCGATGCCGCGCATGTCGCGTGGTGCGAAGCGGCGTTCCAGGCAGGCGAGCTCGGCCGCCCGCATCTCGACAAGGCGGCCGGCCGGCGGCTCAAGAACATTTCCAGCCTCGCCTTTGGCGGCGCCGACCGACGTACGGTGATCCTCGGCTGCCTGATCGGCGATGCCCTTGCGACCTTCCGCTCGCCGATCGCGGGCCACCCGCCGGCGCACTGGACATGGTGAGCCGCGCGGGTTCGCAGGGCGGCGGCTCGCGCGCGGATCTCGCTTATCGCGAAATCCGCGCGCGCATCCTCGACAACGTCTGGGCGCCGGGGCACCAGGTGCTCGAGGCGGCGCTTGCCATCGAGCTCGGCATCAGCCGCACGCCGGTGCGAGCGGCGCTGATTCGGCTGCACGACGAGGGCCTCGTCGAGCTGATCTCGCGCCACGGCATGCGCGTGCTCCCGCTGTCTGCACAGGACATGCGCGCGCTCTACGAGGTCCTGACCGCGCTCGAATCGGCTGCCGCTGAGCTCGCGGCGCGCCGGCGCCCGGCGGCGGCGGAGCTGCGTCCGCTCGAGCGCGCGACCCGCGACATGGCGCGCGCGTTGGATGCCGACGATCTCGATGCCTGGGCCGAGGCCGATGCACGCTTTCACCGCCAGCTGGTCGAGCTTTCCGGCAACGCGCTGCTCGTGCAAGCCGCACTGCGCTACGCGGACCGCGTACATCGCGCGCGCCGGTTCACGTTGCGCCTGCGGCCGCGTCCGGTCGCCTCGACGCGCGAGCACGAGGCGCTCGTCAAGCGCATTCGCGCCGGCGACGCGGCCGGCGCCGCGGCCGCGAACCGCGCGCACCGTGAGCGCGCGAGCCGCGAGCTGGTTGAGATTTTCGAACGCTTTCAGCTACAAGGGATATGAGGAGCATGAACGCATGACAAGGCATTCTTCGTTGCGCATCTCGGTGTTGCCGGGCGACGGCATCGGAACCGAGGTCAGCGCGGCCGCGCTCGAGGTGCTGCGTGCGCTCGAGTCCCGCGTGGGAGGATTCGCGCTCGCCTTCGAGGAGCATCCGCTCGGCGCCGCCTGCTTCCAGCGCACGGGCAGCGCGCTGCCCGAGGCGACGCTGCGCGCCTGCGAGCGCGCCGACGCCATGCTGTTCGGTGCGGGCGGGCTGCCCAACGTGCGCCACGCCGACGGCACCGAGATCGCGCCGCAGCTCGACCTGCGCCTGCACTTCGAGCTGTACGCCGGCGTGCGCCCGGTCCGCGCGCTGCAAGGGCTGCCGAGCCCGCTGTCCAGCCCGCGCGCCGCGGAGATCGACTTGGTGCTGGTGCGCGAACAGACCGAGGGACTTTTCTTCGCACGCGGCAATGCCGACGTGCGTGGCGACAGCGAGGTGCGCGACACCATGCGCATCACGCGCGCTGGCAGCACGCGCGTCGCCGATTTCGCGCTGCGCCTGGGCGAGCGCCGCCGCCAGCGCGGGCGACCCGGGCGCGTGACCTGCGTCGACAAGGCCAACGTGTTCACCTCGATGGCCTTCTTTCGCAGGATTTTCGAAGAACGCGCGCGCGCTTTCCCGCAGCTCGCGACCGACTGCGCCTACGTGGATGCCGCCGCGCTCAACCTGGTGATCAAGCCCTGGACCTTCGACGTGATGGTGACCGAGAACATGTTCGGCGACATCCTCTCCGACCTCGCGGCCGGGCTCGTCGGCGGAATGGGCATGGCGCCTTCGGGCGATATCGGCGAGCGCCACGCGCTGTTCCAGCCGGCGCACGGTTCCGCGCCCGACATCGCCGGCCAGGGCAAGGCCAATCCGACCGCGATGCTGCTCTCGGCGGCGATGATGCTCGACTGGCTCGGCGCGCAGCACGCCGACGCGAAGCTCGCTGAGGCCGGCGGGCTGCTCGAGCGGGCGGTCGACGCGGCGTTCGCCGCCGGGACGCTGCGGCCGATCGAGTTCGGCGGGCAAAGCGGCACCGCCGACATCACGCGCGCCGTGATCGCGCAGATCGGCGCGCCGGCGATGGCATGACCAGGCTGCGCGTCACGGTCGACGAATTCGAGCCGCAGGTATGATCCGCGCATGCTGATCGGCTGCATCGCGGACGACCTGACCGGCGCGACCGATCTCGGCGTCACGCTCGCGCGTGAGGGACTTTCGGTCACGCAGGTCAATGGCGTGCCGGACGACGCGCTCGAGATTCCCGCGGCCGACGCGGTGGTGGTGGCGCTCAAGTCGCGGACCAATCCGGCCGAGGAGGCGGTGGCCTGGTCGCGCGCCGCACTGCACTGGCTCCAGGCGCGCGGCGCCGAGCGCGTCTACTTCAAGTACTGCTCGACCTTCGATTCCACATCGCGCGGCAACATCGGCCCCGTGACCGAGGCGCTGCTCGATGCGCTCGGCGCGGATTTCGCGCCGGCGACGCCGGCCTATCCGCGCAATGCACGCACCGTCTACCTCGGCCACCTGTTCGTCGGCGATCGGCTGCTGTCGGAATCCGGCATGCAGAACCACCCGCTCACGCCGATGACCGACGCGAATCTCGTGCGCGTGCTCGGTGCACAAACGCGGGGCTCGGTGGGATTGCTGTCCAGCGCCGACATCGAGGCGGGTGTCGACGCGCTGCGCAAGCGCGCGGCCGAGCTGCGCGCCGCGGGACGGCGTCACGCGATCGTCGACGCCACCCGCGATGAGCACCTGGTGATCGCGGGCGAGGCGTTTCTCGATGCTGCGCTCACCACCGGCGGCGCCGGGCTCGGCATGGGCCTCGCGCGCGTGCTCGCGCAGCAGGGCCGCCTCGCGCGCAGGGACCCGCAGTCTCTGCTGCCCAAGCGTGACGGCCCCGGCGTGGTGCTCTCGGGCAGCTGTTCGCAGGCGACGCTCGGCCAGATCGAGGCCGTACGACGTCGCTACCCGAGCTTCCAGCTCGACCCCGTCACGCTCGCCGAGGGCAGCGCGCATCTGGATGCCGCACTCGCCTGGGCGCGCAAGCAGCTCGGCGCGACACCGATCCTCATTTATGCATCGGCGCCGCCCGAGTCGGTTTCGAAGGCGCGCGACGCGCTCGGCCAGCAGCGCGCAGCCGAGCTGGTCGAGGACGCCTTCCGGCGCATCGCGACCGAGCTCGCCGCCGCCGGCGTGCGCCGCTTCGTCGTTGCCGGCGGTGAAACTTCCGGCGCGGTCGTCGAGGCGCTCGGCGTGCGCGCGCTCGCGATCGGTCCGGAAATCGCACCCGGCGTGCCGTGGACGGCGGCGGTCGGCGGCGAGCCGTTCCTGCTCGCGCTCAAGTCGGGCAATTTCGGCGGCCCCGATTTCTTCACGCGCGCCTTCGAGGTGCTGGGATGAGCGAGAACGACCTGCGCGAAGCGCTGGTGATGTTCGGCACCTCGCTCTATGCGCGTGGCTACGCGCACGGCAGCTCGGGCAACCTGTCGGTGCGCCTGCCCGACGGGCTGCTGGTGACGCCGACCAATTCCTGCCTCGGGCGGCTCGATCCGGCGCGCATCGCCAAGGTCGACGCGAGCGGCAGCCACGTCGCCGGCGATCCGCCCTCCAAGGAAGCCTTCCTGCACCTGGCGATGTACCAGGAGCGCCCGGGCGCGCAGGGCATCGTCCACCTGCACTGCACGCACTGCGTCGCGCTGTCCTGCTTGGTGCACGACAATCCGCGCGACGTGCTGCCGCCGATCACGGCCTACTACCGGATGCGCATCCGGCAGCTGCCGCTCGTGCCGTACTACCGGCCCGGTGACCGCGCGCTCGCCGAAGCGGTGCGCGAGAAAGCGCGCAAGCACCATGCGGTGCTGCTCGCCAATCACGGCCCGGTGGTCGCCGGCAAGTCGCTCGAAGACGCGGTCTACAATGCCGAGGAGATGGAGGAGACCGCGAAGCTCTATTTCCTGCTCGGCGGTCGCCCGACGCGGCTGCTCGACGCCGCGCAGATCGCGGATCTGGACGCGCATTTTCCGAGCTGAGCGAGGCCTGCCGCCGTGACGATCCTGCAGGTCATTTCGCTGCTCGTCTCGCTCACCGCGCTGTTTGCCTACGCCAATTACCGCCTGCTGCGCCTGCCGACGACGATCGGCGTGATGCTGATCGCGCTGCTCATCTCGCTCGGCTTGATCGGGGCGGGCACGGTGGGCTACGACGTGCGCGCCTGGGCGGAGAAGGTGGTCGCGCGAATCGATTTCAACCAGGCGCTGATGCACGGCATGCTCAGTTTCCTGCTATTTGCCGGCGCGCTGCATGTCGACCTGAGCCAGCTCGCGCGGCAGAAATTCGTCGTCGGCACGCTTGCGACCGCCGGCGTGTTGCTTTCCACCCTGCTGGTGGGGAGCGCGGTGTACGTCCTGCTGCCGCTGGTCGGTTTTTCGCCCCCCTATATCTGGTGCCTGGTGTTCGGCGCGCTGATCTCGCCGACCGATCCGATCGCGGTGCTCGGCATTCTCAAGAGCGCGAAGGTACCGAAGACCCTTGAGATCAAGGTCACGGGCGAATCGCTGTTCAACGATGGCGTCGGCGTCGTGATATTCCTCGCCCTGCTCGAAATCGCGACGCGCGAGGTCGACGTCTCGGCGAGCAGCATCGCCGCGCTGTTCGTGGTCGAGGCGGTCGGCGGTCTGCTGCTCGGCCTCGGACTCGGCACGCTCGCCTACTGGATGCTGAAAAGCGTCGACAACTACCAGGTCGAGGTGCTGCTCACGCTCGCGCTGGTGATGGGCGGCTATTCGCTCGCCCTGGCGCTGCACACCTCGGGGCCCATCGCGATCGTGGTCGCGGGCCTGTTCATCGGAAACCGGGGGCGGCGCCTCGCGATGAGCGATACGACGCGCGAGCACCTCGACACATTCTGGGAGCTGGTCGACGAAATCCTGAACGCGGTGCTCTTCGTGCTGCTCGGACTCGAGATCCTGGTGCTCAGCTTCCGCGGCGAGACCCTGGTCGCGGGGCTGCTCATGATTCCGGTGGTGCTGCTCGCGCGCTGGATCAGCGTCGGTCTGCCCGTGCTCCTCATGCGACGCCGACGCCGGTTCACGCCGGGCGCGGTCACCGTGATGACCTGGGGCGGGCTGCGCGGCGGCATCTCGGTCGCGCTCGCGCTCAGCCTGCCGGTGGGCGGCGAGGGGCGTGAGCTGCTGATCGCGGTCACCTATGTGATCGTCGTGTTCTCGATTCTGGTGCAGGGGCTCACGCTCGGCGCGGTGGTGCGGCGCGTGGTGCACGAATAGTCGGAACAAGGGGGCTCCGCCCCTTGTGATCCCCCGAAGTCAGACGAAACTCCGAGCAAGTCGGGGACTTAATCGGAGTTTCCCGGGCGGCCAGACATAGAATAAGCGCCCCGTGTCCGCGTCCCGCCGCAAGCCGAAGAAAGTGATCCCGATCCTGCCCTCGCGCGTGACGGTCGAGGGGCTCGACCGTGCGCCGCACCGCGCCTTCCTGCGCGGACTCGGCCTGTCGGACGCCGAGATCGGCCAACCCTTCGTCGGCATCGCCTCGACCGACGCGCGCAACACGCCCTGCAACGCGTTGCTCGGCCACTTCGCCCAGGCGGCGGGCGAGGGCGTGCGTGCCGAAGGCGGCGTGCCGTTCGATTTCGCCTGCGCCTCAGTCGCCGACTCGATGTCGATGAACCACGGCGGGATGCGCTACTCGCTGCCTTCGCGCGAGCTGGTCGCCGACGGCGTCGAGGCGGTCGCGCGCGGGCACGCCTACGACGCGCTGGTGGCCTTTGCCGGCTGCGACAAGACGCTGCCCGGCATGATGATGGCGATGGTGCGCCTCGACCTGCCGTCGGTGTTCGTCTACGGCGGCGCGGCGCTGCCCGGGCAGTGGCGCGGGCGCGACGTCACGGTGCTCGACACCTACGAGGCGGTCGGCGCGGTGATGGCGGGCGATTTGCAGCCCGAGGATCTCGACGAGCTCGAGCATGTCTGCCTGCCGGGTCTCGGATCCTGTCCCGGGCAGTTCACCGCCAACACCATGGCGATGGTCTCGGAGACGCTCGGACTCGCGCTGCCCGGCTCGGCGACGATGCCGGCGGTCGCGGACGCGCGCATCGCTCAGTCGCGCGAGGCGGGGCGCGTCGCGATGGACCTGCTCAAGAACGGCGGCCCGCGGCCGCGCGAGCTGGTCACCCGGAAGAGCCTGGAAAACGCCTGCGCCGCGGTGGCCGCCACCGGCGGCTCGACCAACGCCGGGCTGCATATCCCCGCGATCGCGCACGAGGCGGGCATCCGCTTCTCGCTCGACGATCTCGCGCGAGTTTCGCGCCGCACGCCGCTCATCGCCGACATGAAGCCGGGTGGACGCTTTCTCGCCAAGGACCTGCACGCCGTGGGCGGCGTGTACGCGGTACTCAAGGCGCTGCTCGAACGCGGTGTGCTGCACGGCGATTGCCTCACGATCTACGGCACGAAGCTGGAACACGCGCTGCGCGATCACCCAGGCGCCGACGGCGAGGTGGTGCGCCGCGAACCGCTCCTCGCCACGGGCGGACTCGTCGTTCTGAAGGGCAACCTCGCGCCCGACGGCGCGCTGATCAAGGTCGCCGGATTGAAGGCGATGCGTTTCGAGGGCCGCGCGCGGGTGTTCGACTCGGAAGAGGCCTGCGCCGAGGTCGTGCGCCGGCGTGCCTACGCCGCGGGCGACGTGCTCGTCATCCGCTACGAGGGGCCGAAGGGCGGGCCGGGGATGCGCGAGATGCTCGGCGTCACCGCGCTGATCTACGGGCAGGGCATGGGCGAAAAGGTCGCGCTGCTCACCGACGGGCGATTTTCGGGGGCGACGCGCGGCATGATGGTCGGCTACGTCTCGCCCGAGGCGGCCGCGGGCGGACCGCTTGCCTGGGTGAGGAACGGCGATCGCATCGTGATCGATTGCCAGCGCCGCCAGCTCACGCTCGAGCTGCCGCAGGCCGAGCTCGCGCGCCGCCGCAAGCGCTGGAAGGCGCCGCGCGCGCGCCGGCTGTCGGGCGTCCTGGAAAAATACGCCGCGCAGGTCGGCTCCGCGTTTCGCGGCGCGGTCACACATCGGGGAGGAGGCAAGACATGAGCGAGAAGCCGAAACTGGGCTATATCGGCGTCGGCCTGATGGGCAAGCCAATGGTGCTGCGCCTGCTGGCGGCGGGCTACGCGGTGAGCGTTTGGAACCGCTCGCCCGAAAAGCTCAAGCCGGTGATCGACAAGGGCGCGCGCGCGCTGTCTTCCGCGGCCGAAGTCGCACGCGCCGCCGACATCGTCATGCTTTGCGTCACCGACCAGACGGCGGCCGAGGCCGTGCTGTTCGGTCCCCAGGGTGTCGCTGCGGGCGGCGCCAAGGGCAAGCTGGTGGTCGATTTTTCCAGCATCGCGCCGGCCTCGGCACGCGCCTACGCCGCGCGCCTCGAAAAGGAGTTCGGCATGGGGCTGATCGACGCGCCGGTCTCGGGCGGGGTGGTCGGCGCCGAGCAGGGCACGCTCGCGATCATGGCCGGCGGCAAGGTGGAAGACTTCGAGCGCGCGAAA
This sequence comes from Betaproteobacteria bacterium, assembly GCA_022340705.1. Classification (GTDB taxonomy): domain Bacteria; phylum Pseudomonadota; class Gammaproteobacteria; order Burkholderiales; family SG8-39; genus SG8-39. The sequence goes on from JAJDNJ010000137.1 coordinate 15,154, forward strand.
GCGGCCGTCGCTCACCTTTCGGCGCGCTTCACCCTCATGGGCGGTGCGGGGGCGGGGCAGGCGACGAAGCTGTGCAACCAGATCATCGTCGGCTGCCTGTTCCCGGTGCTGGCCGAAGCCATCCGTGTCGCCGAAAGCGCAGGGGTGGACGCGGCGAAGCTGCCCGAGGCGCTGAAGGGCGGATTCGCCGATTCGGTGCCGCTGCAGGTGTTCGGGCCGCGCATCGCGCGGCGTGCCTACGATCCTCCGATCGGCGACGTCGCGACGCTGCTCAAGGACCTGGAGAATGCCGGCGCGGTGGCGCGCGAGGCCGGGGTGCCGCTGCCGATGGCGCGCAGCGCGGCCGAGCTCTACCGGATGATCAAGGTGCAGCGCCCCGAGGGCGCCGAGCCGACCATGCTGATCGAGCTGCTCGCCGGGCGCGGGCGCTGAGCGCCGTCGCAGCGATTGGACCTGCGTACATCGGCCCAATTCGCTACTATAGGTGCGCTCGATCCGGGCGGGGCCACCAGCAGGCAAGGTTCCAACCGATCTCAAACCCAGGGAGGAGACGGAGATGAGGAAAGCAGCAATCACACTAGCGGCCGCCGGGCTGCTCGGCGGGTTCGCGTTGCCGGCGCAGTCGGACACCACGGTGCTGACGATGTCGAACTGGGTGCCGCCGGCGCACCCGATCGTGAAGTACATCATGGTGCCCTGGGCAAACGAGGTGGCGAAGGCGACCAACGGCCGGGTGCGCATCCAGATGCTGCCCAAGCCGATCGCTGCGCCGAACCAGCATTACGACGCGGTGATCAACGGCCAGGTCGACGTGGCCTGGTCGACCTACGGCTATCAGCCCGAGCGCTTCATGCCCTACCTGATCGCCGAGCTGCCCCAGCTTGGCGACACCGCGGTCGACAATGGTGTTGCGCTCTGGCGCACGCACAAGAAGTACATCGAGAAGGCGGGCATCCACAAGGACGTCCACCTGCTCGGCGTGATGACGCACGGCCCGGGCATGATGCATCACCGCAGCAAGTTCATCCTCAAGCCCGAGGACCTGCAGGGGCAGAAGATCCGGGTCGGCGGCGACGTGCCGCGTGCGATCGTGGAAACCTTCGGCGGCGTGGTGATCACCCAGCCGGCACCGAAGTCCTTCGAGATCTTGTCTGCCGGCATTGCCGACGGCATCACCTTCCCGATGGAGTCTCTGAAGAGCTTCAAGATCGCGGGCATCGTCAAGTACACGACCTACGTCAAAGGCGGCCTGTACAGCTCTTCGTTCTGGTTTGCGGTCAACAAGAACAAGTTCGCTGGCCTGTCGAAGGCCGACCAGGCCGCGATCATGAAGGTCTCGGGTGAAAAGTTCGCGCGCCTCGCGGGCGCGGGCTGGGACCGCGCCGACAAGGAAGGGCTCGAGGCGAAGAAGGAGGCGGGTGGCGTGATGAAGCCGATGTCGCCCGAGTTTGTCGCTGCGCTCGCCAAGCTCACCGCGAAGCTCGAGGCCGACTACGCGGCCAAGATGGACGCGATGGGCATCGACGGCAAGCAAACGATCAAGTATTTCCGTGCCGAGGTCGCCCGGGTCGCGGCCGGCAAGTAGCGCATAGAGCCGCCGCAGGCGCCGGCTGTGCCGGACCTGCGGCGGTTTTGCGTTTGGCATCGTCGACATGCGGTTTCGAATACCCGGCGAGGACGCGATCTTTCCCGGCCCCATCGGGCGCTGGGCGGGCTGGGTGCTGGGGACGATCGTCGCCGCCGACCTCGGGGCGATGATGGTCCTCACCTTCTTCGACGTGTCCGGGCGCAAGCTGTTCACCCACCCGATCTACGGCGCCTACGAGGTCACCGAATTCATGATGGGCGTGCTGATCTTCGGCGCACTGCCGCTGGTCACCGCACGCGAGGGCAACGTCGTGATCGACATCATGGATCACTTCGTCCCACGTACCGCAATGCGCGGGCAGCGCATCGTCGTCGGCCTCATCAGCGCTGCGGTGCTCGCGGTGATCGCCTGGCAGCTCTGGATCCTCTCGGCGAGCCACATGCACACCAACGAGGTCACCATGACGCTGCACATCCCGCACGGCCCGTTCACGCGGGCCTTCGCGGTCATGGCGGCGCTCGCCTCGATCGCCGCGTTCGCGGTGGCGCTCGACTACCTGCGCGGCGCGCGCGTGGCGCGCGACACGAGCCACGGCGGCGGGACCTCGGCCTGAGCTTCGACGGCCCGTGACCGAGACCCTCATCGCCTTCGGCATTCTGCTCACGCTCGCGTTCGCGCGCATTCCGATCGCTTTCGCGATGCTGATCGTCGGCGTCGGCGGCTTTGCGCTGACGCGAGGCATGCATGCCGCGTTCAACCAGCTCGCGCAGACCACTTTCGCCGCCGGCATCGACTACGAACTTTCGGTGGTCCCGCTGTTCGTGCTGATGGGGAACTTCGTGTCGCGCGCCGGCATGTCGCAGGAGCTGTTCCGCGCGGCCTATACCTTTATCGGCCACTGGCGCGGCGGGCTGGCAATGTCGACGGTCGTGGCCTGCGCCGGCTTCGGCTCGATCTGCGGCTCGTCGATCGCGACCGCGGCGACGATGTCGAAGGTCGCCTATCCGCCGATGCGCAGGCTCGGCTACTCGGACAAGCTCTCGGCGGCCTCGATCTGCGCCGGCGGCACGCTCGGCATCCTGATTCCGCCATCGACCATCATGGTGATCTACGGGATCATCACCGAGACCAACATCGGGCGCCTATTCGCGGCCGGCGTCTTCCCGGGAATCCTTGCCGCGGCGCTGCTCTGCCTGGCGGTGCGCTGGGTGGTCTGGCGCGATCCGAGTGCCGGGCCGGCGGGCGAGCGCTCGTCCTGGCGTGAGCGGCTCGAGGCGCTCAGAGGGATATGGGGTGTCGGGGTGCTGTTCCTGGTCTCGATCGGCGGGATCTACGCGGGCATCTTCACCGCCACCGAAGGGGCCGGGATCGGCGCCTTTGGCGCTTTCGTCTTCGCGCTCGCGCGCCGCGCGCTGACCTGGCGCGTGCTGCGCGAGGTGCTGATCGAGTCGGCGCGCACCACCTCGATGCTGTTCATGATCCTGATCGGCGCGTTGGTGTTTGCGAACTACATCAACTTCACCAGCCTGCCGTTCGATCTCACCAGCTTCATCGATCAGTTCAAGGTGCACCCGCTCATGGTGGTGGTCGCGATCTGCGCGATCTACGTGGTTCTCGGCACCGCGATGGAAGAGCTTTCGATGGTGCTGCTCACCGTGCCGATCTTCTTCCCGCTGGTGACCCAGCTTGGCTTCGACCCGGTGTGGTTCGGCATCCTAATCGTGGTGATCGTCGAGATCGGACTGATCAGCCCGCCGGTGGGCATGAACCTCTTCGTGCTCAGCTCGCTCCTGCCCGAGGTATCGACGCCGACCCTGTTCCGCGGCGTGATTCCGTTCGTGCTCGCCGACATCGTGCGCCTCGGCATCCTGATCGCCTTTCCGGCGATCTCGCTCTGGCTGCCTTCGGCCCTGCACATCGCGGGCAAATAAAAAAAGGCCCGCATGCGCGGGCCTTTTTCGTCCAACTGCCTGACTTAGAGCGGCTGGATGGCGGTCGCCTGAAGCCCCTTGGGGCCTTTCTTGACCTCGTAGCGGACCTGCTGGTTCTCCTTGAGCGACTTGAAGCCGCCCATCTGGATCTCCGAGTGGTGCGCGAAGAGGTCTTCGCCGCCTTCGTCCGGGGTGATGAAGCCGAACCCCTTCTGATCGTTGAACCATTTCACTTTACCGGTAGCCATGTTTGCTTTCCTTGATTGATTGCGTCGGCGAAACCGGGCCGATGCGACCGGGCACGACGCTCAAGGTAGGGAACTGGGTACCGCTACTGGTGCCGCGCCCCGTAGAGCGAGCGCGACGGTGAGGGGACTTCGTCACTGCTTGAAAATCTTGCGCTGCGGAGTATAGCACAGAAGCCACGCGCGCTGCGCGATTCGCTATGATGCCGGCCGGTCTTCGACGGGGGCAGGCGTGAGCGGCGTACGCGGCTGGCAGTTCTTCATGCATCCGGGGCCGACGAACATCCCGCAGCGCGTGCTGCAGGCGATGGCGCGCCCGGCGCTCGACTTCACCGGGAGCGAGTTCGTCGCGCTGCGCGACGCCTGCCTCGAGCGCCTCAAGCGCATCCTGAAGACCGAGCGCGCCGCTGTTGTCGCCTACGCCGCCTCGGGCAACGGCGCCTGGGAGGCGAGCATCGCCAACCTGTTCTCGCCCGGCGAGCGGGTTGTGGTCTGCGAAAGCGGGTATTTCTCGCGCAATTGGGCCGCGACCGCGGAAGCGTTCGGGCTGCAGGTCGAGATCCTGCCCACCCCCGAGCGCGAAGCGGTGGACGTGCGCGCGCTGGGCGCGCGCCTGGCGCGCGACGATGGGCATACGATCAAGGCCGTACTGCTGGTGCACAACGAGACCTCGACCGGCATGCGCCATCCGGTCGCCGAGGCGCGCGCCGCGATCGACGCCGCCGGGCACCCGGCGCTCTTCCTGGTCGACACGATCTCCTCGCTCGCCTCGTACGACTTCCGCATGGACGAATGGAAGGTCGACCTCGCGGTCGGCGGCGGGCAGAAGGGTCTCATGCTGCCGCCCGGCCTGTCGTTCACCGCGGCCAGCGACAAGGCGCTCGCGGCGGCGCAGGCCGCGCGCAACCCGCGACGCTACTTCGACTGGCGCAACATGGTGAAGGACGCTCGCCAGGTTTCGTTCGTCGGCACCGCGCCGATGCATTTCTTCTTCGGCCTGGCAGCGGCGCTCGACATGCTCGAGGAAGAGGGGCTGGAGAACGTGTTCGCGCGCCACCGGCGCCTCGCGCAAGCGACGCGCGCCTGCGTCGACGCCTGGGCGGCGGGCGGCGGGCCCGAAGTCTTTCCGCGCCAGCGCGCGTTCGCCTCCGACTCGCTGACCGCAGTGCTGATGCCCCAGGGCCACGACGCCGACCGGGTGCGCAGCATCGCGGAGGCGCGCTACGGCGTCGCGCTCGGGCGCGGGCTCACCACGCTGCAGGGACGGGTGTTCCGCATCGGCCACATGGGCGACCTGAACGAGCCGATGCTGCTCGGCGCGCTTGCTGCGATCGAGCTCGCGCTGCGCGACGCCGGCGTACCGTACGGGCACGGCGGGCTCGAGGCGGCGCAGGCGGCGCTCGGCGCGCGCGCTGCGCGCTGAGGCGAATCAGCCGCCCGACTTGCCCTCGGTCTGCGCTGCGGCAATCGCCGCGGCACCGGCCGCCGCCTTGGCCGCGAGCGCCTCGTCCTCCGAGCCAGGCACCAGCACGGTGACCTGGCGGTGGGCGAACTTGATGCCGTTTTCCTTGAACGCCTTCAGGATCTTGTCGAAGGCCACGCGCCGGATCATGAACACCGTGCTGCCCGGCTTGGCCATGAACTTCGCGCGGATGACGAGCGCGCTGTCCTCGGTCGAGTAGATGCCCTGGGACTTGAGCGGCTCGAGCAGATCCTTGCCGAGCTCCGGATCGGCAGAGATTTCGGCGCCGATCTTCTTGATGATCTTCTTCACCAGCGCCAGGTCCGTGTCGTAGGTCAGGCGGAACTCCAGCTTCATGATCATCCAGTCGCGGCTGTTGTTCTTCAGCTGGCGGATCTCGCCGTAGGGCAGCACGTTCAGCTGGCCGCGGTGATGGCGCAGGAACAGCGCCCGCGCGGTGATCTTTTCGATCCGCCCCTTGGTGCTGCCGACCTCGATGTACTCGCCGAGGCGGAACGCATCGTCGACCAGGAAGAAGGCGCCGGTGACGATGTCGCGCACCAGGGTCTGCGAGCCGAAGCCGATCGCCACGCCGACCACGCTCGCGCCAGCGAGCAGCGGCACGATGTTCACGCCGAGCGCGGCGAGGACCGACAGCGTCGCCATGACGAAGATCGTCGCCAGCAGCACCATGCGGAACAGCGGCAGCAGGGTACGCAGGCGCGAGGCGGGCGTCACCGCGTCCTGCGGGGATTCGGCCTTCATGCGGCGCTCGATCGCCGCGTTTACGATCTCCCAGGCGATATAGGCGATCAGCAGCACCACCGCGATGCCGAGCAGGGCGCTGGTGATCCGACCGCCGAGGCTGCGCTGTGCGAGCCCGAACAGGTCGAGCTGCCACAGGTTGGCGAGCACCAGGAAGCCGACGACCAGGACGACGATGTGGATCGCGCGGCGCAGCACGGCCTCGTAGCTCGCGACCAGTCCGGGGCTGGCGTCGCCTTCGGCCCGTGACCCGGTGAGCGACGCAAGCGCATGGCACAGAACCATGTCGGCGATCGGCAGGGCGATGACCAGCAGCACGCTGATGATGGCCGCGTTCGAGGGCATCACGGGCCCGGAGACCATCTCGACGATCCGCGCAACAGCGATCGCGACGAAATACGCAGTGGCGAGTATCGGCCAGACCTCGGCGAGCAGGCGAACCAGCGCACTACGCTCGCCGCCGCCGCGGATCAGCCGGCTGATGGGCTCGCGGGCGCGCCAGGTCGTGGCGAGCAGCGAGGCGAGCAGCGCGAGCATGCCGACGAGCTGCAGCAGATCGGCGACCGCCGCCTCGACGCCGAGCGCGCGGAACGCGATCACAGTCCCGAAGCCGATGACGTAGATCAGCATGAAGCGCACGACGCCGGCGTGCAGCAGCGCCGCGGCCGCGTCATCGAAGGGCAGCAGGCGCAGCGCCGGCTCGCGCGGCGCAAGCAGGATGCGCGACGCCGTGGCGACCGCCCGGTACACGACCACCGCGCCGAGCGCGACGAGCACCACCGTGCGGCTCGCTGCGTGGCCCTGCCAGAGCGCGAAGAACAGCGCGGCAGCGCCCGCGTAGAAGATCAGCAGCGCGATCGCCTCGAGCGCCACGTTCAGAACGACGCGCGAGGCCTCCGCGGCGAAGCTGGTTCCGAGGCCCCGGTGCACGCGCTCCAGCGGCGCGCGCACCAGCCGGCGAAAGAGCTGCTCCGCGAGCCAGCCGACCGCGAGCATGACGAGAATCCCGCCGATGATGAACAGCAGATGCGCCGGCCCGCCCGTGTCCGTGAGCCGCATGTACACATGGCGCAGCGCCTCGGGCAGCGCGGTCACCGCGCCGACGATCTCCGCCGCGCGCTTGCGCATGGTGGCCGAATGCTCGCCCATGCTGCCGACCATGTCGCTCATGCTGCCGTCGGCGTCCGCTTTTGCGCTGCCGCGGTCGAGCTGCTCGATCAGCAGGTTGCGCACCTCGGTGTCGCTCATGCGCGCGACCAGCTCGCGGATCGCCTCCGGGGTGAGCGGCTCGGACAGCTTGGCCTGTGCCGCGGCGGAGGGCTTCGCCGGTGCCGCGGCTTTCTGGGCCTGCGCCGGCAACCCGACGCAGAGCAGCGTGAGGCCGGCGATAATGACGAGCGGCAGCGAGCGGAGGGACTGGGCAAGATTCATGGCGGTCACCGAAACGGACGGGCGTGAGGCGCTGGCGCCGTATCCGGCCCAGCAAGCAGGCGCGATGATACGACGCATCGCACACCTCGACATGGATGCGTTTTACGCCTCGGTCGAGCTGCTGCGCTATCCCGAGCTGCGCGGCCAACCGGTGGTGATCGGCGGCGGTCGGCGCTACCAGCCGGAGCCGCTCGCGAACGGCAGCCTGCGCTTCGCGCGCCTGGCCGACTACGCCGGACGCGGCGTGTCGACCACGGCGACCTACGAAGCGCGCGCCTATGGCGTGAATTCGGCGATGCCGCTTGCGCGCGCCGCACGCCTGTGCCCGCAGGCGGTGCTCCTGCCGACCGATTTCGACGAGTACCGCAAGTACTCGCGCCTGTTCAAGGCGGCGGTGCGCGCGAGCGCCCCGACGGTCGAAGACCGTGGCATCGATGAGATCTACATCGACCTGAGCGCGCTGCCTGGCGTCGCCGCCGATGGCGGACGCAGCGTCGCGCTGGCGCTCAAGCGCGCCGTGCGTGAAGCGACGGGTCTGTCCTGCTCGATCGGCGTCGCGCCGAACAAGCTGCTCGCCAAGCTCGCCTCCGAGCTCGACAAGCCCGACGGGCTGACGCTGATCGACCTCGCGGACCTGCCGACGCGCATCTGGCCGCTGCCCGCGAGCCGGATCAACGGCATCGGGCCAAAGGCGGCTGCGCGCCTCAAGGACATGGGCATCCACACGATCGGCGAGCTCGCGCAGTTCGATCCCGCTCGCCTGGTCGAGCGCTTCGGCCGCGCCACCGGCGCCTGGCTGCATGATGCCGCGCACGGGCGCGACGCGCGCGCGGTGGTCACGCGGCGCGAGCCGAAGTCGATGAGCCGCGAGACCACCTTCGAGCGCGACCTGCACCCGGTGCGCGACCGGGAGCGGCTGTCCGAGGTCTTCACTGCGCTGTGCGAGCAGGTCGCCGCGGATCTGCAGCGCAAGGGCTACGTCGGGCGCACGATCGGCATCAAGCTGCGCTACGACGACTTCTCCACGCTGACGCGCGACCACACGCTCGAGTCGTACACGGACGAGGCGCGCGCGATCCGGCGCGCGGCCGGCGCCTGCCTCAAGCGGGTGCCGCTCGAGCGCCGCCTGCGCCTGCTCGGCGTGCGCGTCGGCGCGCTCCTGCCGGCCGCCGCGGCGCGGCCGGCCGAAGCCGCTCCCGAAGCGCTTTCCCTGTTCGATTGAAACTTCTGCCCTGGGACCCGGCGCTCGGCTATGCTTCGCGCGCCGCAGCCTGCGGTAATCCGGAGACCCCGTGTATGAAGCCAGAGCCGATCGCGCACGCCGCGCGCTGGACGATCGCCGTGTTCGCCCTGCTGCTGCTTGCCGCCTGCGCGGGCAGCGGCGGTCCGCCGGCGCCGCTCGTCGGCACGGTGTGGAACGTCCGGGAGGCGGGCGGGGCCGCCTTCAAGCCGCTCAAGGGCGGGCGCGATGCGCACCTGCGTCTCGATGCGCAGAAAAAGCGCGCGACCGGCTACAGTGGGGTGAACAGCTTTGCCGGCGCGTACCAATCGGCCGGCACGGCGCTCAAGTTCGGCCCGATCGCCGCGACGCGACGCGCCGGACCGCCGGCGGCGATGGCCTTCGAGACGGCCTACTTCAAGGCGCTCGGCGCGACGCGGGCGTACCGCATTGCGGGCGACCAGCTCGAGCTGCTCGACGCCGACGGCGAGGTTCGCGCGCGGCTCGAGGCGCTGCCGCCGCTCTAGCCGGCGCTCAGCGCTGCACGCAGGCGCGCCCGTAGCG